>JBEDBL010000109.1:0-8806 GCA_041177245.1 Verrucomicrobiota bacterium
AAGCTCACCCGCTCGAAACTCGAGCAGCTCACCGATGACCTCTTCGCCCGCACGATCAAACCGGTCGAGGCGTGCTTGAAGGATGCGAAACTCGGCAAAAACGAAGTCAATGAACTCGTGCTCGTCGGCGGCATGACGCGCATGCCTAAGGTCATCGAGACGGCCAAGAATCTCATCGGACGCGACCCGCACCGCGGCGTGAACCCCGACGAAGTCGTAGCCATCGGCGCGGCCATCCAGGGCGGCGTGCTCAAGGGCGACGTGAAGGACGTGCTCCTTCTCGACGTGACTCCGCTGACCCTCGCCATCGAGACGGCCGGCGGCATCGCCACGCCGATGATCCCGCGCAACACCACCATCCCGACCAAGAAGTCGAACGTGTTTTCCACCTACGCCGACAACCAGCCGGGCGTGGAAATCAAAGTGCTGCAAGGCGAGCGCCCCATGGCGAAGGACAACAAGCAGCTCGGCACGTTCCATCTGGACGGCATCCCGCCCGCGCCGCGCGGCGTTCCGCAGGTCGAGGTGACCTTCGACATCGATGCCAACGGAATTCTCAATGTCTCGGCCAAGGATCTCGGTTCGGGCAAGGAGCAGAAAATTTCCATCACCGGCTCAAGCGGACTGAGCAAGGACGAAGTCGACCGCATGCAGAAGGAAGCGGAGGCGCACGCCGCCGATGACGCCAAGGCCAAGGAAGGTGTCGAGGCGCGCAACAACGCCGACTCGCTCGCCTATCAGTGCGAGAAACAACTCAAGGACCTCGGCGACAAAGTTCCCGGCAACCTCAAGAAGGATGTCGAGGATCTCGTGGCCAAGGTTCGCGAAGACCTCAAGGGTTCGGACACGGACGCCATCAAGTCGTCCGCCGAAGCCCTGCAGGCCAAGTTCCAGGAAGTGAGCAGCGAACTCTACAAGCAGGCCTCGGCCCAGCAGGCCCCGCCGCCGCAAGGCGCCGCGGGTCCCGGACCCGAAGCCGCAGCCGGCGCGGAGCCCAAGAAAGAGGGCGACGTTGTCGATGCGGAGTTCGAAATGGTCGACGAGGACAAGAAAGCCTGACGCGACCGCAACTTTGAAACCGCGCGGACGGGCGGGTGTTCGTCCGCGCCTTCAACATCAACCAACAAAACCAACAACCAAACGGAGGTAACCAAACACAACCATGGCATCCAAAGTTAAACCTATCGGCGATCGCGTGCTCGTTGAGCCGCTCGACGAAAAGGAAACCATCAAGGGCGGGATCATCATTCCCGACACCGCCAAAGAAAAGCCGCAGGAAGGCAAAATCGCCGCTGTGGGCACCGGAAAAACCGACGACAACGGCAAGAAAATCGAGTTCGTTGTCAAAGTCGGCGACAAGGTGCTCTTCAGCAAATACGGCGGCACCGAAATCAAGGTGGACGACAAGTCCTACCTCATCATGCGCGAGGACGACATCCTCGGCGTCCTCAGCTAACAACTGAATCACTGAAAACTGTAATCTGAATACTTAAAAATTATGGCAGCTAAACAATTGGAATTCGATGAAGCCGCGCGGCACAGCTTGCTCCGCGGAGTCGAGAAATTGGCCAAAGCCGTCAAGGCGACCCTCGGGCCGTCGGGACGCAACGTCATCCTCGACAAGAAATTCGGCAGCCCGACCATCACCAAGGACGGCGTCACCGTCGCCAAGGAGATCGAGCTCGAGAATCCTTACGAGAACATGGGCGCCCAGCTCGTCCGCGAAGTCGCGTCCAAGACGTCCGACATCGCCGGCGACGGCACCACCACCGCCACCGTGCTGGCCGAAGCGATCTATCGCGAAGGCCTCAAGAACGTGACCGCCGGGGCCAACCCGACGTCGCTTCAACGCGGCATCAATAAGGCCGTCGAGGCCGTCGTCGCCGAACTCGGCAAGATCTCCAAAAAGGTCTCCGACAGCAGCGAAATCGCGCAGGTCGCGACCGTCTCGGCCAACTGGGACAAAACGATCGGGCAGATCATCGCCGACGCGATGGAGAAAGTCGGCAAGGACGGCACCATTACGGTGGAAGAAGCCAAGTCGATCGAAACCACCCTCGACGTCGTCGAAGGTATGCAGTTCGACAAAGGCTATCTCTCGCCCTACTT
Organism: Verrucomicrobiota bacterium; assembly: GCA_041177245.1. Taxonomy (GTDB): domain Bacteria; phylum Verrucomicrobiota; class Verrucomicrobiia; order Chthoniobacterales; family JACTMZ01; genus JACTMZ01. Next base: position 2,110 of record JBEDBL010000109.1, read on the forward strand.
CGCGACCAACGCGGAAGCGATGGAAGCCGTTCTCGAGAACGCCTACATTCTCATCCACGAGAAAAAAATCAGCAGCCTGAAGGACCTCCTTCCGCTGCTCGAGAAAGTGGCCAAAGGCGGCCGTCCGCTCCTCATCATTGCCGAGGACGTGGAAGGCGAAGCCCTCGCCACCCTCGTGGTCAACAAACTCCGTGGCACCCTGCAAGTGTGCGCCGTCAAAGCCCCCGGCTTCGGCGACCGCCGCAAAGCCATGCTCGAAGACATCGCCGTTCTTACCGGCGGCCGCTGCATCACCGAGGACCTCGGCATCAAGCTCGAGAGCATCTCGCTCGATGACCTCGGCAAAGCCAAACGCGTCGTCGTGGAAAAAGAAGCCACCACGATCGTCGAAGGTGAAGGCAAGAGCAAAGACATCCAGGGCCGCGTCGCCCAGATCCGCCGTCAGATCGAGGAAACCACCTCGGACTACGACCGTGAGAAGCTCCAAGAGCGCCTCGCCAAGTTGGCCGGCGGTGTTGCCGTCATCAATGTCGGCGCCGCGACCGAGACCGAGATGAAGGAAAAGAAAGCCCGCGTCGAAGACGCCCTCCACGCCACCCGTGCGGCGGTCGAGGAAGGCATTGTCCCCGGCGGCGGCGTCGCCCTCATCCGCGCGCAGAAGGTCCTCGCCAACCTCAAGCTCGAGGGTGACGAAGCCATCGGCGCCCAGATCGTGAACCGCGCGGTCGAAGCGCCGCTCCGCCAACTCGCCGACAACGCGGGTCTGGAAGGCGCCCTCATCGTGCAGGAAGTCAAGAAGGGCAAAGGCAACGAAGGCTACAACGTCGCCACCGGCGCGTATGAAGACCTCGTCAAAGCCGGCGTGGTCGACCCGACCAAGGTCACCCGCAGCGCGTTGCAAAACGCCTCGTCCATCAGCGGCCTGCTCCTCACCACAGAGGCTCTCGTCACCGAGATCCCCGAGAAGGAGAAAGCCCCGGCTATGCCCGGCGGCGGCATGGGCGGCATGGGCGGCATGGACTACTAAGTCCGGCCCAAAGCCTTAACTAATCACACCGGGGCGGCCTCACGGCCGCCCCGGTTTTTTTGTGCGCGTCCGCGTTCGGTCAACAACATTCCGATCAACAACCCTATGTAGCGTCGCCGTCCCCGGCGACGAATCGAACGCAACAACCGGCACCGGGGACGGTGCCGCTACATCTGCAAACCGCCACCACTACATCCCGACCTCATCCGATCTCAACAAATGCACCTGCCCCCAGAAGGGCCAATCTTCCGCGCGATTCACCAACCCCGCCCTCACCGGATTATTCCGCACATACTCCCACTTCTCCGAGGCCGACTCACTCCCGCGCAGCACATGATCGAAAAATCCCTTCTGCCAATACGGACCCCCAACGCCTTCATCTTTCAACACACGCACGATCACCGCCTTCAACCCGCTCATCCATGCCGACAACCGGCAACGTTCCGCATCAATAGCAACGAAAGCATGCAAATGATCAGGCATGAGTACAAAACTTCCCAACCATGCACCATTCTCGGGACCACGCTCGCCGAATTCCGTCACCGCCCGTAAAACCGACCCCCGTACCAAAAACTCCCGCCGCTCCAACGTGCAAGCAGTCACGAAATAGACCGGATGGTCCGAGTAGACTTCATCAAGCCTCTTCAACCGAGCCACACCAAACTGTAGCGCCGCCGTCCCCGGCGGCGAATCCCATTCAAACACTGCATTCCTGCAGCGTCACCAGCCTGTTCGCCGTACGCGGATCCCTACTGACGGCCGTTTATCGACAAAGACCGGCGGCGAGGACGCCACCGCTACATCTCAACCTGTGCAGCGCCACCTACCTTGACAGCCACTATCTGTATGTAAATCTACATACATGGCTACCAAAACCATTGCCGTCGACGCCGAGGTTTACCGGAAATTGGCTGGGCGCAAACGGGAGAGCGAGTCGTTCACCAAACTGCTCGATCGCTTGGCTGATGCCGACAATGGACATGGCACCTGCGCCGATGCCGTGCGCGAAGCTGCTGCCGTTTGGGGAAAGAGCGAGAGCAGCAAAACCGATGAGGAAAAGTTCGAGTCGGTGGTCAGGTCCAATCGCAAGTGGGCCGAGTGGGATGTCGAGAAGCCGTGATCTGCGTAGACACCACCGTTCTCATCGACGAATTCCGCGCCAAAGGTGATTTGTCCGCGCCCGTCAACCGGGCTCTCCTTGCCCACGGAGCCGAAACACTCATTGTTCCTGCGGCGGCGGCGGGTGAGTTCTTGGACGGAGCCGCGATGGTCGCGCCGGCACGCGTGCAGGAAGCGTTGTTTTTGCTCCGCCGGCGAAACATTGTTTCGTCAGATCTTGATACAGCGGAGCACTACGGCAACATCGCCTCCTCCTTGCGTAAGGCACGTAAACTCGATGGCCGATCGCACAACGACCTTTGGATTGCCGCCACGGCCAAAGGTCACGGCGCACGTCTCCTGACCAGAAATCCGAAGCACTTCCAAGCTATCGAAGGCCTCGACATCATCGGCTACTGAAACCAGTTCCTCTTGCCCTGAACCACTTTTCGCGGAAACTTTAGCGCTCCATGCCACGCCTCATCGCCATTACCCTGCTCTGCATCGCCGCCGCTGCACCCTTGCACGCCGCCTACCAACAGGAACACATCGTGGTCAGCGGCGGGCCCTCGCTTTACCAGTGGGAGAAATTCAAAAATCCGCCGCACGACCGCTGGTGGGGCAATTTCATTCGCCCCGCCGTGACGCGCTTCCAAGAGATCAAGGCAGCGGACCCAAATGCGCGGATGACTTGGCTGGTTTACCGTCCGGCCTACGAACGTCGCCTGCGCCAGAACGAAGGTCCCCTCACGTCGTGGATTTCCCAGACCGCGGCAAAATACGGAGCGCGGCTCATCTGGTTCAACTCGACCGACACGCTGGTCAATTATCTCAATGCCGGGCAACCGCGCGACAGCGTGAAGATCGGAAGCTTCGACATCTTCGTGCACTCGAACAAAGCGTGCTTCATGTTCGACTACAGCAACCAGATCGACAGCGGATCGAAGGCGTGGTTGCACGAAGACGAACTCGGCCAGATCCACCGCGGCATTTTCGCAAAGAAGGCGCATGTGCAGAGTTGGGGCTGTCACAGCGGTGAAAGCATGTCGAAGAAATGGCGCCGCGCCACCGGCGTTCCCATGATCGGCGCGATCGGCAAGACCGATTACTCGGTCATGTATCGCAACAACTGGTTGCCTGGCCTTTCAGGCGGACGCTGGGCCAGATAAAATGACCGAATAACTTCGACGGGAGTGGAGCCATGGGGATTCGAACCCCAGACCTCCTCAATGCCATTGAGGCGCTCTACCAACTGAGCTATGACCCCTAAGTTGTTCTCCCATAACGACTTGTGATTTGAGTGATAATGGGATCTTTTTCTAAAAACACCCAAAATGGTCACCCGACGAAGGGCGTGACCCTCCAAACCCAAGCCGAAATTTCAAAAAAACGGACAAACTTTGGCGTGCTTGTCACTGCTATTGCAGCCGCACGAATGTGCATCAATAGAAAGTCACCTGCAAGAAAAACAACAGAGCGCAGCAGCATCGAACATTCGCATGCAGCAAAAGCCGAATTGAACACTGGCGGCCGAATCACGCTTTCCGATGCGACCTAGCACGATGGCTCTGCGGATGGTTTTCTCGCTGCTGAATCCAAGAAGCTCTCTGACGTCTGAAACCCGCAAAAAGCGGATCAGCAAACTTTGCCGCGCAGGCGGTGGCGGCGGGGCCAGAGCATCATGGCAAGGAGGCCGAGCGCAGCGACGTAGGTCGACGGTTCGGGGATGGCGGTGATGGTGAAGGTGCTGTTGCCGTCATTCCAAGCTGAGGTGAATCCGCCGCTGAATTGGAACAAGCTCGTGTCGTTGATTGACTCGGAGAGATCGCTACCGAAGACGAGGGCGTTGCCGAGACCAAAGTTGTTGATCGTAAGCAACGCACTAGGCGTGTAAGCGCCGAAGGTCAGGCTACCTGCCAGCCCGCTGCCAAAATCGAGGAATGAGGCCTGCATGAGGTCCAAGTCGCCGAAGGTCTCGCTTACACCGCTGGCGCGCTGGATCGTTCCTCCAGAAAGCGTGACTGACGCGGTATCATTGACCTGGTTGTCTGCGGCGACCAAAAGTTTTGCGCCGCTTGCTATGGTTATAGAGGCTGTCGATCCAGCAGCAGAGCCGGTAGCGGCATTAAGTGTGAGTGTTCCCGAGCTGATGAGCGTCGAACCCTCGTAAGTATTGTCACCCGTGAAGCTCACCTCGCCTGTACCCATAATGCTTACATCCCCGGTCCCGCTAAGGATGCCGTCGTAAAATCCGACAACACCTTGCTGATCAAAGATGACCGTGGCGTTATTCATAATGTCGCCTTGGAGCCCCGCTGTGGAACCCCGAAGCACTCCACCATTGACGAGTGTTCCGCCCGAGTAGAGGCCGTCGGAAAGCTTTAGCGTGCCTGCTCCATTTTTCGTGAGTGAGGAAGATCCGATAAGCGTGGCCGAGATCACCCCGGACTCAGCGCTAAGGATATGACCAACATCGATTGACCCATTGGCAACGGTCCCCCCTAAGAGGCTTAGACCATTGGCGAAGTTCGTGATGCCTCCCAGGTCCAGAGTGCCTCCCAGCAGAGAGACCGAGCTCAGGCCAAGGGCGTTGCTGTGGCCGAGCACGAGGACTCCCTGGCTGATCGTGGTCTGGCCCGTATAAGTATTGAAGCCAGATAGCGTGGTCGTGCCCATACCTAGGTGTTTGAGGGAACCATCACCGGAAATGATGCTGGCTACCGACGCGCTGTCATCTTGGTTAAAGTTGATAGCACCATCCCCTTGTCCAAAGGCGATGGTCGCCGATGAAACCGTACCAGCTGAGCCGCCCGTCCCGAAGTGACCGATATTCAAGGTCCCAGAGGAACCGGCTTGTTCAGCGATCGTAACGCCGTTGGCTGCGAGGGCACCTCCAGAAGAAATGGTAAGACTGTTGCTTTTGCTGCTTTTGCCGATGGTCACGCTGCCACTGCTGCTCCAGATCGCGTTCTCGCCGGTCACCAAGACCGAATTGTTTGAGGCACTAAAGGTCTGGCCAATGACACCATTGCCAACCGACACCACTCCGCCATTTGAAACAACCATCCAGATTCCGCTATTTGTGTTGCCGACGACGAGATCTGCAGCATTGCTAATCGAGCCCTTGAAGACAGTCGTGCCGCCATCCAAGGTGGTAATGCCGGCGTAAGTATTGGAGTTGGAGACCGTCAAGGTGCCCGAACCGTAGTTGGCAAAAGCCCCGGTTCCATTGATCAGGTTGGAGAGCGTGAACTCATCGCTGCGGTTGATAGCCAACAGAGCGTTGTTGACCACTGCCCCACTGCCGAGGCACCCCGCAGCGCCGCCGTTGCCCAGTTGGAGGACTCCTGCCGCGATGGTGGTTGTTCCGCTGTAGCTGCTATTGCCGCTGAGGACCTGGGTTGATGCACCGTCTTTTAACAGTGAACCGCCGTTATTGCCGTCATTGATCATGCCGGCGAAAGTCGTTATTCCAGACTCTTCGCCGACGGTGAGGGTTTGGGAGCCTAGATTCACCGTCGAGGACGTCTCTCCGGAGAGCGAGGCAATCGATTGGTTAGCCTGGATGGTTAGCGTAGAACTTCCCGTGCCGGTTGCTGAACCGTTTTTGTCTTGATCCAGGAAGATTGCGCTGCGTCCGTTGGCCGTTGGCAAAGCTGAGGCAACAGCGGCAGTAAGAGTCGCTCCGTTGATGATGATCGTCGGACCGTTGTAGCTGTTGCTCTGGCTGAGAGTTGTTATCCCTCCCGCTATGACGAGATCGGAATCGCTATCGGAACCGACGATAGCACCACTGACATTGACATCGCCTTGCAGTGTGAGGACGCCGCCATTTTTGGAGATGGTTCCGGAGAGGCTGAGAGGATTAGTCAGGTTGTTATTATAGACTGCCGCCGCGCTTCCGGGCAAAACGGTTACGTTGTTTGTAAGAGATCCGCCTGCACCAACGGCATCACCATTCGTAAGAACAATGGAACCGACTCCCAACGCGGAAACATAAAGCGACGTGTTGCTCATCTGGAGCAGATAGTTACCTAAGCCGGTGATGAGGAAACTTTCTGGCGTGATGTAGCTTTCAGACGCTCCCCAAGACATGAGCTTCACCGGGCTACTACCCACCGTGCTCTGGGCAAAGTTAAAAGTGTGCAGCTCTGTGCCGGCGAGCGTGAGTGATCCGGCGATAGTCAGGGGTGCTAGCGCGTTGAGGCTGTCGAGAGTGATGGCGGCAGCAGAATTCCACACGAGCGAGGAGAGCGTCAGGCCGCTCTCAAGTGCCAGCGACCCGCCGGAAAGCGACAGGTTGCCAGAGCCCAAGGCATTCGCGGATGTCACCCGGAGCGCGCCTTGGGCGACAGTCGTGCCTCCGCTATAGGAATTACTTCCTTGCAAGGTGGTTGTTCCTGTTCCGGCCTGAATTAGCGCCCCAGTTCCGCTGATGAAATTGGAGAGCGTGAAACTGTTCCCACGGTTCACAACCAGCGAAGCATTATTCACCACTTCGCCGCTGCCGAAGGCTCCGGAGGCGCCGCCATCGCCCAATTGCAGGACGCCTGAAGAAATGATCGTTAATCC
>JBEDBL010000110.1:0-8641 GCA_041177245.1 Verrucomicrobiota bacterium
CCGTTTTTTCGTGCTCCGGCTTCGGTCCGCTTCTTCCGAGAGGGGCGATGTCGGTCTGGGCGCCGACGATAGGCGTGTAGTCTCGGTCGTCGCGTGGGGAGGACATAGGGCGGATAACAGCAGGCCGCACGCGGCGAGGAAAGCCCTGATTGCGCACGCCATGTGCAGGGGCGAAGCGAGAATCCTCGTCGCCGGAAAAAGTCATAGTCTGCGAGGCGTTTTGTGGGTTGGAGGACTTGACAAGGCAAACTGGTCAGCAAAACTGGTCATATGATGATCACGGCCACCGAGTTCAAGGCAAAGTGCCTGTCTCTCATCGACGAGGTTCAAGAGAAGGGCGGGGAATTGATCATCTCCAAGCGCGGTCGCCCCGCCGCACGTCTGGTCCCGGCGGTAAATGACAAGCCATGGTTGGCTCTTCGCGGAAAGGGAAGGTTCACTGGCGACGCCTTCGCGCCGGCGGTAGCGGAGAAAGACATCGAAGCGCTGCGGTGAACCGTCCGTTGCTCGACACGCATGCCTGGGTTTGGTGGATTTGCGGAGATCCTAGATTGACTGCGCGCGAGAGGGAAGCGCTGGACAACTTGCCGCCGACGGAACGACCCGTGCTGGCGGAGATCAGCCTTTGGGAGGTTGCCATGCTGGTGGAGCGAGGGCGTCTGCACTTGGACATGGATCTTGAGCGTTGGTTGTCCGTGGCCTCGGCGCCGGCAACTGTCGGGTTGGCGCGGGTCACACCGGCGGTCGCCGCAGAGGTTGCGCTATTGCCCGACAAATTTCATCGCGATCCCGCCGATCGCTTGATTGTGGCCACGGCACGGGTGATGAAATTGCGCGTTTTGACGCGGGATCGAATGATCACCGGTGCCCGCGTGGTTCCCGTGTGGCGGGCAAGTTGAGGAGGTGTTCGGGTTGGTTGGATTTGAATACGCCACGGCACGTCTTCGATCCAAGGCCTGTCGCCGCGGCGACCACTCTGCGCCGTTCATGAGTTTCGGTGTGCTCAGCGCGGCTGGCAACGAAGGGGAGAAGTGGTCGGGCTGGTGGGATTTGAACCCACGGCCTCTGCGTCCCGAACGCAGCGCTCTACCAAGCTGAGCCACAGCCCGAAAGTGTTGTCCGACAGAGAGATACGGCTTTTTTACTCCATCCCAAAAAAGGGCTTGTAACCCGATTTTGTAACCCGGTAGCCTGAATGGATGAGAAAGCCAAGCAAGCCCCCGGAATCAGAGTCGGAATGGAAGAAGATAGGACCATGTCTCTACAGATATGCGACCAACGGCGTTTACTATGCCTTGGCCAAGCGCAAGGGCAAGCAGATTCGCCAGTCGCTGCGCACGACAGACCTGGCTCTGGCCCGCCGCCGGCTGCGCGAATTTCTTGAAGGCCTGGAGGTCAAAAACCCCGACCTTGGGCGCATCACCTTGGAGGACTTCCGCACCCGCTACTTTGAGACCTTAAGCGGTGAGACCTCGACAGTTTACAAGCACAAGCTGGCCATTGATACGATGATCGCCAATTGGCCCGCCCAAGCGCCGCGTGCGATGGACCGAATCCGCCGCCCGGACTGCGAGGCATGGCTGGCCACCATGAACCATCTGGCGCCCTCCACCCTCAACGACCGTATCACCTCGGTCACACGATTTTTCCAGAGCGCCTTGGATGCCGGAGCCATTGTGAAAAACCCCATGAGCGGCATCAAATACCGACGCCGCACGCGCCCCATCCGCGCCACCCCCACCGACGAGCAGTTTCGCGCCATTGTGGCCAACCTGCGCTCGCAGAAAAGCAACGGCCACGGAGCCGACGAAACCGGTGACTACGTGGAGTTGTCCGGCCTGCTCGGGCTGGGCCAAGCTGAACTGGCCGGAATCCGTCGCCAAGACATCGACCTGCAGGCCGGAATCATCCGCGTCTTTCGGCGCAAGACCAAGCAGCAGTTCACCATTCCGGTTTTCCCCGAGGCGCGGCCCATTGTGGAACGCCGTCTGCAGGAAATGCCCGATGATCCGGAAGCCCGGTTGCTGGCGCACAACAACTGCCGCAAGGCTCTTGAAGGGGTCTGTGAGAGGCTGAAATTACCGAAGTTCGAGCCTCGCTCTCTGCGCCGCTTCCACATCACGCGATGTCTGCGCAAGGGCATCGACGCACCGACGGTGGCGCAGTGGCAGGGCCACCAAGACGGAGGATCTCTGGTACTGAAAACCTACCAGGCGGAACTGGGGCTCGATCACAGCCTGAAAATGGCCGCGTTGCTCGACCCAGCCTTGCCCAAGGCTTCGGTAAGTTGACACGCCCTTCTCCCCCGTATGAACACGTCCATTACCCTGCCCGAAGCTTACGAAAACCGCCTGGCACTCACGGCCAAGGAAACTGCCCGAGCCCTTGGTATTTCCGATGTCACGCTGTGGCGGTTGCGCAAGCGGGGACTTATCCACCCAAGTCGAGCCCTTCGCACACCACTCTTCACGTTGTCAGAAATCGAGCGCTTCCTGAAGGAGAGTTCCGACGTTTTGAGCTAATCATTGTCGGCTGAGCGACCTGAAAAACTCAGCCAAGCCCTCGGACAATCCGGTTCGGGGGCGATATTCCAAAGACTCGCCGGCCTTCGTGATGTCCGCCCAAGTTTCGGGCATGTCTGCGGCCTGGGTAGGCAGGCGCTCCAAGATTGCCATCTTGCCGGTGATCTGCTCCAAGGTTTCGACCAATTTGGCCAGCGTGATGCGGCGGCCGCTCCCAAGGTTGAAAACCTCGTAGGGCGTTTTGCGGTAGTCCAAGGCGGAGGAGATTCCGGCCACGATGTCGCTGACATGCGTGTAGTCGCGGCGGCTTGACCCGTCGCCGTGAAAGGGGATCGGCCTGTCCTCGAGAATGGCGCGGGTGAACTTGCTAATGGCCAGATCGGGCCGCTGCCCGGGGCCGTAGACGGTGAAAAAGCGCAGCACGGTGCAGCGGATTCCGTGGAGGTGGCTGTAGACCGAGCAGAGTTGCTCTCCGGCCACTTTGGTGGCGGCGTAGGGACTGAGTGTGGCGGGTAGGGGGCTGGATTCCCTGAAGGGTCCCTTGCCGCTTGCGCCGTAGACCGAAGAGCTGCTGCCGAAGATTACGCGGCCAATCTTCGCCGCCCGTGCCGCCTCAAGCACGTTGAGCGTGCCGGTCACGTTGGTTTCGATGTAACTGCGGGGGCTAGTGATCGAGGGACGAACGCCGGCCAAGGCGGCCAGGTGCACGATGGCGTCCCAGCCCTCGGCGGCAGCCGCATGGACGGCCTCAGGGTCGCGGATGTCGGACGCAAAGAGCTTCACCGGGAGCCCCGAGATGTTCTGCCGCTTGGCCTGGGGGCTGTAGAAGTCGTCGAAATTATCGAGGATGCCGACCTCGGCTCCGGTGGCCATTAACGCTTTGGCCAAATGCGAGCCGATAAAGCCCGCGCCTCCTGTGATGAGAACCTTTCCTGTCATTGCGGCGATGACAGGAGCCGTGCTGTCAAAATTCCTGCGGCGGATGCTTGAGGCGTTCTTCGATCCGTTTGGTGCGCTCGTCGATGCGGGCGAGGGTCTCGGCGCGGTCTTGGGCCACTTTCTCGATAACGTTCATGCGCGCGTCCTGCCGCGCATCGTTTTCCCGCAGTCCGCGCATTTGCTCTGGTAGAACTATCCAGCCGTTGAGCGCGGAAAAAGCGGCGACTAATACGGCGACCAAGGCGATAGCCTCGCTGACGGTCAGCCGAATGCCCCGCTGGTGTTTGACCTCCTCGAAACTCATTGGTTTAGCTCGGCCATGGCCTCCGTGAGAGTCTCCTGGAAGCCGTGCGGAGGTTCGGGCCAGTTGTTGCGAGGATTTGGCGATTGGAGAAATGCCGCTGTGAGCGTGTCGATCCATGCGCGGACCAAGGCCATTTTCGGCGACGACTTGCCGGCCGCGCCCAGACGGCTTTCCATGTCGAGCAACCCCACCAACTGCATGGGGCCGTAGCCCTTGAGGACGAGCCAGCCCTCCGCGCTGGTGAATTCGGGATCGAAAGTTCCGGCATCGATCTCGGCGAGCGTGATCGAGCCATTTGTTTTCGCGTAATCGTAGACGCGGTCTTCTGGTCGGGAGCGGTAACCGCTTGGCAAAACCGACACGGTATCGTCGCGGACCAGTAATTTGGTGGGTGCCGTGTTACCATCAGCGCCGAAGAGTTCGGTTGGCACGTTCTGGATGATGTCGATTGTACTCATGCGCGGTAAAAGGTGAGCACGGTGTCTTGGATCATCGCCCCGTTGCTGTTGTTGTTGTTTCCGTAGGCGCCGCAGAAAAGGGCGAAGGACATCCAAGTGTCCGTTGCCGTCTGCTGGGTTGAGGTTGCGAAAAAGATCCTGTCCGTGCCACCCGTGCCGCCACCAAAGTCGCCTAATCCGCCAACGATGTTGGTCGTTGTCCCGTTAAACGTGCGAACTTGGCAGTGCACGCCATCGTTGAACGCGCCGGTCACTCGCACGTAGGCCGTGATGAAATAGCCGACTCCGGCCCCGAGCATCTTTGCCGGGTTGAAAATGCGCGGCCACGTGCCGTCAAAGCCCCATCCTTCGGCCACGTTGCCAACGGGTGTTCCCAGCGCAAACATTCCGGAGGGATTCTGTCCATTCGGGCTGTAGTTGCTGGAAGCGAAGTAAAGTCCACGGAAGCGGTTGAGGACAAGGGGCCCCCAAGCGGCCGACCCCACGGAGCCGATTTCCGTGTACGCCGATCCGGTCCATCGGTAGATGCGGTTGGTATCGGTCGCTGCGTAGATCTTGCTCGCGTCGCCAATTGCCGGAAATGAAGCAGTGCCGGCAAATGTAAGAAAGCTACTGGTCAGAAGTGTTTCCTTCAGGCTCCCGTCGGCCTGCTCTTGCAAAACCTTGATGTCGTTGAGTGCCATGTTTACCAGGTGCCGAGTTGGACGCGTCGCCAGGTGTTGCTGGCCACGCAGATGTAGAGATAGTTGTTGGTGAAGGCCACCTGACCAGCCGAGCCTGTTGAATTTGTCGCGGAGGGCACAGACGTCCAAAAGATCGGAGCGGCAACGTTGGTTAACCATGTTGCGCCGAGGCCCAAGTTTGATCGGGTCATGGCCTTGTACGAAGGCAGTCCCGGACCGACAGGATCCAAAACATCCAAGGGCATGGACAAAACCCAAGTGCCGTTGGCCCAGGTGGCCACGGCTGAGTAAAGGACTAGAGAACCGACGACCCCGCCGCTGTAAATGGCCCGGTTGGTGGTGAAAATATCCACCTGTAGTTGCTGTCTTGAATCATTGGTCAGCCATGGGGCACCGAGCCCCAAGTTTGAGCGCGTCAGAGCTGCATCGCCAACGGCAACCGAATTGAACGCAGCGTTGTTGGTCGGACCCAACCCGAATGCTGTGCGGAGGTCGTTGATGTTTGTGTTGGTCAACCAAGTGCCTTCGATGCCTAGACCTGCTCGCGCAGGAGCGGCATTGGCAGTCCAGAAGTTTGTCGGAGCAACGAGAACTCCATTCGTGTGCTGCACGGGACGCACGACTTGCGCCTGCGCTGCAGCTACGCTCAGCAAGAGCAGGACTGCACGCTTCATGGCAGAAGCCTCCACTGCCACTCAGGCGTCCCGTCGACAATAACGGGCGCATAGAGCCACCATGATGCCCCGTTATCAAAGCTGTATTCTTGGTAGCCATCGCTGTTGGTGCGACGCGTGTTTACCAAGTCAGGTGGTGCCGGGTCCTCGTCTTCGTTGTGCACTTCCTTGGTGACCAGAAGCTGCATGGTTTGGCTCTTTCTCCGTTTGCCTTCGATGATCGCGGTGATTTCCGCGTTTAGTGACACGCTTGTCGTGCCTGCGGAAAACATGGACGCCAGGGCCGCCCCCCTGAGCGACACGGAGAAAAACCAACCACTGCCCAAGCTTGCGGGAGGAGTCCACGAGGCCAATGCAACCGGTGCTCCCCCAGTTGTGGGGGCGGCGGCAAAAAATCCCGGTGTTTCGAGCGGAAGATTCGCGTCCGGAGTGACGTAGATGTCGAGATCCGTGCTGCGTTTGGCCTCGATCGCGGTGATTGGCGATTGCCCCAGTGGGTCAGCTGTGATCAGCCCGGATTCGTTGCGGAGATAGACGATCATCCAAGGTGTTGCGCAGTGTCAAAATCAACAGTCGCAGTGCTTTTGGTAAGCACCGGGTTCGGCCGTGGTGAGGTTGGACCAGCGGTCCTCGGGGCAGGAGCTGGTGGCGATGGACGCCTTGACCGGCATGAAGCAACCGCACACCGAGCAGGTGCGCCTGCGGGCCTGGTATTGCGGGCACTGCGCGCAGATGGCCAGCCGCTGCTCGCGCATGTCCGAGAGCGGAAAGCCGGCCGATCCCCACGCGGCGATGTCGGAGCTGACGCGGTAAGCTTTGGAAAGAAGTGCTCTCATACGATCTGGTAAGCGGCGGAGTCGTCAAAATAGATGCCCGGAAATCCCGGCACACCGCCGGCGGCCTCGATATCCACCGTGCGTCCCCAAATGTTGGTGATGGAGAAGGGGACGCCGTCGATGCTTTGGCCGTCGAAGGGGAACGGGGAGAGCGAGGAATTGTTGGACTGCAGGCTCAGCGCGTAGGTGGCTAGCACGGTGCCGCCGTCGGTCACGTTGAGCAGGGCGCCCCGCGAGGTGTTGGCCACGCCCGGCGAGGCGTAGTTGATGAGCGCGATGCGGAAAGTTTTGAAAGCCGGCAGGGACGCGATTTTGTAGCCGACCGGCATATAGTTGACGCTGGCGGTGGCGTTACGCACGGCCTCGGTCCATCCGGTGCACATGTTGTATTCGATGTAGCAGACCTGGCGTCGCGAGGGATCGGGCGCCGGCGGAGTGGTCAGACTGGTTTCCGCCCATGGTCCGAAGGTCGGACCGGCTTGAGCCTCGCGGATGCGGTAGGAAATGAGCACGTCGTGGCCGAAGGCGCCGCCCGGCGGATTCTCGTCCTTGTAGATGGCGGTGTTGGGAGGAGTGGTGGTGATGAGCGAGTAGGCGCCCGATCCGATCTTGCGCTCGATCTGGTAGCCGGTTTCGGAAATCGACAGATCGTTCCACACCAGAACGATCTTGGTCTGATTCATGTAGGTGGCAGCCAAGCCGCCCGGTGTGGTCGGCGTGCCCGGTGTTCCGGTCAGTCCCGCCAGGTAAGAGTCGATCGTGTCGTTGGTGAGATAGAAGACGTTGTAGCGGTCATAGCCTGTGCCGCCGTCATTGGCGCCATCGCTGCCGCCGGCGTTGTTGATGTTTGCTGTGCCGACGATCTTGTCGCCGAGTCCGGCGCGGAAGAGTCCGCGGTTGCAGACGTGGCCGCCGGCGCAAGGCGAGCTTAGCCCTCCGCGCAGGGTGGTGCGGCTATGAACATAGTCCACGTGCAGGCGGGCGCCGTAGTTGAGCTGCGAGGCATCGAAGGCGATGTTCGTGCGATTGGTTCCGGTGGTGGCCGGACAACCGGCGTAGAGCAAATTGCCCGAGCCGTTGTAAAAGCGCACAAAGCCGATGCCGTGGTGACAGCCGCCGCCGGGCACCGCGCACTCGAACCAAAGTCCCGGCGAGACCGGAGTTGAAACCGTGCCGCCGCCGGGATCGTTGATCGGCGGAATCGGGCACGCCGTTTCGGTGCGTCTGATAAAGCAGCAACTCATGCCCTTTGTGCCGCAACGACCAAGGTCGTCGAGCTTCCTCCCATGAAGGCCGGTATGCGCACGCGGAAGACGGCCAGTTCCTCTTCGCCTGCGTCGATTTCGGTTTTGATGAAATTCTGCGAATAGTCCGCGTTGATGAGCTGGGTCATTGATGACCACCCGCCGTTGGCGCGGGCGGACTGCGCCGCGTAGAGCCCGATCTTGCTGAAAAACCGGTAGTAGAGGGTCGGGCCACCGATGCGCAGGATCGTGCCTTTGAAATTGGTGTAGAAGAGCACCTGCAAACGCAGGCGCGCGCCGGGCATGAGATAGGCCTCGGCCACATGCTCGGCCGCGTTATTGGTGTCGTTGTAGATGCGCGCGTTGATGATGCTCTGGTATCTCACGCCGTCGATGAAGTGACCGCCGTAGGAAGCCGGAAAGTTGGCGTCGGCATAGCGCGGCACGACTTTTGGTGCCGTGGAGGTGACCAAGACGTAGGGCGAGGTGCGGTCAATGGTGGCCATGACCGTGTTGTCCAAGAGCCAGTCGTTGTCGGCGATGTCCTCGGCCGTGACGAAGTGGGAACGGATGGCCGCACCGGCGGCGGTGAACTGCGCGGCGGGTGAAGTGGATTTGGCCGCCCACATGGCGCGCAAGGGTTCGGTGGCGCCAAGCGTGCGCGAGGTTGAACTGGAAGCAAACTGGCTGCTTGGTGCCAGGAGAAGCAGGCGTGAGGTGTTGCGATCCGGGCGCACCTTGGCGGGATTGGCCGTTCCATCGGCTTCGAGTGGCGCGAGGATTGCCACGGTGACTGTGGAAGTGGCCCGCAGTCCTCCACCATTGAAGGCCGTGATGCGGAAGGCGGCGTTGCCCAAATGCGCGCCGCCCTCATCGACCGTCAGCACCGAGTGGCCGGGCAGTTGGGTTGCCAGGAAGTGCGTTGCGGTGGTTTGGCCGAGGACCTTGGCCGCACTGCCCGTGCCCAAGGAAATCTCGTAG
>JBEDBL010000111.1:0-8566 GCA_041177245.1 Verrucomicrobiota bacterium
GACAGCGAGACGAGCCAACTCCAAGAATTCAAAACGCGGATCGATGCAGCTGAAGGCCAGAAGAAAAAGTTGCTAGAGGAAGCAGCCGACCTTACCGCGGCCCCGATGCTGCGGACGGCCTGGGTTGCGCTTCTCGACGAGGTCTCCCAGTTGATGCCTGCGCGTAACATTTGGATCACCAGCCTCCGTCCCATGTCGGGAGACGCCGTGCTCCAGCTCTCCGAGAAGCAAAGCGCTGGGTCGATAGGAGACGCTGCCGGCGCGCAAACTGCAGACGACCAGAATGGCCAAGCTGTGACTGGCATTGCCATTGATGGCCTGTATCTGGAAAACGAGGGTGGACCGGCCGTTGTCGACGCATTTGTCGACTCGCTGGTGCAGTCGGACCTTTTTGCCATAGACCCGGAGAAAAAGAACGACGCCGTAAAACTCCGCTCCGCGCAAACTGGCGAAACTTGGGCCTATGAGTACAAACTCGTTCTACCCCTGAAACGCCCCATCCCGCTATGATGGACTGGTTCAAAACAAATCCCATGACCGGCGCCATCGCGGCGGCTGCATTGTTGGTGCTGCTCGTCGGTGGATACCTCACCTACTCCCAGGCGGCCCGGTTCAGCGAGGAGCAGACGCTTTTCGACGAGAAAGTCGCACAATTGCAATCCCTCCGGGGGAACAAGCCTTTTCCGGACGCGGCAAACGCCGAGGCTGCCGAGAAAGAGGCCGAGCAGGCAAAGGCGGCTCTTTCCGAACTCGAAAAAGCTTTTGGATCCATAGAGGCGCCCAAACTCGGACCCCAAGCTTTCCAAGACGAACTGAGTAAAGCTGTGAAAGAGATGCAGACGCTTTCCGCCGATAAGGGCGTGAAGCTCGCCGATGGTTTCTATCTCGGGTTCGAGGCCTATGAAACTCAACCTCCATCCGAAGCCGTATCCTCCCAGTTGGGACTTCAACTCCGTGCCATCCAAGCCGTGGTGAGAGCGTTGATCGAGTCCAAAACAACATCCGTCGATGCCCTTGTGCGAACTCCCCTGCCCGGCGAATATGGCGCCAAATCGGCAGATGTCGCAGATGGGAAACAGCCGCCCGCCAACGAGGCTTCCTCAAGTTTTGAGTTGCTCCCGTTCGACATTGCCTTTACCGCGGACCAGCCCTCCTTTCGCCTAGCTCTTAACCGAATCTCCGATCTCAAGCCGCCCGTCTTCGTCCGTCTCGCGGCGATCACTAATTCTATGGTGCAGCCGCCGGCCAAGTCGGCTCTGCCCGAGGCGCCCGAAACGACCGAGGCGCCCGTCGAGACAGCGGATAGTCCGGGAATCAAGCCTGTCCTCGGCCGCGAATCCCTGCACGTCGAATTGCGCCTCGCGTCCGTGGCTGGCCAACCCAAAGTCCCTTAACTGCGAACCTTCCCCATGCCGGATATCAAAGCACACTACGAGCGATACTTACTCGCCGCCGCCGGGTTGGCCGCAGTAGCCGTCTGCATAATGCTGTCTTTTGCCGCCGGATCCGCAAAAGAAGCCGCTGTCTCGCCACCCGAGGCAGGAAAACGAGAACCTTTCACTCCCGCACCCGAGGTCGAGACGCTTAAGTCGGACTTCTCTGCAATGGACGAAAAGCTCACCTTGCGGGAAAGTACAAACGGAGCGTCGCCCTTCGTCAGCCGTATCTACCTGCTTAACGAGGGCCGTCTTGTTGATATTCTCGAGTCCGGAAATGATCTCTTCAAGGGGATCCCCAACAAGTGGATCATGGACAACCAGCTCGACTATCTCGACGCCTCATTGCCGGAACGCGATGCGGACTCGGATGGCTTTACCAATCTTGAAGAGTTCACCGCACAAACAAGCCCGCGCGACGCTTCCTCCAAGCCGGAGGACTGGACCAAGCTCCGGTTGACCGAGTTTCAAAATGAGCAGTTGCAGAGTATTTTTACAGGACGCGACGACCAAGGTCGTGCCATGATCAATTCGGTAGCGGCGAGTTCCGACGCTTTGCAGGGCAAACCAATCGGACCAACCAAGTCTTATTCCCGAGGAGACATCATTGTTGTCGCAAAATACCGGCCTGGGTTTGCGGTCACTTACGACGAGGAAAAAACTCCTTTTAAACTCAAAGACTTCCGAATCGAAAAGCGCCCAAATCCCCGCATCACCAACCCCGACGGGACGCCGCAGATCGACGAGTTCGACATTGCGATCCTGCAGAGCACATCCGGCGACGACTCGACGGTGGTCGAGTTGGAGGCCCGCAAGCCGGTCACCTCCCCCTATTCATTGGCTACTCTTCTTGACACCAGACCGGACGGAAAGAGCCAGCAGGTGCGAGCAGGTCAACCGTTCACCGTCGGAAGCGGACGCTACAAACTGGTTGACGTCTCTGAAGAAAAAGCCACCATCGAAGACTTAGCTACCAAGCAGCAGCACTCTATCCCCAGAGGCTCAGCGACCAAGATCGAACCCTCAAGTAATCCGTCAGCAGAGCAACCCAAATGACGACACTTTCCAGCAAATTTCTCTGCCTCTGGGCCGTTAGTGGCGCGGCTTTTTTTGGGGCGATCAATACCCAAGCCATAGCCGGATCATCAGGATCTTCCGACTCCATTTCTGGCATTGAATCCCAGGCGGAGTTCGAAATTGCCCAGCGACGGTCTTTGGCAGCGGACTTCGCCCCGCAATGCATGCAGCGAGGAACAGAGGCTCTTGCCGTGCGCGACTACGAAAAGGCCTTCTCCGAATACCGTGCGGCGCTCGATGTCATTCCCAATGCTCCGGAAACCCTCAGCCTGCACAAGACTGCAATCGACGGTTTCACAAAAGCGGCCATGGGTCTTGCCGAGCAACGTATTTCGGAGGGGCGCTGGGAAGACGCTGAGACTACAGTCGAGTGCCTGCTGCGGTACAATCCAAGTTGCGAAGCCGCACGCAACCTTCTCCGGCGCCTCCAGTCACCTGACTATTTCAACAAAACGGTCACCCCTGGTTTTGTCAGCCGCGTACAGCAAACGAAAAAACTACTGTTAGACGCCCAAGGGCTTTACGACTCCGCCCAATACGAGGAGGCGACGAAAAAATACGAAGAAGTCCTCCGCATCGACCGTTTCAACATTGCCGCACGCCGCGGCATGGAGCAGGTGAGTCTTGCCCGGACCCGCGTGGCGGAGACCGGCTACACTGAGACTCGAGCAGGCATGATCACCGAAGTTGACAAGGGCTGGGAAACCAAATTGCGGCGCGCGGATAATGCGCCGAACGCCATTCTGGAACCGCAGGTCTTGTCTGTGCGGGGCACGGAATTGGTCAACCGCAAATTGGACGAAATCATCCTTCCCCGCGTTAATTTTACGGACGCTACGGTGCGCGAAGTCATTGAAGCAATACGCCAACGTGCGGCCACGCTTGACGACTCTGAACCCGATGAAACCGGCAAAGGCGTCAATATAGTCCTGAAGCTGGACGAGGCTGCTGCGACCCAAACTGTCACGATCGATTTGGCGAACATCCCCCTTCGCGAGGCGCTGGACTACGTAACCCGCTTGGCAAACCTCAAAATCAAGGTCGATCCTTACGCCGTTCTAATTGTCCCTTTGACCGCGGAGACCGACGTGCTGCTAACCAAAGAATACCGTGTACCGCCGGGTTTCATTACCTCGTTGCCATCCGGTGGCGCTGACGCTTCCCCCGCGGGCGGTGAAGGTGTCGTGGCCGTAAGTAAAGCCAAAGAGTTTCTGGAGTCGCAAGGTGTTCAGTTCCCTGCCGGCGCAAGCGCGAATTTTCTGGCCAGCAGCAGCCGCTTGATTGTTCGCAACACGCAAGAGAATCTCGATCTCGTCGATGCCTTGGTGGAAAGTGCGACCGGCACCTCGCCCTCCCAAGTCGAAATCGAAGCGAAATTTGTCGAGGTTTCCCAAGACAACCTCAAAGAACTCGGCTTCGACTGGCTGCTAGGTGCATTCGCCTTTCCGGGCGGCAGCGGCGTTTATGGCGGGGGTGGAACCACGGGCAATCAATTTAACGCGGTGAGTTCCGGGGCAAACTCGGGGTCCTACTATCCGTTTGTCAATCCCTCCGGGAGTCCCGTGGGCCTCAATCCCATCACCGCAGGGAACCGAACCGGAGGGGCTGCCATCACCGCCAATTCTTTGGATGCGCTCTTGCTGGGCAACCCGGTCACCGGACCAGCTGCAGGCATCCTATCGCTCGCTGGAGTGTTCACGAACCCTCAGTTTCAGGTGGTCCTTCGTGCCCTGAACCAGAAGAAGGGCATCGATGTCCTCTCTGCCCCGAAAGTCACGACCAAGAGCGGTTCCTCGGCGACCGTGGAAATCGTGAAAGAATTCCGCTATCCTCAAGAATACGAGCCTCCTCAGGTTCCGCAGAGCACAGGCTCAGGCACCCAACCAGTGACACCCGCCACGCCGACGAGTTTTACCATGAAACCAGTTGGTGTTACCTTGGAAGTCGAGCCGACCGTGGGGTCAGACAATTACACCATCGACCTTCGACTCCTTCCCAGCGTAACGGAGTTCGAAGGGTTCATTAACTACGGGAGTCCCATCCAAAACAGGGGTGTCATAGTCACAGAAAATTACATTAACTACCCAGTTTTCAGCGAGCGCAAGGTAGAGACATCGGTAAGCGTCTACGATGGCCAGACGGTGGCTTTGGGCGGCCTCATCCGTGAGGACGTACAAAAAGTCACCGACAAAACGCCTCTGCTCGGCGATATACCACTGGCTGGAGTTCTCTTCCGCTCGCAGGCCGACAAACACATTAAGCGAAATCTCATCGTTTTTGTTACTGCGCTGCTCATGGACCCCGCCGGACAGCCCTTGGCTGGGTCTAAAACTGCTGTCGATCAAACTGCATCGTTATCCGAGGAACCCCCGCTAACCTCCGCAGCGCCAATTGAACCCTCGCTGCCCTGAACCCTACCCTATATGTTTCGCGCCCTTACAATCTTCGCTTTGCTTGGTTTTTTTACTCCTTTGCAAGCGGGCCCAAGTTTGGAGGGTGCCTCATCAAGCTCATTGGACCAGACAGAGGAGCGCGAGATTACCCGCCGCGAACAGGATCTCATCACAGCGGAGCAGGAACTGCGCGCCGGTGACGCCGCTTTGCAGAGCAACGAGATCGAGAAAGCGTATGAACATTACATAATTGCGGCGGATTTAGTTCCGCAGGGATCAGCCGCGGGAGGATTGCGCGGTCGTGCTGTTTCTCGATTCTCGTCGGCTTCGGTTCGCTACGCTGAATATCTCGTGAGCAGGGGCGAATACACCCAAGCAAAGCAGGTAGCCGAGTTGGTGCTGGAACCCCGCTACAATCCCGACTACCGCCCGGCGATTGTTTTCCTAAGCCACCTCGAGGAGGCGGACTACTTCAACAAGACCATCACGCCGAAACTAGCTGAGAGCCGTGATAAGGTAGACCGGCTAATGACAGAAGCCGTCGGGTTTTACGATTCCGGCCGATACGACATGGCGCAAAAGCGCTACCAGCAAATCCTCGCTGTGGACAAGGACAACGCAGCTGCCTTCCGCGGTCTCGAGCAAGTTGAGTTGGGCAAGCAACGCTACTATGACAGCGCGTACAACGAAACCCGCTCGCGCATGCTATGGCAGGTCGAAAAAGCGTGGGAGAGGCCCAGACGAAAATTCGCCGATGCGCGTGCCTCGGCAGACAATTCCGGCATCGAGTCAAAACGGGGCACTGAATTGATGGTGGCGCGTCTAAACCGCATCATTGTCCCCAAAGTCGAATTTCGGGATGCTCCGATCCAAGAAGCGATCGCATCCCTCCGGCGCCAGAGCAGGGAACTCGACACCGCCGAGGATGCTGCCGAGTCCAAAGGCATCAACATTGTCTTGGAGATGCCGGTGACTGCCATCGCTCCGCCGATGACAAACGCTGCAGGAGCCGAAAGCGCCCCCGCTGTGCAAGCTGTCTCCGATCGTGTAACACTCAGCTTATCCAATGTCCCCCTTTACGAGGTGCTTCGATATATTGCCTTACAGTCGGGACTAAAAGTGAAGGTTGAGCCATTCGCGGTGTCTATAGTTCCTCTCGACCGCATGACGGACACACTTGAGGTGCGTGAGTTCCGCGTTCCCCCGGGTTTCATTTCCGCGACCTCGGCTGCAGACTCCGAAAGCGCTGCCGTTGCAGGGAGTGGCGAACCTGAGGGATCTGCCCCGAAACTCGGTGCACGACAAAACGCGAAGGACTTCCTCGAATCCCAGGGCGTAGACTTTCCAACGGGAGCAAGTGCTCGATTCATTGCGGGAAGCAGCAAGCTGGTTGTCAAAAACACCTCAGCAAACCTCGACCTAATCGAATCACTAGTAGAAGCGGCAATGGCCGAGCAGCCCACGCAGGTCGAGATTGAGTCCAAATTTGTCGAGATATCGCAAAACAACCTGAAGGAACTCGGCTTTGACTGGAGAGTTGGGCCCTTCGCTATTGGGGACTCCGGGGTTTATGGTGCGGGCGGTGATGCAGGTGGGGGTGTCGGTGTTCCTTTTGTCAACCCCAACGGGGTGGCCGTCGGCCAAAATGGCATTACGAGCGGCCTTCGCAGCGGCAACTCAGCAATTTCCGTAAATAGTCTCAACGCATTGCTTCTCGGCCAAGCGGTTGGCGGGTCGGTAACTGGTGGCCCTGCTCCCGGAATTTTCTCCATCGCGGGCGTCTTCACCAATCCGCAGTTCCAGGTTGTGGTTCGCGCGCTCAATCAAAAAAAGGGTGTGGACCTGATGGCTGCACCGAAAGTCACGACCAAAAGCGGACAAAAAGCTACCATAGCCATCATCAGGGAGTTCCCATACCCTCAGGAGTATGAGCCACCACAGATTCCGCAAGACAGCGGATCCGGAGCAACAGGGAATGGCGGTGCCGTCATCACGAGGCCAGCCGATCCGGTGATCACCCCCAGTTTTCCCACCGACTTCACCACCCGCAACTTAGGCGTGACCTTGGAAGTGGAACCGCAGATTGGACCCGACGGCTATACTATAGACCTCACGCTCAGTCCTGAGGTGGTGGACTTCGACGGCTTCATCAACTATGGAAGCCCGATTTCAGCCCCCGTGGACACAGTGCTTAGCACAGTGACAGACGCAGCCACAGGCGGGGTAATCGGGGCAATCGTGGAACCCCAGCCTGAACTGCTTACCGAAAACGTCATCAATCAACCTATCTTCAGCAAGCGTAAGGTGACCACAAACGTTAGCGTCTGGGATGGCCAGACCGTCGCTCTTGGCGGTTTGATCCGCGAGGATGTTCAGAAGGTCAACGACAAGGTTCCTATTTTGGGAGATGTCCCGCTTGCCGGAGTCCTGTTCCGTTCTGAAGTCGAACAGAAAATTAAACGAAACCTTATAATCTTTACTACTGCGCGTCTAATGGATGCGGCCGGCCAATTGCTGCGACCCGAGGAAGACTTCGATCAAGAGGAAATGGTGGAACCGCTAGGCCTCCCACCTGAGGTGCCCAAGCCACTTAGAAGCAATCCCAAAGGTGGCCTGACGCGCAAGTAGAGCGCGGCTGCCGCGCGGCGTCCCCTTTGTTGTATCTTCTTCGTCCTACAGGGGACGCCCCCTAACATCAATGATACTCGGGCTAACAGGCGGCATTGCCGTCGGAAAATCAACCGTCCGCGAATGTCTCGCTTCACAATTTCTGGCTGACGTTTTTGATGCGGATAAATGCGTCCACCGCTTGCTCGATACTGATGCCGGTCTTGGTGTGGAAATCGGACGGCTGTTCGGTCCGGAGTATCTCCAGTCAGACGGCAGGCCCGACCGTGGGGCGCTGCGCGGACTGGTCTTCAAGGACGCCGATGCCCGACGCAGACTGGAGACCGTGCTGCATCCCCGAGTTCGCGCCGAATGGCTCGCCGGGCGCGAGCGGTGTCTTGCGAGCGGTGGGCATTATCTGGCCGACATCCCCCTCCTCTACGAAACCGGCGCGGAGCCCTTCTTCGATGTCGTGCTGGTCGTCGCCTGCTCTCTGGCCACCCAGATGAGCCGTTTGCGGGGGCGCGGGCTTGATTCGGACACCGCGCAGGCCATGCTTGCCAGCCAGCTTCCGCTCGGGCAGAAAGTTGATAGGGCCTCTTTCGTTATCTGGAATGACGGCACCTTGGCTTCCCTCGGCCGCCAGATACAACTCGTCACTGATCAATTATTTCCCGTTTGAGCATGTCCGCTCTCCCAACGCCGGCTAAAGTCCCGTCACTTGACCGCTTCCCCGCGACGGTGGCAGACGTCGCTGGCTTTTCCTTTTCGCTGCAGGACTTGCAGGCACTGAATCATACCACCGCGTCGGCGTTGCTCGAGCGTTACCAGTTGCGCGTTCGACCAGATGGCACAAAACGCCATCTCGTCTTCGATCTTTGCCGCTTTCTTTTGTCCGCCGGGGCCCTTGTCAGTGCCGAAGGAATGATCGAGGACACCGGTGACCATTCCATGCTGCGCTGGCCTGGCTACAACTTCGCCGCCGGTCCCGACGATTTGTTTGTGTCGATCAGCTTTGTGCGGGAATACGGCCTCCAGACAGGGCTCCGTATC
>JBEDBL010000112.1:0-8527 GCA_041177245.1 Verrucomicrobiota bacterium
AATCCGCGCCGGACCCCGTGGTCCGAGAACCCTCGCCCGAGCCCTCCGCGCCGCGCGAGGAGTTCACCGTTTCGACCAAGCTTGCCGATTTTCTTTTCGTCGGTGATGCGGGGGGGATTGCGACGGCGGAATTGCTCGGTCACCTCGGCGAGAACGGCGCGAATGTTTTCCTCAACATCCCCGAGGCGATGCCCGTGGGCGCGCTCGGCGATGAGCCCGGCAAAATCACGGGCGGTTTCCAGCGCGCAGCATCCTCCGCGCCCAACGAGGCGGTTTTCACCAAGACGGCCGCCGACGGTCTCGAGATCCGAAAAAATTTCCGCGTCGAAGAAGCGGGCGGCGAGGGGAATTACGTGGTGAAGCTCGGCTTGGAATTCGCCAACCGCGGCGCGGCGCCCGTGCAGCGTCTCGGCTTTTTTGTCAGCACCGGCGGCGCGGCTCCGGTCCATTACCGCGACATGCCGCTCTACACAGGATTCGACTGGTATCGCGAGGGGCACGCCACTTTCGTCGACGTGAATTGGTTCAACGCCAGTTCAATCCCGCTCACCGGAATCGAACTGCGTCCCGCGCGCGAGGTTTACGAACAGAAGACGGACAAAATCACTTGGGCCGCGGTGAAGAACCAGTATTTCACGAGCATCGTCGCGGTGGAGGAGGGCGAGCCCGGCACGGCGCTCTGGGCGCGGCGCATCGACCGGACCCATCCGGGCGAGGGCGAGCACAAGGTGCTTGGCATCGAGGGTGCGCTCGGTCTTCCCGGTTTCCGCCTCGACCCCGGCCATACCAAATCTTGGAAGTTGCAAATTTACGTCGGACCGAAAGACCTCGGCCGCTTGTCCAAGCTCGGTCACGGCGAGCAGGACGTGATGAACTTCGGCATTTTCAAGTGGGTGAGCGAGATCCTGCTCTACTCGATGAACGCGCTGCATGGTGTGCTCGGCAACTTCGCCGCGGCGATCATTCTCCTCACCATCATCATCAAGGCGTTGCTCTGGCCGCTGCAGAACAAGGCGACCGATTCGATGCGGAAAATGTCCGCGCTCTCGCCGAAGATGACCGAGCTGCGCGAGAAATACAAAGACGACCCGACCAAGATGAACCAGGAGCTGATGAAGCTCTACAAGGTCTACGGGGTCAATCCCTTCGGCGGCTGCCTTCCCATGCTCATCCAGATCCCGATCTTCTTCGGTTTCTACTCCATGCTCGGCACGGCCATCGAGCTCCGCAACGCGTCCTTCCTCTGGGTCCACGATCTTTCCCAACCTGACACCGTGGGGCACCTCCTCGGCTTCCCGGTGAATATCCTCCCCCTCCTCATGGCTTTGACCATGCTCTGGCAGATGAGCCTGACGCCCAAAACGGGCGATGCGGCGCAGCAGCGCATGTTCATGTTCATGCCGGTCATCTTCATCCTTTTCGCCTACAATTTTGCCTCCGCGCTGTCGCTTTACTGGACCACCCAGAACCTCATTTCCATCGTCCAGCTCTACCTGACGCGCAACAAACCGATCCCGGAGTTGCAGAAGGTCGCGGTGGCCCGCAAGAAAAAAGGTCGTGGCGGCGCTTAAGAAAGCGCTTGAGGAGAACAGAGGGAAAAACCGAAAGTAGGGGCATGTCTCCTAAAGAGATCCTCGACACCATCCTCGGCTACCTCGGCTTTGCCGTGCAGATCGAGGAGCAGCCCGGCGAGCACGGGCTCGTTCTCCAGATCTACACCAGCGACGCCGAACTTCTCACCGGCCGCAACGACGAGACGCTCGAAGACCTGCAATACCTCCTCAACCGCCTGCTCCAGGCGGCCGATCCCGCAGTGCCGCGCGTCACGGTCGATATCGAGCACCGCCGCGCCATGCGCAACGACCGACTCATCGAAAAAATGCGCGCCATCGCGGAGTTGGTCAAAGAACGCGGGAAGCCACTGCAGACCGAACCGCTCAACGCCTACGACCGCTGGCTCGTGCACCAAGCTTTCAAAGACAACGCCGAAATCCAAAGCTGGAGCCCCGATGACCACGCGCGCATGAAACGCATCACCCTGCGCCTGCGCAAAAAAGAGGCCGCCTGAGCCGCGCTTCTTTCGCCTTCTCCCGCCATGCGCAAGGTCACCCTGGCAGCCACGCAGATGTCCGTCGGTCGCGATCGCGTGGAGAGTTTGTCCAAGGCCGAAGCGCTCATCCGCCGCGCGGCGGGCGAGGGGACGAACATCATTCTTATTCAGGAACTTTTCGAGACCCCTTACTTTTGCCAGGACCAACTTCCGGAGAATTTCGAGCTGGCGCGTCCGGTCGAAGGCAACGAGGGCATCGCGAAGTTCCAGTCGCTCGCGCGCGAATTGAACGTCGTCCTGCCCTTCAGCTTCTTCGAGCGCGCCAATCAGGCGTATTTCAATTCCGTGGCCATGATCGACGCGGGCGGGGCAATGCTCGGTGTTTACCGCAAGACGCACATTCCCGACGGTGTCGGCTACCAGGAGAAATATTATTTCAATCCCGGCGACACCGGTTTTCGCGTGTGGGACACCAAGTTCGGCAAAGTCGGTGTGGGCATTTGCTGGGACCAATGGTTTCCCGAGACGGCCCGTTGCCTCGTGCTCGGCGGGGCCGAGGTCTTGCTCTATCCCACGGCCATCGGCACCGAACCGCAATTTCCCGACTGGGACTCGCGAGACCACTGGCAGCGCGCCATGCAGGGCCATGCCGCCTCCAACATGGTCCCGCTCCTCGCCTCCAACCGCATCGGCAAGGAAAGCGGCAAAAATTCCGCGATGACCTTTTACGGCTCGTCCTTCATCGCCGACGAAACCGGCGCCAAAGTGGCCGAAGCCGACCGCACGAGCGAAGCCGTGCTCACCCACACTTTCGACCTAGACGCCATCCGCAACCAGCGCGCCCAGTGGGGCTTCTTCCGAGACCGCCGCCCCGAACACTACGGCGCTCTGACCACAGTCGACGGGAAACATTGACCACCGCGTAAGTTCAGCGCTCCAAATCCACCAGCTTCAGACGCGGGAAATACGTGCGGTAATACCCACGGTCGCGTGTCAGGAGGAGATCGGCTTGGTGCAAGGCATGCGCTCCAACCAGGAAGTCGGCCAGCATGCGGTTCTTTAGTTTGCTGCTGCGCCGACGATAGGCGACATAGGCTGCGCCTGCAGCGTGCAACTCCGCGATCCGCAGATCCGTCACGCGGATGGACATCTCGGCAAGGACGCTTTCCATCTCGCGCGATGTATCGAAATAAGCGGCGATCTCCGCGGCGGCCACGGAGCAAATGACGAGTGGTCCCTGGGCCCTTGATTCGTCCAGCGCCCTGATGGCCGGTGCGGCGAATTTTGTCGCCGGACCGATCACGTCGATCAGCACATTCGAATCAACGGCCGTGGTCACGGATCGACGTCCCCGCGTTCGACGCGGCCGCGCAGGGCTTCGATCGCCTTTTGGCTGGTGCCGGGCCCGCGCTTTGCCCCGATGCCGCGGAATTTGGCAAAGTGACTTTCCTTGGTCGCCTTGCGGGCCACGAATGTCCCGGCCGGACCGAGTTTAAGCTCTATTTTCGTGCCCGCAGACAGTCCGATCGCCTCGCGGATGGCCGCCGGCACGGTGATCTGGCCTTTCCGGCTGATGGTCGTTGTCATGGCTTTACTCTAAAAGTAAAGCACGTAAAGTAAAGGGGAATGCCTGCACGCGGTTTCGTCCTTCTCTTTCTTTTGCCGTTGGTCCTCCGTGCCGAGCCGACGTTTGAAGAGATCAACGCAGCCTGTGGCGCGCCCTTGCTTTCCGACGACAATCTCTGGGATGACGATGCCGCGGCGGTGGCGGAGCGTATGAATCTGCGGCAAGAGTCACTCACCTCCGACCAATCGAGTTACCGGCTTTATCCGCCGCCGGAGACACGGTTTCTCCGCGCCCGGCCTTACTCGCAATCGCTTCTCGCGGAGAGCGGGAATCCGTCGGGAATGTCGCTTGTCTTCGCCAACAAGGGCGATTCGGTGGATGCCGTGCCCGGGCCTCGCAACCGCGGCACTGCCGTGGGACGAGCAGAACTCCGCGCCAACCGCGATGCGATCGGAGCGGATGCCTCGTCGCTGGAGCAAGCGCTCACCGATGTTTTCGGCCAACCTTCCTCCGCCAAGTTCGGCGGTGGACGCGAGACACGGGAGAAAGTTTTGCGCTGGGACTGGAAGGGGCACGCCTTTCTTCTCGCCGCCCCGCGCGGTGAGTATGTCGCCCTTCGCATCATGCCATCCGGTTCTGCCGATTCCGGCGGCAAAGCCCGCGTTTCCGACAGCGAAATGAAGGCGCGCCTGGCCTCACGCGTCGAACGGCGCCCGAACGGCGACGTCGTGCTGCGCGACATCCCCATGGTGGACCAAGGACCCAAGGGTTACTGCGTTCCTGCCACGTGGGAGCGCGCCATGCGTTACATGGGTATTCCCGCCGACATGTATGTGCTGGCCATGGCCGGTGGAACGCAGGCGGGCGGGGGGACCTCGACTTCCGACATTGCCTGGGCCGTGAAGAGCGCCGTCACCGCCGCCGGACGGCGCATGGAAAGCGCCTCCTTAAAACTCGAACTCGAGGGCGTGGCGAAGTTTATCGACGAAGGCTTACCCGTCATGTGGGCCATGTTCAGCACCGACGAATTCAACGCGTTGGCCGACCAACGAACACGCTCGCGGAAGAGCATGGTCGACCCGACCGTCTGGCGCGCCTTGCTCGAGGCTGCGCGCAAAGCCGGCAAAAAAATGCGTCCCGACAAGGAGTCCGGCCATGTCTGCATGATCACCGGCTACAATGCCGCCACCGACGAACTCTGCATCTCCGATTCCTGGGGCCCCGGCTTCGAGGAGCGCTGGATCACCACAGAGGAGGCGCAGGCCGTCAGTCAGGGCGCTTTCTATGTGATCGGTTTTTGATTATGGTATCCGTAGCTCTTGGGTGATCGCTGTCATAGCGTCAAGCAGGTTGGCCTCTCGCTCGTGTTTGTTAACAAGGACGATACCGTCGCACGTGTGCCCGGGCGTCTCGACAATCGCGAAGTTCGCGCCCACCGTGCGGAGTTGCGGGAATACAAGCTGGCCATCGGGCACGACGAGCAGACGCTGGCCGCGGCCTTGACCGCGCTACTCGGCGCCCCGTCGGAGGTGCGGATGTGTGTGTGGGGGGAGGCGTGGGCAACCTGTGTCATCCAAAGTGGACACAGACTATAATCACGGGGCTGTTGCGGAGGTGGGCGGATGATCAATCGTCTCCTGCAGATACTTCTCCTCGAGTTCCTCCTTTTGCAGGGTGTCTTGGAGCGCGGCCTTCGCTTCCTCCAACTGCGTGGGGCCAGCCGCGTTGCCTTTCTCGGCCAGTCGCTGCTCGATGGTTTCCAGCTTTTTCGAGAGGTCCGTCCGTCTCTGGCGCAATTCCTGCACTCGGTCTTGAAGTGCCGCGCGATGGGCGGCGGTCGTCTCGGTCAGATTCTGCGGCGGAGTCTCAGCCACGGTGGTCGGCATCCCCGCGGGCGCTGGCTTGGGGGCTTCGGTGATTTGGTTCTCAGGTAAAGATGCTGAGGGATTTCGAAAGAGCCAATAGGCTACCATGAGGAGCAAGACAGCTAGGGCGGTGAGGAGCGGTGCTTTCAAAATAGAATTCAGGTCTTCAAGGCGGCAGCATGGACTCAACTTCAACTATGGATCGCCGACCGCATTTAAGAATGTGATACTCCCGCACCCGTGGGGATCTCTCAACCCTTTTTCGCACGGGAAAAACCGAAGGGGTCTGGTGACTGGTCATCCGCCATGGATTTCGTGCGGGCGGAGTGGTCTTGTGGTTGACCGGTCTCGGGAATGTCGTAATCTGATTTCTTGATTCGCTTGTTCCTAGGGATCAAGCGACACCCCCATGAAGTTCGATTTCCGCCGATTTCTTTTACCGCTGTTCCTTGGTGTAGTGGTCGTTGCCCTGCTGGTGGTTTCGCCACCTAGAAGGGTTTCCAACGGTGTAGAAACTCTTGACTCGGATTCCAGTGCGGCAGGGCAGACAGACGGCAAAGGAGTGGTCGCGACCGCAACATCGAACACCACAAATGCTGATTTCGACGCAGTATCTGCGACGATGTCTAACCCGGCTCGATCGGCCCCGCCTAAGGTTGTTGCCACCGCTGCAACGTCCACCGTCGGTTCAAGTCCGGCAGGAACCGGCACTCGTGTGGCGGGGGCTTCGGGTCCACAAAGCCAGCCAAGGGCTCAAGCTTCAGTTCAAGACCCAAGCTGGGCTACCCACGACTTGCGCATGACCCCCTCGGCGGTGCCCGTCGCCGAGGTTCTGGCTGGCGCGGACCTCAACAACCCGTCCGATCGCGCGCGAGTCGTGGCCGAATTGTCTTCGCTGGAGCAGACGCGCCGCAGCCTGGTGCTGGCTAAGGCGGCTCAGCTTGGTCTGCCGTTGAGGGTGGAAAAGCCCGGGGGCGGGATTTCTGAAATTTATGCGTTTCGTGGCGATACGCCGCTGTATCGCACGACCATGAACGTGAATGCGGCTATCTCCAGTGGGGCCAGTCTCATTCGTCAGACGCCGCCCTACAACCTCGACGGCACGGGCCTCAAGGTTGGCGTGTGGGATGGCGGTTCGATCCGCAGCACCCACCAGGAATTCGGCGGCCGAGTGACCAAGCTAGATCCCTCGGCCCTTAATGACGACCACGCCACGCATGTGGGAGGCACCATCGCAGCCAGCGGGGTGGATCCCAATGCCAAAGGCATGGCGCCGGCGGTCTCGCTCGACTCCTACGATTGGTTCGATGACTACGCGGAGATGACCGCGTCCGGAGCGGCCAGCAGCACCGATACGAACAAAATACCGATTTCCAACCACTCCTACGGTTACAATGCGGTAACTGATGACATGGGTCGGTATGAGGACGAGGCTCGCTCGACCGATGCAATTGCTGTGGCGTTGCCTTATTACTTGATTTTCTGGGCGGCGGGCAACGAGCAGAGCGATCTCACCGCCAAGAATGGCTACCAGTCGATCACCTTCAACGGCCTGTCCAAGAACATCCTGACCGTCGGTGCAGTCAACGATGCCGTGGCTGCTGGGGTGCGAAGGCCCTCGGCCGGCACGATGAGCAGCTTCTCCAGTTGGGGCCCATGCGACGACGGTCGTATCAAGCCCGATGTGGTGGCCAACGGCGTCAGACTGTACTCCAGCGTCGCGACCGGTGACACTAGCTACGATGGCACTTACAGCGGCACCAGCATGGCAACGCCCTCCGCCGCGGGCTCTGCGGCGCTACTGGCTCAGCTCTACAAGCGCGAGTTCACCAACAAATTCATGCCAGCCAGCCTTCTCAAGGCCCTGCTCATCCACACAGCGGACGACTCGGGAAACAAGGGCCCTGACTACAAATTCGGCTGGGGCTTGATCAACGTCAAAGCCGCGGCCGACTTGATTCTCGCGCAGAAGGCCGACCCGCTGGCCCCGAAGATTTACGAGGGCCAGGTGACCGTCGCGTCGAACTCCCAAACGCGCACCTTCATCTGGGATGGCAGCACGCCCATCCGGGCGACCCTGTGCTGGACGGATCCGGCTGGCGCAGTGCAGACCGCCCCCAACAGCCGCACGCCGAACCTCCTTCACAATCTTGATTTGAAGATCACAGCCCCCGACGGCACCACGGTTTACCAGCCGTATGTTATGCCATTCGTTGGCACATGGACCGATGCCTCCATGAGCGCGCTCGCTACCACGGGAAAAAACAACGTGGATAACGTCGAACAAGTCTTTCTGGAGAACACCGCCGCGCTACTCCCCGGCACATACACCGTCTCCGTTTCGCTTGATGGTGCCCTGACCACGCCGGCACAGGCTTACTCGCTTGTCGTGACCGGGGGCTCTCCCTCCGGTAATCCTCCTCCGGTCGTGCGGATCACCGAGCCGCTTGATGGGCAGCGTCACCTGCCGGGCGAACCGCTCAACATCAGCATCTCGGCGACGGATCGTGCCACCAATGGTGCCCCCGGCACGATCGGCTTGGTCGAACTCTTGACCAACGGCACCAAGGTCGCGGACATCCCGGGCCCGCCCTACACCTACACCTTGACGCCGACCAACACCGGCACGCTGGTGCTCACGGCCCGGGCCACGGACGTCGATCCCGACCCCAAGACGAACACATCCGCCGCGGTCAACGTCGATGTCAGCTTCCCCCCGGCCGGCTCGGTGCGTGAATCCTTCGTGCCGCCGGTGGTCAACGACTTTGTCCAGGCACTCGCCTCGGATGAGCAGAACCGGATCTACATCGGCGGCCTGTTCACCATGCTCAACGCCACGAATGCCGCTCCGCGGATTGCACGGCTACTGTCTACTGGTGCAGTGGATCGCACGTTCTCTCCCGGAACCGGACCGAACGGTCAAGTCATGGCCTTGGCTTACAGTGGCGCGCAGAAAGGCCTCTACATAGGCGGCAGCTTCAGTCAGGTCGCTGGCGCGGTGCGCCCGGCTCTGGCCCGGTTGGCCGTCGGGCAAAGCGGCAAGAC
>JBEDBL010000113.1:0-8523 GCA_041177245.1 Verrucomicrobiota bacterium
GCTGGCTCTCCGACGCTCGAACAGCGCATCGAGGACCTCGAGGCTTACATCAACAACGTCGACCGCCCGTCGGGTGACGCGTCGAAAATCAAAGCGCCCGGCCCGGGCCACAACGCATGGCAGATGGTGTCGACCGCGCTCGTGCTTTTCATGACGCTGCCGGGTTTGGCCCTGTTCTACGGCGGCTTGGTTCGCGCGAAGAACGTGCTCTCCATCCTCGCCATGTGCCTGGGTATCACGGGACTCGTTTCGTTCCTGTGGTGGCTCTGCGGTTACAGCCTGAGCTTCGGCTCGGGCAACCCGTTCATCGGCGACCTGAGTTATGCCATGTTCAAAGGCATGACCCCGGGCGGAGTCGGCGCGGGCTACTGGTGGATCTCGGACTACATCTGGGCGATGTTCCAGCTGACCTTCGCGATCATCACGCCGGCGCTCATTTTCGGCGCCACGGCCGAGCGCATGAAGTTCTCCGCGGTGATGCTTTTCACCGCGCTCTGGATGTTCGTCGTCTATTTTCCGATGGCCCACATGGTCTGGAGCACGACCGGCTTCATGTGCGGTCCGCTCAATGCGGACGCCGGGATCAAGGCGATCGACTTCGCCGGAGGCACCGTGGTGCACATGACCTCGGGTTGGTCCGCTCTCATCCTCTGCATGATCCTCGGACCGCGCATGGGATTCGGCAAAGTCCCGATGCCCCCGCATTCCATGGTGCTCGTCATGGTCGGCACCGGCATGCTCTACGTCGGATGGTTCGGCTTCAACGCCGGCTCCGCCCTCGGTGCCGACGCCATCGCGTCGAACGCCTTCACCACCACGTTCCTCTGCGCGGCCATCGCCGGCCTCGTCTGGGCTCTCGCCGAATGGATGCTGCGCGGCAAGCCGAGCGTCCTCGGCTTCTGCTCGGGCATCGTTGCCGGGCTCGTTGTCATCACTCCGGCGGCCGGTTTCGTCACGCCGACCAGCGCGGTCATCATGGCCTTCGCGGCGGGTATCATCCCGTTCATTGCGGTGATGTATCTCAAGAAAATGCTCGGCTATGACGACGCGCTCGACACGTTCGGCGTGCACGGTGTGGGCGGAACGCTCGGCGCCATCCTCACCGGCGTCTTCGCCGATCCCGCGGTCAACAGCGTGGTTGGACCGTTGAAGGAGGGCCTGCTCGCGGCGCAATTCAAGGCGATCGGGCTCACGGTGGTTCTTTCGGTGGTCGCCACCGCGGTCATCGCCTTCATCGTGAAGTTCACCATCGGACTGCGTCCCTCGCAGGATGCGGAAAGGGAAGGCCTCGACACCGTGGATCACGGTGAAGAGGGTTACATTCTGGAGTAAAACGGCAACCAACCAAGAAAGGTCACACCAATGAAAAAAATCGAAGCGATCATCAAGCCGTTCAAGCTCGAGGAAGTGAAAGACTCGCTGGCCGACCTCGGCATCGAGGGAATGACGGTGAGCGAAGTGAAGGGTTTCGGGCGCCAGAAAGGCCACACCGAGATCTACCGCGGCAGCGAATACACCGTGGACTTCCTGCCGAAGATCAAGATCGAGGTCGTCGTCGCCGACGAACTCGCCGAGAAAGCCACCGGCGCCATCGTCAAGGCGGCCAAGACCGGCAAGATCGGCGACGGCAAGGTCTTCATCTCGACGGTCGAGGAAGCGATCCGCATCCGCACCGACGAGACGGGCGACAAAGCCATCTGACAAGTCGTTCCCCGCAAGGGGGCATGATCGGGTTGACATAGCACGAAGCGGCGGGGGCTCCGGTCCCCGCCGCTTTCGGCTTTGCGGCGGAGTGAGACTGGTTCAGTCTTGCCGCATGAAACGCCTTCCCGTCCTCCTCCTCGCGGTCCTGCTCTCCGCTTGCGCCACCACAACCAAACCCGGCATGGAAAAGCCGGGATACATCGGTGTGCTCGAGAAAAAAGGTGTGGCTGCCGCGACGGTCACCCGCATCGCCAACGGCCGCGTGCTTGGTTATGCCGACATCAAGAATCTGGTGACAGCCGGCATCCCGGGCAGCATGACCGTCCCCTACCTCAAGGCCACGCGCGCGCCCTACGATTTCTCGGTCAATCAAATCAACGGTTTGGTCGATGCGGGGGCCGACGATTTCCTGATCAACTATCTCGGCAAGGCCAAGGGCATTTATTTGCAGGATGATGACAACATTCCTTCGGGCGAAGACAACGACGCGGGAACAAACCATCCGTATTTTGCCGATCCCGACTACATGGGTGTTGCGCCCTTCGGATTCGCGTACCCCGTCGGTTGGTACGGCGACTACGGCAATTGGAATAACAACGACCGCGGCAACAACGGCGGCGGTCACGGTGGTGGCGGCCACGGGGGCCGCTGATCTTCAGACGGCGCCCGACTGGAGGGCATCGATCACTGTCGGATAGCGCGGTATCCATCCCGCGGCGCGCAATTTCGCATTGCGCACGCGCTTGCCTGTGGCCGGGATGCCGGTGTCTGCCGGGGTGGGCGGAAGCGGGGTGCCGCTGCGGATACTTTCGGCCAATTCGGCGCGGCGCACCGGACGGTCATCCACCGCATTCCATATCCCGCCGAGTTGCAAACGCCCAACATGATGGAGCGCTGCCGCGGCATCGTCGCGGTGGATGAAATTGATGAAACCGTCCGGGTCGCCCGGTGTAGGCTGACCCGTGCGCGCGGCCTCGATGAAACGCGTGCGTCCCGGACCGTAAATCCCGCCCAAACGGACGACCGCCCCGCCCGAGGCGATGGCCAACCGCTCGGCTTCTAGCAGGACGTCCCCGGTCGGCGTGCCGCCGGTGCGCGATTCCTCGGAGACGATGCCGCCGTCGTTCTGCGGATAGACGGAAGTGCTGCCGGTGAAGACACAGAAAGAAGGGCGCAACACTTCAAGAAGGTTGCGCAAGGTTTCGACGTAAGTGATGCGGTAGGCCTCCGCATCGCGTCCGCCATGCCCGCTCAGGCAGTGGACGAGAATATCGGGCGGCGCGTAGGCGGAAAATTTCCTCCGGAGTTCCGCCGCATCGGCGGCATCGGCCGCGACAACCGGGTAAGGTTTGTCCGCGAGGCGGCCGGCCGATTCCTTGGAGGAGACCAGCCCGGTGACATCAGCTCCTTCGCGGCAAAAAAAATCCGCGCATCTCTCGCCGGTGTAACCGCAGCCGGCGACGAGGATGCGCGGAGTGTGTGATCCTTGGTTCAGGAAAGGTTGAAGCGGTGCTTCATCTTGGCGCGCTTGGCATTGGCTTTGGCTTTGCGGCGCGTCTTCTGGGTCGGGGTCTCGTACGCGCGCAGGCGGCGCACTTCATCCATGATCCCCTCGGAGTCCAACTTGGCTTTCAAGCGCTTGATGGCGCGGTCGATGGACTCTCCTTTTCGAACGATGACTTCGGGCATTAGCGGTTCACTTCCTTTCTTTGGGTGTCTTTGCGACATGACAAGGCTAGGAGGTCGCTTGGAAGGGCGTCAAATTATTCTTTTATTCGCTGATAGTCAACTACTTAAGTCGTTTTTCACACCCTGTGAACAACCCCTTTTTGGCCCATGCCATGGCTGCCGGGGCACGCCCGGGTCACCGCATGGCTGCCAAGCACTCGCTGAGGTAGGGCAAAAGCTGTTTTTTGCGCGAAACAACGCCTTCCAGAAACCAAACGCGGTCGGATTTTTCCGGATAATTGATCGTGCGCAGGAAATCCGCATCACCCTCGGCCAACAGATAGGAGTTCTGCGTGTTGATGTCGGTAACAAGCAGCGCGGCGAAGAGCAAATCGCCGGCCGAAGCACGCTCGCGCAACGCGCCCAGCAGCGCGTCGCGGCGTTCGTCGAAATTGCCGAAGGTGACCTCCTCGATCTGCGCCACGCTGAATTTCACGCCGTTCTCCTCGTATTCTTTGCAATCCGCGCGCACCGCCTGCTGCGGCGTGAGCGTGAGCAAAGGCGACCCGACCGCGAAAATTTCCGCGGCGAGATCCTTGGCCGCGATGCCCGCGGGGCCCGCGAGCTCGCGCAAAAATTTGCGGTCGACCTCCGTCGTGGTCGGCGAGGTGCCGTTGAGCGTGTCGGCGATGATGCCCGCCATGAGCAGTCCTGCCGTCGCGCGCTCCGGCTTTGCGCCGTTCCTTTCGTAAAGTTCCGCCACCAGCGTGCAGGTCGATCCGACCGGCTGGTTGATGAAAAGGATGGGTGCCTCGGTGGGCATGTTGCCCAGGCGGTGGTGGTCGAGGATCTCGACAATGGGCAACTCGGCCGCCCCGGGCACCGCTTGGGACAATTCGTTGTGGTCGACCAGCACGAGCCGCCGCGCGGGAGACTTGAGGAAGTCGCTCTTGGAGAGGATTCCTTCGAGCCGGCCTACTTCGTCCAGGACGGGAAAAATGAATTTGTTGGAGAGCGCCACGGCGCGACGCGCCGCCGCGAGGGTCATTTCGGCATCGAATTCGTCCGCCACCGGTTCGATCACGTGGCGCGTGATCACCGCGCCGCGGGCGAAGATGACGCTGGTTGCCGTGTCGTAGGGCGACGAGATGATCGCCGTCCCGTGTTTACCCGCCAGTTCGAGAATGTCTTTTCCGGGCTCGGCCCCGCCCGTGACAACGATCGCTTTGACGCCTGCCCCGATGCCCGCGCGCTGCACGTTCTCGCGGTCGCCGACGAAAAGAACGGTGCGTGCCGGATCCATCGTGGCGAGACGGCCGGCAAACGTGTCCGCATCCATCGCGGCGACGACGAGCGTGTATTCGACGTCCTCGTCGGAAAGCGGACCGGCCAGCGATTTGCCTCCGAACGTCCCGACGATGTTGGCCAGCGTGGCGCGCACCACGCGGGCGTGCGAGGCGCGGTCGCGCGAAGGGAGCACGAGTCCGAGAAGCCTGTTCTCGCTGATCACCCCGAGGAAGCGCTGCTCGTCGTCCACCACGGGGAGTGCGCGTAATCCTCGCGCCGACATGACGGCCAGAGCTTCGGCCACGGGATGATCCGGATGCGCCGAGATGTAGTCTTTGATCATGGCATCGCGCACGCGCGGCGTGGTGTCGGGAAGAAAGTCGGGTTGCGGCACGCCGAATTTTTCCAGCACGAAAGTGATCCGCTCGTTCAGTGCGCCCGCGCGGGCCGCGCGGACATTTTCCTCGCCCAGCTTCCGCTTGAGATGGGCGTAGGCGACGGCGGAGCAGATGGAATCCATGTCCGGGTTGCGGTGTCCGATGACAATCGTTTCCATGGTGTAGCGGCGGTATGTTTGGAGGGTGCGCTTTGCCCGGGCCGTAGGCCGCGGGAGTCCCCATTTCTGCTCGCGCAGATGAGCCACTCTAACAGAGACTCTGCCGCCGTAAACGACTCTTGCGCGGTTCGCCGCGCAGGCCGGATACAAAAATAATCCTCCCATGCAGACCGCCCTGATCATCGACGCGATCGTCGTCGCGATTTATTTCGCGTTGATTGTCGGGATCGGCCTGCGCGCGGGACGCGGCAGCGACAACCTCCAGGAGTTCACCCTCGGCGGCCACAAAATTCCCTGGTGGGCGGTGCTCGCCTCGATCATCGCCGCTGAAACCAGCGCCGCGACATTCCTCGGCGCGCCGGCCGAAGGATTCAAGACGCGCAGTTTCGCCTACGCGCAACTGGCCATCGGCACGGTGATCGCGCGTTTCTTCATCGCCTACCTTTTTATCGCTCCCTACTACCGCCACAAGGTCCAGAGCATCTACGAGTTTCTCGACCTGCGGTTCGGCCCTCGCACGCGCAACATGGCCAGCGCCATTTTCCTCGTCACACGCGTGCTCGGCATCGGTGTGCGTCTTTACCTCGGCGGCGTGATCATCGTGGTCATCTGGCGTTATCTTTATCCCGGCGTTCCCGTGACGCTCGGCACGTATTTCTGGGGAATTCTTTTCACCACAGTGGTGACCACGATCTACACGGCGGTGGGCGGCATCAAGGCCGTCGTCTGGACCGACCTCATCCAGGCGTGCTTGATGATCGGCGCGATTTTTTTCGCGATCGGCGCGATTCTCGCCTCGATACCCGGAGGATGGGAAACCGTCTCGGCCAGCATCGCGGCCAATCCGGGAGCGGGGATGATCCAGACCGGTTGGGATGCGACGAAACCTTTCGGCGAGGCGCTCAAGCAAATGCTCGAGACGCCGTACACGATTTTCGCGGCGATCATAGGGTCCACGCTTTTCACCATGGCCACGCACGGCACCGACCAAGACATGGTACAGCGGTTGCTCACCGCGGAAAACCAAGCCAAGGCCAAGCGTTCGCTCATCGTCAGCGGATTCGCCGACATCCCGATCGTTCTCGGTTTCCTCGCCATCGGCCTGCTCCTTGCCGTCCACTACGAGACCTCGCCCGATCCCAATCTGCCCGCGCAGCACAACGAGGTCTTCGCTTACTACATCGTCAACGAAATGCCGGTGGTCATCCGCGGGCTCATCGTGGCCGGCGTGTTTGCCACCATGATGGGATCGACCTCCGCCGCGCTCAACGCGCTGGCCACCTCGTTCACCAAAGATTTTTACATTCCCTATCTCGGCGGGGCGGCGGCATCCGACGCGAAAGCCGTTTCCGTGGCGCGCATCGCCACCGCCGTCTTCGGGGCGCTCATGGTCGGCGTGGCCACGGCCGCGGCCTACGCGGTGCTGCAGACCAACATCACGATCATCCCCCTCGCCCTCGGAATTTTGGGATACAGCTACGGCAGTTTGCTCGGAGTGTTCCTCCTCGGCATGCTGACCGAGACCCGCGGCAACGATCGTGCCAACGTCTTCGCCATGATCACCGGCATCTTCGCCGTGCTTGTGCTCTGCAAAGTCAAAGTGCCCGCGCTTGATCTCGCCGCGCTGTTGCGCGGTGAACTGGTGCCGCAGGAATGGGCCTTCGGTGCTTTGTTGCCCGCTTGGTGGCCGGTCATCGCCTGGCCTTATTATGTCCTCATCGGGACTTTCGCGACCGTCGCCGTGGCCGTGCTCTTCCGCACGCCCGCGCGCGCGGCAACCTGAACTTCAACCGCTGCGGATCAATGACCGCCACGCTTCTCGTTCTTTCTCTCGGATTGGCGCTGCTTTATTTCGGCGCCGAAGGGCTCGTCCGTGGCAGTTCCTCTCTGGCCTTGCGTCTCGGAGTGGGGCCGTTGCTGGTCGGTCTGACCGTCGTTGCCTTCGGCACCAGCACGCCGGAACTCGTGGTGAGTCTCAAAGCCGCTTATCTGGGCCAAGGCGACATCAGCGTGGGCAATGTGGTCGGATCCAATGTCTGCAACATCGGGCTGATCCTCGGCTTTTCCGCGCTGATCATCCCGATCAAGGTTGCCTCGCAGATTGTCCGCGTCGATACCCCGATCATGATCGGGGTCACCACGCTGGCCATGGCCCTGCTCTACGATGGTGCGCTTTCGCGCGTCGAAGGCGTTGTTCTTTTCGTCCTGCTTATCGGCTACGTCGTCTTCAGTATCCGTCTGGCCAAGCAACAACCGTCGGATTCTCTGGCGGGAGAGTTCACGGAGGAGATCAAGGTTTCCAAGAGGGGCATTTGGGAGGATGCGGTTTTCATCGTTGCGGGTCTGGTCATGCTCGTCATCGGGGCGAGGTTCCTCGTCGATGCGGCCATCGACATCGCCAAAGCGTTAGGACTGAGCGAGGCCGTCATCGGACTGACTATTGTCGCGGTGGGCACGAGTCTCCCGGAATTCGCCACCTCGCTTGTCGCTGCGCTGAAAAAAGAAGCCGATATCGCCGTGGGCAACGTGGTCGGGAGCAATATTTTCAACATCCTCGGCATTCTCGGCGTCTCCGCCACCGTCACGCCTCTTACTTCCATCGGCATCACCGGCATCGATCTTGGTGTGATGATGTTGTTCGCTCTCGTTCTTTGGATTTTCTCGCGCACGGGCTACCGGCTGACCCGGTCCGAGGGACTCGCCATGCTCGCGGGCTACGCGGCTTACCTCGCGTGGCTCGTTTCTCGCGCCTAGGCGCTCACGCCGCGTGCGGCGCGAAATAGTGGATGATTTCCGCGCTCCCCCAAACAAGGGCACCGAAGAAGGCCAGCGTGAGCAAAAAGAACAACCCGGCCGCAACGAGACAGTAGCCGTCGCGCTCGGAAAATGCCGCCGCGGTCAGCACGACGGTGAGCGCCGGCAACATATTGGTGCCCGGGATGGGGAGGGGAAGCAGAAGCAGCATGCCGCACAGGAAAATCGCCGTGCCGGCGACGAAGTTGATGCGTCTCAACTCAAAGGCGCCGACCATGCGGGGGTGCAGAAGTTTTTCCAGCCATCCGAGCACCCGCGCCCCGCCGCGCATGGCGGCCGGGAAAAAATTGCCCGTGAGCTTCGTGGCGAGCAGTCGCCGCGGCAGCCACGGACGTTGGCTCAAGGCAAAACGCAATCCGAGCAGCGCGATGGCTACGCCGAGCGGGGTGGAGAGTCCGGGCAACGGGACCGGTTGGCACATGGGAAGGGCGAGAATGAGAAGCAGCAGCGTGTAGACGCGACCCTGGAGCTGATCCATCAGACCGCCCAAGGTG
>JBEDBL010000114.1:0-8511 GCA_041177245.1 Verrucomicrobiota bacterium
GGCCGGAGTGAGCCACGTGATCAACTACGACATCCCGCAGCACCCGGAAGATTACGTGCACCGCATCGGCCGCACCGGGCGGGCGCAAAAGACCGGCGACGCGTTCACCATCGTGGCCCACGACGAAATGAAAAAGCTCGCGGCCATCGAACGCTTCATCGGCCAAAAGATCGATCGCCTCACTCTCGAAGGCGCGAACGTCCCCAAGCAGGGCGACGAAGCAGCGGCACGACGTCCCAAGCCGGAACCGCGGATGGACGGACGTCCCGCATTCCGCGGACCACGGCGGCGGTTCGGACGGCGCCGGGACTGAAAGGCAGAGGCGGCCGGGATGCCGCTCGCAATATCGGAAGCTATTCCGCCGCCGGCGCGTCTTCTACGCCCTCGCCCACCATGTAGCGGGTGAAACGGCGGATGACGATGTTCTCGCCAAGTTCGGAAATCTTGGCCTTTACCAAGTCGGCGATGGTCAGGTCGGGATTCTTGATGAATGGCTGTTCCATCAAGCAGATCGTCCCGTAAAATTTATCCACTTTGCCCTCGACGATTTTATCCACGATATTGGCCGGCTTGCCTTCGACTTGTTGGCGGTAGATGGCCTTTTCGCGCTCGATCTCCGCCGAACTCACCTGCTCGCGCGAGACGCATGTCGGGTTGGCCGCGGCGATGTGGAGGGTGATGTCCTTGACGAATTCGCGGAAATTCTCGTTCTTGGCCACGAAATCGGTCTCGCAATTGACTTCGACGAGCACGCCAACCTTGCCTTGAAGGTGGATGTAGGAGGCGACAATACCCTCCTTCGCGCTACGGGAGGCTTTCTTCCCGGCGGAGGCGATACCTTTGGCACGCAGGATATCCTCGGCCTTGGTCATGTCGCCACCGGCTTCGGCCAGCGCGCGCTTGCAGTCCATCATGCCCGCGTTGGTTTTTTCGCGGAGTTCACGAACGAGTTGGGGTGAGATGTCAGCCATAAGAAAAGTCGGCAGTAGTCAGTTTGCAGTATTCAGCGAAGCGAGCGGACCGTGAAGGTCCCGTTACTCGGCGACGCCGGCCAAGGCGGTGTCGCCTTTCTTCTGCCGGATACCGGAGGACCCTTTGATCGCGTCGGCCAGCTTGTTGAGAATGATGCGGATCGAGCGGATGGCGTCGTCGTTGCCGGCAATCGGATAGTCGACGAGTTCCGGATCGCTGTTCGTGTCGACGATGGCGACTACGGGAACACCGAGACGGTTGGCTTCGCGGACCGCGATGTCCTCGCGGGTGGTGTCAATGACGACAACCGCGCCGGGGAGTTTGTCCATCTCGCGGAGCCCCTCGAGATTCTTCATGAGGCGGGCGTGCTCGCGGCGGAGGGAGGCCTGCTCCTTCTTGCCGATCTTCGAGGCGCCGGGGCTCTTCAGTTTCTTCTCGATCTCGTTGAGGCGCGCCACGCTCTTGCGGATGGTGGCGAGGTTGGTCAGCGTGCCGCCGAGCCAGCGGTTGTGGACGTAGAACTGCCCGCAGGCCGCCGCCGTTTCCTTCACCGCTTCCTGCGCCTGCTTCTTGCAGCCGACGAAGAGCACTTTGCCGCCGCCGGAAACGATGCCCGAGAGGAACTTCGTCGCGCGGTCGAGTTGGTCGACGGTGCGGCTGATGTCGATGATGTAGATGTCGTTTTTCTCTTCGAGGATGAACTCCCGCATTTTCGGGTTCCAGCGTTTGGTCTGGTGGCCGTAGTGGACGCCGGACTCGAGAAGTTCGTTGATCAGTTCAATGGATGCCATGGTCTTGTTCGTTGTTTCGGTTTAGCCGGCTTCTTTCTCGCTGTCGGCTGTGGCGGCGAGTTCTTCGCCAAGGTCGGCTGCCTGGAGTTCAATGTCACGGGCGTCCTGGAAGCCGGTTCCGGCCGGGATGAGGTGACCCATGATGACGTTCTCTTTGAAGCCGCGCAGATGGTCGGTTTTTCCGAGCGTGGCGGCGTCGGTGAGGACGCGCGTGGTGTCTTGGAAAGACGCCGCGGAGATGAAGCTTTCCGTGCTGAGCGAGGCGCGGGTGATGCCAAGCAACACCGGTTCGCCTTCAGCGGGCTTGCCGCCGAGCTTGGTGATGCGCTCGTTCTCCACGTCGAACTCCGTGCGCTCGACTTTGTCGTCCCAAAGCAACGTGGTGTCGCCCGGGTCCGTAATCTTAACCTTGCGCAGCATCTGGCGGATGATGATTTCGATGTGCTTGTCGTTGATCTCCACGCCTTGCAGACGGTAGACCTCCTGCACCTCGTTGAGCAGATGCTCTTGCAGCGCGGCGGGGCCGCAGACCTGCAGGATCTCATGCGGAAGCACGGGACCCTCGGTGAGCTGGCTGCCCTTCTTCACGCGATCACCGTCGGCCACGATGATGTGCTTGTTGAGCGGGATGAGGTGTTCTTCTTCCTCTTTCGTCTCGAGATCGAGGACGAGCAGGCGGCGCTTGCCGCGGGCCGTGCCTTCGATTTTGACGATGCCGTCGATCTTGGCGATCTCGGCCGAATCCTTGGGTTTGCGGGCCTCGAACAATTCGGCCACGCGCGGCAGACCGCCGGTGATGTCCTTCGTCTTGGCAACTTTGCGCGGCGTCTTGGCGAGGAGCTGGCCGGCTTCGACCTTGCGGTTGTCGGCTACCACGATGTGGGCACCGGCCGGGATCGAGTAGCTGGCCACGACTTTCTTC
The DNA here is from genome assembly GCA_041177245.1 of Verrucomicrobiota bacterium. GTDB lineage: Bacteria > Verrucomicrobiota > Verrucomicrobiia > Chthoniobacterales > JACTMZ01 > JACTMZ01. Next base: position 2,686 of record JBEDBL010000114.1, read on the forward strand.
TCGTCGTCGACCACCACGATCTGCGGGTGCAGGTCTTCCTTGTGCTCGATGACCACAAGACCGGTGATGCCGGTGGCTTCGTCGACCTCGCGCTTCACGCTGAGGCCGGGGATCATGTCGCGGAATTCCACCGTGCCGGGTTTCTCGGTCAAGATCGGCAGATTGTAAGGATCCCACTGGACGAACACTTCGCCCTTCTTGACCTTGCCGCCGTCGGCAACGGAGATGACCGAGCCGATGACAATGCTGTGGCGCTCGAGTTCGCGTCCGTCCTTGTCGTTGTAAATGCCGATGAAGCCGTTCTTGTTGAGAACGATGTTGTTGCCGTCGGTCGACTCCACGGTGCGGAGTTCGACATAGCGGACGGTGCCGTCGTTCTTGGCCTTGATGATCGGCTGCTTGAACGTCTGGCTGGCTGTTCCGCCGATGTGGAAGGTACGCATGGTCAGCTGCGTGCCGGGTTCGCCGATGGACTGCGCGGCGATGATGCCGACCGCTTCGCCGACTTGGACCAGCTTGCCGTTGGCAAGGTTGCGACCGTAGCACTTGGCGCAGCAGCCGCGCTTGGATTCGCAGGTGAGAACCGAGCGGATGCGGAGCTGTTCCACACCCATGTGCTCGAGAGCCGCAGCCGTCGCCTCGTCGACGATGTGGCCGGCCTTGATGACGGTTTTGCCGCCGACCGGATCCTTGATGCTTTCGCAGCTGGTGCGGCCGATGATGCGGGTCTTGAGATCGACGACTTCCTCGTCACCCTCGTAGATGGGCTGGACGACGATGCCCTTGACCGTGCCGCAATCTTGCTCGGTGATGATGACGTCCTGCGCGGCGTCGACCAACTTGCGGGTCAGATAGCCGGAGTCGGCCGTCTTGAGCGCGGTGTCGGCCAGACCCTTGCGGGCGCCGTGGGTCGAAATGAAGTATTCGAGAACGGTGAGGCCTTCGCGGAAGTTCGAGGTAATCGGACGCTCGATGATTTCGCCGGAGGGCTTGGCCATGAGGCCGCGCATGCCGGCGAGCTGTTTCACCTGCTGACGGTTACCGCGCGCTCCGGAGTCCACCATGAGGAAGACCGGGTTCATTTCCTTGCGGCCCTCGTTGTGGTCGAGGGTGCGGAACATGACGTTGGAGATCTCCTCGCCCGCGTGGGTCCAGATATCGATGATTTTGTTGTAGCGCTCGCCGTCGGTGATGATGCCCTTGCGATACTGCTTCTCGACTTCGTCGATCTGCTTGTGGGCACGGTCGATTTCGAGCTGCTTCTCCTTCGGGATGATCATGTCGACGATACCGATGGAAATGCCCGCGCGCGTCGCCTCGCGGAAGCCGAGGTCTTTCAGGCGGTCGAGCGTCTGCACCGTCACTTGTTGGCCACCCACTTGGTAGGTGTTCCAGATGATGTCGCTGAGCTGCTTTTTGCCGACCGGCTTGTTGATGAAGCCGAGGCCTTCGGGCCAGATTTCGTTGAAACGAACGCGGCCCGCGGTGGTTTCGACGACTTTTTTGGACGGGTCGCCGTAGACGGTCTGTTTTCCGAGGTCCGGGTTTTTGAACAAGATGCGGGTGTGCGTCTGGATCGCGGTCTCGGCCATGGCCAACTCGACTTCCGAAGCGTCGGCGAAGAGCGGAAGGCGCACGTCGCGGTTCTTGTCCGTGATGCGCGGGTTCTGCGTGAGGTAGTAGCAGCCGAGCGTGATGTCCTGCGACGGTGTGGTGATCGGCTTGCCGCTGGACGGCGAGAAGATGTTGTTCGTGGCCAGCATCAACATGCGGGCCTCCAGTTGCGCTTCGGCCGAGAGCGGCACGTGCACGGCCATCTGGTCGCCGTCGAAGTCCGCGTTGTAAGCCGTGCAAACGAGCGGATGGATGCGGATGGCTTCGCCCTCGATGAGCTGCGGCTCGAAAGCCTGGATCGAGAGACGGTGGAGCGTGGGTGCGCGGTTGAGGAGCACCGGATGGCCCTTGGTCACCTCTTCGAGGATGTCCCAGACAATGGGCTCCTGGCGCTCAATGATCTTCTTTGCGCTGCGCACGGTGTGCACATAGCCGAGTTCCTTGAGGCGGCGGATGATGAACGGCTCGAAAAGCACGAGCGCCATCTTCTTGGGCAGACCGCACTGGTTGAGCTTGAGTTCGGGCCCGATGACGATGACCGAGCGGCCCGAATAGTCGACGCGTTTGCCGAGAAGGTTCTGGCGGAAGCGGCCCTGCTTGCCCTTGAGCATGTCGCTGAGCGACTTGAGCGGGCGGTTGCTCGCGCCGGTGACCGCGCGACCGTGGCGGCCGTTGTCGAAGAGCGCATCGACAGCTTCCTGCAACATGCGTTTTTCGTTGCGAATAATGACTTCCGGCGTCTTGAGCTGCAGCAGGTTCTTCAACCGGTTGTTGCGGTTGATGACACGGCGGTAGAGGTCGTTGAGGTCGGATGTCGCGAAGCGGCCGCCTTCGAGCGGGACGAGCGGACGGAGGTCCGGCGGGATCACCGGGAGTACGTTGAGGACCATCCATTCCGGGCGCGTGCGCGACTGGAGGAATCCTTGCGCGAGCTTGAGACGCTTGGCCAATTTGGTTTTGGTCGTCTTGCTCTTGGTTTTTTCCATCTGCTCCTGCAGATCCTTGACCAGTTCACCGAGGTCGATGCGCTCGAGAAGTTTCTGCAGCGCTTCGGCGCCCATGCCGGCGGTGAAATCCTCGCCGTATTGCTCCTCGGCTTCGCGGAACTCGGTTTCATTGAGAAGCTGGCCGGCCTCGAGGCTGGTGTTACCCGGGTCGATGACGAGGTAATCCTCGTAATAGATGACGCGCTCGAGCTGCTTGGCCGTGAGGTCGAGCATGAGGCCGAGGCGCGACGGGGTGCACTTGTAGAACCAGATGTGCGAGACGGGCACGGCCAGTTCGATGTGGCCCATGCGCTCGCGGCGCACGCGCGCGAGTGTGACCTCGACGCCGCAGCGGTCGCAGACCACGCCCTTGTGCTTGATGCGTTTGTATTTGCCGCACGCGCATTCCCAGTCGCGGGTCGGGCCGAAGATGCGCTCGCAGAAGAGGCCGCCTTTCTCGGGCTTGAACGTGCGGTAGTTGATCGTCTCGGGATTTTTCACCTCGCCGTGGCTCCAGGAACGGATGGACTCCGGGGAGGCCACCGTAACGGAGACTTGGTCGAAAGTCGGGGCGGTCTCGCCCGACAGGTCGCGTAGCATTTGGTCGCTCATGATGTCTGTTGTGTCCCGTTGATTGTTAAGCCACGAGGTCCGCGGGCATGCGGCTCGGTTTGCCGACTTTCACGTCGAGGCCGAGGCTCTTCATTTCCTTGATGAGAACGTTGAATGATTCCGGCGTGCCGGCGTCGAGGGCGTTGTCGCCCTTGACGATCGATTCGTAAATGCGCGTGCGGCCCTGAACGTCGTCGGATTTGACGGTGAGCAGTTCCTGCAGCGTGTAAGCCGCGCCGTAGGCTTCGAGCGCCCAGACTTCCATTTCGCCGAAACGCTGTCCGCCGTATTGGGCCTTGCCGCCCAGGGGTTGCTGGGTGACGAGGGAGTAAGGTCCGACGGCACGTGCGTGAATCTTGTCGGCCACGAGGTGTCCGAGTTTGAGCATGTAGATGTAACCGACCACGACTTCCTGCTCGAAACGGTCGCCTGTACGTCCGTCGTGGACCACGGCCTTGCCGTTCGGTTGTACCCAAGTGAAGCCGTCGACTTTGCTGGCCTGCTTCATGTAATCGAAGATTTTGTCCTCGCTGATACCGTCGAACACCGGCGTGGCGACTTTGAATCCGAGCGCCTTGGCAGCGATGCCGAGGTGCGTCTCGAGAACCTGGCCGACGTTCATGCGGCTCGGCACACCGAGCGGATTGAGCACGATGTCGACCGGGGTGCCGTCGGCGAGGAAAGGCATGTCCTCCTCGGGAACGATCTTGGCGACCACGCCCTTGTTGCCGTGGCGTCCGGCCATCTTGTCGCCGACGCTGAGCTTGCGCTTGCTGGCGATGTAAACTTTGACCTGCTTGACGATACCGGGGTCGACTTCGTCGCCGCTCTCCACGCGCATCATGTTCTCCTCACGCTCGTGCTGGAGGTCGTCGAAACGGTGGCGGTATTGGCCGATGATCTCGAGGATTTTGTTACGGATCTGGCTCGGATCGATTTCGACCTGGTTGTAGACGCCGGCCAGCTTGCGCAGGAGGGTCTTGGTGATCTTGCGGTTGGCGGGAATGATGATCTCGCCGCTTTCGCCGTTGACCACGTCGAGCGGGATCTTCTCGCCGAGCAGGACGTTCGAGAGAGCCTCGGTCAACTGCTCGTGGAGTTCGTCGCTGCGCTTCTTGTAGTCGTCCTCGAGTTGCTTGGCGTGCTTCTTCGCCTCGGAGGGCGAGAGTTTCGATTTGGTCAGCTCTTTTTTGGACGACACTTTGACGTCCATGACGATGCCGTAGGTGCCGGAGGGCACGGTGAGCGAGGTGTCCTTAACATCGGCCGCCTTCTCGCCGAAGATGGCGCGCAGAAGGCGCTCCTCGGGGGCGAGTTCGGTTTCGCTCTTCGGAGTGATCTTGCCGACGAGGATGTCGCCGGGCTTCACCTCAGCGCCGATGCGGACCACGCCGTCGGCTCCGAGGTTGCGCAGGGCTTCCTCCCCGACGTTCGGGATGTCGCGGGTGATTTCTTCCGGTCCGAGCTTGGTGTCGCGGGCGCCGATTTCGAATTCGTCGATGTGGATCGAGGTGTAGATGTCCTCTTTCACGACGCGCTCACTGATCAGGATGGCGTCCTCGAAGTTGTAACCGCTCCAAGGCATGAACGCGACGAGCACGTTGCGACCGAGTGCGAGTTCTCCGGCTTCGGTGCAGGGGCCGTCGGCGATGACTTCGCCGCGCTTGACGTGCTGGCCCTTCCTAACCAGCGGACGCTGGTTCATGCAGGTGCTGCTGTTCGAACGCATGAATTTGCGCAGTTCGTAGACATACACGTGCTTCTCGGGGTCGGTCTTGATCTTCCGTTTGCCCTCGGGCAGATGACCGTCCTTGGTGACGATGATCTGGTCGGCCGTGACGGACGCGACTTTGCCGGATTCCTCGGCGATGAGGACCGCCTTGGAATCGCGGGCCACGCGGCCTTCGAGGCCGGTGCCGACGAGCGGAGATTCGGAACGCAAAAGCGGGACGCCTTGGCGTTGCATGTTCGAGCCCATGAGCGCGCGGTTGGCGTCATCGTGCTCGAGGAACGGGATCAATCCCGCCGCCACGGAGACAAGCTGTTTCGGCGAGACGTCCATGTAGTGGACTTTGGCCGGTTCGACTTCGAGGAAGTCGCCGCGGTAGCGGACGGAAACTTTGTCGCCAACGAGTTTGCCGTTTCCATCGACCACCGAGTTGGCCTGCGCGACGAGGAAGTTTTCCTCCTTGTCGGCGGCGAGGTAGTCGATCTGGTCGGAGACGCGGCCATTCGTCACCTTGCGGTAAGGCGTCTCGATGAAACCGAAGTCGTTGATGCGCGCGAACGTGCTGAGCGAGCTGATCAGACCGATGTTCGGACCTTCAGGCGTCTCGATCGGGCAGATGCGTCCGTAGTGCGAAGGATGGACGTCGCGGACTTCGAATCCGGCGCGGTCGCGGCTGAGACCGCCGGGCCCGAGGGCCGAAAGGCGGCGCTTGTGGGTCAACTCGGACAGCGGATTCGTCTGATCCATGAACTGGCTGAGTTGCGAGCGCCCGAAGAAGTCGCGGACCACGCCGCTGAGGGCCTTCGGGTTGATGAGCTTGGAAGGTGTGATGTGCTCGAGAGCGGAATCGAACAAAGTCATGCGCTCTTTGACCACACGCTCGGT
>JBEDBL010000115.1:0-8454 GCA_041177245.1 Verrucomicrobiota bacterium
GTTGTCGCCGCCGTTCCGTGCATGGAATGAGACCGACGAGAATGCATTCGCCTCGAAGATCTCGGAGGCGAAGTCCGATTTCATCTGGGTAGCGCTGGGCGGCGAGCGGCAGGAGAGATGGATCTTCGAAAATCTTCCGCGCCATGAACACGGCGTTTTCTTCGCGGTGGGCGACGCGTTCGCCCTTCTGGCTGGTGAGCGGGATTTTGCGCCCGGATGGATGCAACGTTTCGGCATCACCTGGCTTTACCGTCTTTGGCAGGAACCGCGGCGACTGTGGCGGCGTTACGCGAGATTCAATACGCTTTTTCTCTGGTATACGCTGCGCGATGCGCTGCTCGGCACACCGAAGGACAAGGAGGGCAAAAAATCCCGGCCAAGCATCGCCTTTCTCGGATCGCGCGGTGTGCCCGCCCGTTATTCGGGATTCGAGGTGGTGGTCGAAGAACTAGGTAAACGGCTCGCCGCGCAAGGGCACGATGTCACCGTCTACAACCGCCTTCCCCACTTCGGCCCGCCGCAACCTGTCTGGGAAGGCATGAAGATCATAGGGTTGCCAACCATTCCGACCAAGAGCCTGGACACCATCGTGCACACCACGCTGTCGATGTTCGACGCGATGCGGCGAAAGTTCGACGTCATTTATCTCTGCGGCGTGGGCAACGCGATCCTCGGAAAACTGGCGCGCGCGGCGGGAATGAAAGTCGTCATCAATGTCGATGGCGCGGATTTCCGCCGCAAAAAGTGGCGGGGATTCGCACGGTCTTGGTTGAAAAAGAGCGAGCGGTGGGCCATCGAATCGGCGGATTGCGTCATTGCCGACAGCTCGACGATCGCCGACCGCTACGAACTGAACTACGGCGTGCGTCCGGAACATCTTTCCTACGGTCTCACCGTGCGCGACGAGCCGGTGCGTTGCGGAGAACTGGACCGGTGGAAACTGCAACCGAACGGCTATTTCCTCTACGTTGCGCGTCTGACGCCGGAAAACGAGGCATCGCTGCTCCTTGAGGCTTACCGCCAGGCATCCGATCCTTTGCCGCTGGTAATCGTCGGCGACGATCCTTACGAGCATGCCTACAAACGCGAGCTGCATTCTCGGGCCACGGACAAAGTCGTTTTTGCCGGGCAAAGATTCGCTGACGCTTACATCGAACTCAGCCAGAACGCCCGGGCATTCATCATGCCAGCGACCATTGAGGCCACGCGCCTTGTGCTGCTCGACCAACTCGGCATGGGCAAAGCGATCATTTACCGTGACTGTCCGGCGACACGCGAGGTGCTGGGTGACGCGGGGATACCGTTCGGACCCGAAGATCCCGTCAGGTCGCTCGCCGAAAAACTGGCATGGGCCAAAGACCATCCGAGGGAATGCGCCGAAGCAGGACGTGAAGCGCGCAGGCGCGCCGAGCTTTTCCGCTGGGAAACCGTGCTGGCACGCTACGAGGAAATCTTCGCACGAATCCTGAAGAAAAAGGACTGACTATGCGCCTCTCGGTTGTCACTCCCTCGCTCAACCAAGGACGCTACTTGCGAGAGTGCCTCGCGTCTGTTCAAGCCGCGGCCGCGATCTCACGGGAACATGAGGTCGAACATCTCGTGGTCGATGGCGGTTCAACCGACGGAACACTCGAAATCCTGCGCGCGCAAAATTTCGCCAAGTGGTCATCGGAGCCTGACCGCGGGCAATCGGATGCGATCAACAAAGGATTGCGTCAATCCGACGGGGACATCCTCGCCTACCTTTGCGCCGACGATCTCTATGAGCCGCATGCTATTGCGTGTGTGCTCGAGACATTCGCAGGGGACGACAGAATCGATGTTGTCTATTCCGATTACTCTTTTCTCGAGGGTGATTCCGGACGCAAACGGCGCAAATCCGCGGATTCTTTCAGAGCGGACAATCTGCGCAACCGCAACCCACTCGGCCAGCCAGCGGTTTGGTGGCGGCGGCGCGTTTACGAGAAATTCGGGGGCTTCGACGAGTCACTGCACTACTGTATGGATCACGAATACTGGCTGCGTCTGGGAACAAACGTCCGATGGCATCACATTCCCGAGGCCCTGGCCGTCTCGCGGTTGCACGCCGACGCGAAAACCAGCCGCCAACTCCCCGCCATGTGGAGGGAAACCGCGCAGATGCTGACCCGCGACGTTTGGCGTTTCAAACCGTGGTGGAATGCCTTCGCCATGGCCGCGTGGGGACATCATTACTACCGGCTGAAGAGGTTGTGGTTCGCCAGATGAAACCCCGGTTACTTGTTGTCGAACTTCATCATCTCGGCGATGCCGTGATGAGTCTGCCCTTCGTGCGCGGCGCGCAGGACAAATTCGATGTGCACGTGCTATGCCGTCCACATGCTGCCCCGGTCTACCGGCTTCTTCCACGCGTGCCGCACACCCACGAGTGGGAACCGCCGTGGGCAGATGAGCGGGAGTGCGGCGCCATCTCATCCATCCGCGCCGCATCCTCAAAAGGACGAGATTTGGCCAAGCACGGCTTTGATGCCGCGGTTTGCGCGTGGGCCGACGCGCGCGCGGAATTGATCATGGCGGCGGCCGGAGTTACACGGCGTATCGGCTTTCCCATGACGCGAGGAAACTACTATGCGGCCGATCTCCCTTGGCGGTCCCGGAATCTTCTGTCCGGCCGCTTGCTGGAAAAACTTGTGACCGTTGTCGGTCCGGCGCGACCTTTGCTCACGACAGGTCTGCATCGTGAAAATTCCCGCCAACATCATCTCCACTGCTGGGAGCAGATCGGTAAAGCTGCAGGTATTGCTTGCGATTACGCTGTTCCGTGGATCGCCGTTGAAAATTCGGCAGAAGCATTGCCGTTGCGAAACACGACGGTATCCGGAAGAAAAAAACTCGTCGCCGTCCACGCGCACGCACGGCTTCCCTCCAAACAATGGCCGGCGAATAAATGGCGCGCGCTCTGTTCGCTTGCGCCGGTTCGAGAGTCTTTCGATCTCTGCGAAATCGTTCCCGCAGGGAGGGAGCCACTCATTCCAGATATCCCCGCCGTTGCGACTACGGACACAACCAAACTCTGCGTCACTCTGGTCGAGGCCGATGCTCTCGTCTGCCACGATTCGTTCCCAGCCCATCTTGCCGCCGCGCTGGGCAGACCGGTCGTAACCATTTTCGGATCAGGAGAGCCAGATTGGTTCGCGCCTTGGAACAACCGCGACCGCGCCGTGCAACGCCGCGTCTGCCCGCTGCATCCCTGCATCGACCGCTGCGGGATGGATTCTTACCTGTGCCTCGACGCGATCGGCGTGGATGATGTTGCCACCGAGGTCATGAAACTCTCCACGGCCCCATGAAAATCCTGCTATTCGGAGCCGGCGGTTTGCTCGGACGCTATCTCGCGGTGGAGTTCGCCAAGGGCGGCGGCGACCTTCTCGCGTTGAACCGCGCCGGAGCCGACATCACCGACACAGCTCGGCTCGACGATCTTTTCAAAGATCGGTGGGACATCGTAATCAACGCGGCCGCCGTTTGCAATTTCGACGCCTGCGAGTTGGATCCGTCCGGAACGGCGCGCGTGAACCTCGATGCCCCGCTCGATCTTGCACGGCGCTGCGCGGCGCAAGGTGCCCTCTTCGTGCAATACAGCTCGGACTACATTTACGACGGGACCGGAAACAAACCTCTCACCGAGCGGGACAATCCGTCGCCGCTCTCGGTCTATGGTCACCAGAAAGCCGACCTGGAAAAACTTGTCCCCGCACTGTGTCCGCGCAATTTGGTGCTGCGACTCTCGTGGCTCTACGGTGCCGGGGGAAAAACCTTCATGAGCAGGCTGCCGGATTTATTCTCCACGCAGAAGTCTGTGCGCACCGCGTCGGGAAAAAAGGGCAACTGCCTTTATGCTGCGGACGGGGCTTTTTGGACAAGGCGGCTCGTCGAGTCGGGACACTCGGGACTTATCAACCTCGTCAATGCCGGCGAAACATCCTGGGAGGAATTCTCTGCGGCTTGTCTGGAGGAAATGAAAATTTCGGGCCTTGCCCCCGTCTGCGAACGCATCGAAGACGTTCCTTACGAGCAACTCGGTCCCGCATGGCAAAAACGGCCCCGCTATTCTTGTTTGGATGTGTCGAAACTCGTGGCGGCTCTTCCGCCGGGACCCCGCCCGTGGCGCGATGCGCTGACTGGGTTTCTCTCGGAATGGAAATCGGTTGCCGCCGATCGATCGGTGTGAAAACGTTCCTCACTTGCCGGTCCGATGAATTCCGAAAAATCCCCCGTTGATTGGCGCAGCCTGACCGCGCCGAACGTGCTGCTGGCCCTGGCCATCGCGGCGGGTGCGTTCTTTGTGCTTTTCGGTTGGTTTCCTTATGCCTCCGGCTACGGCGCAACTCGCGTGAACGCGTTCCGATTCATGGAATTTGTCTGGCGAAGTCCGGAGTGGGAGCACTGCTGGCTCGTCCCTTTCGCTGTCATCGGTCTGCTCTATTACCGCCGCAAAGACCTCTCGGAAATTCCTGTTTCCGGTTCCTGGCTCGGACTAGCCGCTTTGCTTGGCGTGCTTTTCGTCTACTGGGTCGGTTACCTCGCGGACAACATCTACCTAGGATACGCGGCGCTCCTTGGGTTCGTCGGCGCCAGCGCTCTATGGATGCTTGGATGGAACTGGCTCAAGGCCCTCTCCTTTCCCATTGCGTTCCTTGTCTTCATGTTTCCGTTGCCCTTCATGGACAACTTTCTCGCGTTCCCGCTGAGGATTTTCATGTCCGCGGTCAGCGTCGGCTTCCTCAATCTCATAGGACTTTCCTGCCTGCAAAGCGGCACGGCCATCGTCTCCGCGCCCGACTTTGCCGCGGGACTCGCGCAGGGCCAACGCTTCGCAGTCGATGTCGCCGATCCGTGCAGTGGCATCCGCTCGCTCTTCGCTTTGATGATGGTCAGCGCGCTCTACGGTTATCTGGTCATGGACCGCCCGTGGAAGAAGTGGGTAATTTTCCTTTCTTCCATGCCGCTCGCCGTGGCCGGCAACTTCGCGCGCATCATCATGCTCACCCTTGGAACGATCACCCTCGGACCGGAGACGGCGATCGGTTCGATGGAGGAACCCTCCTTATTCCATCAAGCCTCCGGTTTCCTCGTTTTCGGCGTGGCGTTGGGCGGCATGCTCGGTGTCGGTTGGTTGTTGCAGCGCATTGCTCCGGAAGAAAATTCGAAACCATGAGCGCGGCTGCCGACATTCCCTGGTGGAGAAGCGCTGTATTGGCCGCGTTGGCCGCATTGACCGTTTGGCTCTGCCGTGAAAGCGCGCCGCCCGACATCGCGCCTGAGGCAGGAGTGATCATGAATCTGCCCACCCTCGTCGGCGAATGGTGGGGCACCGAAGATCCGGTCTCGCCGAGCGAACTGGCCATGCTCCCCGGCGACACGGAGTTCGCCAAAAAAATCTACCAGGATCTCCGCGGCGACACGCTCACCGCACAGGTCGTGCTCAGCGGCGGCGAAAAGCGCAGCATCCACCGCCCCGAAATCTGTCTCCCCGCGCAGGGGTGGACCATACGGAGCGGTGAGGTTGTTCCCGTCATGTTGTCCAACGGTCGCACGCTCGATGTGATGAAACTCACGCTGACGCGGCAAATCGAAGTCGCGCCCGGCGAGAACCGCACGCTCAAAAACTATTTTCTCTACTGGTTTGTCGGAAAGGACACAACCACTCCCTACCACTGGGTCCGCTTGGCGAAGACGAACTGGGACATGGTGACGAAAAAACTCCAGCACCGCTGGGCCTACGTCATCGTCAGCGCGCCGGTCCTCGAGGGATTCAAACCCGACGCGAAGTCCGACGAACAGACCCTCGACATGCTGAAAGATTTCGTCAGGGAAGCCGTGCCGAAGTTTCAACTGTCCGAGATGCCGCAGGACGAGCGCCCGAAACCTTAGTTCTCGGCGGTCGCACGCGCTCCACGCACAAGGTGCACGCCGTGCCGTTGCCCAGCCTTTGCACGAGCCCGGTCACCGCGACCACCGGATGCGCGGCGATGATGCCGCCGCTTGCCTTGTAGGCATCGGCGAACAACTCGCATTCGAGGATATCTCCGCGGTCGCAGATGCTGATGAATTTCATGGCACGTCCGTCCGACTGATGGTGCAGGCGCTGGGCGATGACCAAACCGCACGTTGTCACGCGTTGTCCCGTATGACGGCGCACTTCGCCGACCGGGCAATAAGTTTCCCAAGCGACATCCGGGAATAATTCCACAGGGTGACCATTGACCGGAAACCCGAGCAATTCCATTTCATCGCGCAGCTTCTGCAAACGTTCCGGTTCGGTGCGATGCTGTGGCAATTCCGTTCGCCGCGATTCCAACAGGAGTCCCTGTCCAGCGGTCCACGGTGCCAAGGCCCGCAACTCCCAGAAAAGTTCCGTGCGCGAAGAACCGAACGCGTCGAACGCCCCCGCACACAGCAACGCCAAGGCTTCATTGTCGTACGGCGCACACCTCCTCCAGAAATCCGACAACGAGGCAAATGGTTGTTCCTTTTTTATTTTTCCAAGCAAGCACTCCGACAATCCTTTGATCATGCAAAGCGGCACCTTAATTACCTCACCCTCTTGGTAGGGACGACTGGCCCAACCGTCCGCTGTCCTCCTCTCCGTGTCCTTTGCCTTTGGGCCATCTCCGGTTCTTATCTTCTCGATCGAAAATCTCCGAGCCTCCCCGTTCACGCCCGGCCCAGCAAACCCGATCCCCAACCGCCGCGCCTCGATCGTGTAGAACAGCCGCGAGTAAAAACCTTTCCCGTGCGTCAGCACGGATGCGAAAAATTCCGCCGGATGGTGGCGTTTCAATTGCGCCGCCTCGTAAGCCTCGAGCCCGTAGGCGGTGGAATGAGCGCGACAGAACGCATAGCCCCGGAATTGCATGAGCAAATCCCAAACCGCGGCGATCTCGTTGTCGGTCCGGTTTTTCATCCTCGCCGCCGCGGCGAACTCCGCGCGCCATGTTTCAACATCGGCCATGCGGTTCTTGACCAGCATGCGCCGCAAAATATCCGCACGCCCCGCATCCCATCCGGCGAACACCTCGCAGATTTGCAGGACGTGTTCTTCGTAGGCCACCACTCCGTAGGTCGAACGTAACACCGGCTCAAGACTCGGATGCACATAACGAACCGGCTCGATACCCCTCGCCCGCCGCGCGAACTGCTCCTTGCGCAGGCTGTTGGCCGCGCCCGGCCGGATCACCGACACGATGGCGATCAACTGGTCAATGGCCCGCACCCCGGACATCCGTGCCAGCGAGGTCATGGCCGGACTCTCGATATGATGCGCCCCGCGCGCTTCGCCCTCGGCGATCATTTGCCAGACATGCGGATCATTCCACGATCCGGGCTGCGGTGGATCGATCCCCCGTACCCTCAGTGCTTCCCGCGTGTCGCGAAGAACGGAAAGTCCTCCCTGAGCGAGGATATCCAGTTTGACCAAACCCATGGCCTCGACCGCTTCCATGTCGAACTGGGTGGTGGCACGCCCGCTCGCGCTGGTGAAAAGCGGCGTCAAGTCGCCCACCGGTTCGCGCGAAATGACCACGCCGCATGGATGCATCTTTGCATGGCGCGGAAAACCATCCAAACGTGCCGCCAATTTCAGCGCCGCGTGATAAGGATTTTCCTCCCACGTCGGTCCGCGGGATTCCACGCTGTCCTGCGCGGCCGCTTCGATATGACGCGCCGACGTTTGCGGCAGTTTTTCCGTCATCCGCCGGATTTGGAATTCGGAAACTCCCAGCGCTTTGGCGATGTCGGCGAAGGCAGAACGACCCTGATACGTATTGAACCCACCCACCACTGCGGCATGGTGCTGTCCGTAACGCTCGAAAATCAGATCAACAACCTCATCGCGGCGATCGTGGGGAAAGTCGATGTCGATATCCGGTAGCTTCTGCAGCTTCATCCGCTCTGCATTGAGAAAGCGCCGGAAATACAATTCGAAGCGCACCGGACAGACCGAGCTGATCCCGAGGCAATAACAAACGAGCGAATCCGCCGCGCTGCCCCGCGTGATCCATTCGATCCCACGCTCCGCGCAGCGCTGCAGCAATTCCCAAACCACGAGAAAATATTCCTCGTAGCCAACCTCGGCGATGATGAGCAGTTCTTCTTCAACTTGGCGTCGCACGCCTGCGGACGGCATCGGGCCATAGCGCCGTTTCATCCCCTCGCGCGAAAGTCGGCCAAGAAATTCCCGAGGCGACGATCCGTCGGGCGGTGTGAAGTGCGGAAACTTCAATCCACTTATCGGCAAAACAAACTCGCAACGCTCGGCGATTTCCTCTGCATCGCGCACCATGGCTGCTGAAGCTTCCATTTCGCGCGACCAGGCAAAATCCCCTCGCCTTTTGTCCGCATGCGGCTGCCCCGCCAAGGACAAAGTCCGTATGCTCTGCAGCACCTCGTAAAATTTTGCGTCACGGGCTGAAG
>JBEDBL010000116.1:0-8410 GCA_041177245.1 Verrucomicrobiota bacterium
CGCGAAGGCGTGAGGCTTCTCGCGCAGATGGACCGCTACCTCGATGTGATTGTGCCGCGTGGCGGCCACGCGCTGATCGAGGCCGTCGTGCAGCACGCGCGGATGCCTGTGATCAAGCATTACCATGGTGTTTGCCACGTCTTCGTCGACCGTTCCGCCGATCTGGAAATGGCGGAAAAGATCGCGCTCAACGCGAAATGCCAGCGCCCCGGCGTTTGCAACGCGCTGGAAACCCTGCTCGTCCATTGCGATGTCGCCGCAAAGTTTCTACCGAAAGTTGCCGCCTCTTTGGTAGCCGGGGGAGTGGAAGTGCGCGGTGACGCGCGCACGTGCGAAGTGTTGGGCGCCAAGGCCAAGCCCGCGACCGAGGAGGATTGGACCGCCGAATACCTCGAACTGATCCTGAGCATCCGCGTGGTCGATTCGCTGGAAGAGGCGGTCGAGCACATCGAGAACTACGGATCACACCATACCGACAGCATCGTAACAGCCGACGAATCCGAAGCGCGCAAGTTTCTTGCCGCCGTGGATTCGGCCACGGTCCTCTGGAACGCCTCGACCCGCTTCAGCGACGGCGGCGAGTTCGGATTCGGTGCGGAGATCGGCATCAGCACCGACAAACTCCATGCGCGCGGCCCTATGGGGTTGGAGGAACTCACCACCTACAAATACCTCGTCGAGGGCACGGGGCAGGTCCGCGGCTGAGGCATGCGCAAGACTATGCAGGTTTTTTATGAGGGGCGCGTGCAGGGTGTGGGCTTCCGCTACACCGCAAGGCGGGTCGCCTCAGGGTTCGATGTCTGCGGCTACGTGCGCAATGTTCCCGACGGGCGGGTCGAGTTGGTGGCTTCCGGGGAACCGGAGGAAGTCGACGACTTCCTCGCGACGATGCGCGAGAGCGAGTTGGCCGGGCACATCGACAACGAATCTTTTGCGGAAATCAACTCGCCAGCCGGCTTGCGCGGATTTGAAATAAGGGCATGAGCTCCGCCCCAGTCGAGATCGAGCACCTCACGAAAGTCTTTCCCGTGCCCCTGCGCCGGGAGCGCGTCGTCGCGGTTCGCGCCCTTTCTTTGCGCGTGGAAAAAGGCGAGGTCTACGGCTTGCTCGGACCGAACGGATCGGGCAAGAGCACGACACTGAAAATTTTGCTTGGGCTTGTCACCGCCACCCGCGGCGTGACCCGCGTTTTCGGCGAGGAGAGCCGCTCGGTGCGCAGCCGCAAGGACGTCGGATTCCTTCCCGAGAATCCCTATTTCTACAAATTCCTCACCGGCGCGGAGACGGTCCGTTTTTTTGGAAAGCTGAGCGGCATGAGCGGGGACGCGCTCGAGGCCCGTGTCACGGATTTGCTTGATCTTGTCGGATTGAAGGAGGCTGCCGCGCGGCGGGTGGGCTCCTACTCGAAGGGAATGCTCCAGCGCGTCGGGCTTGCCCAAGCCCTTGTGCAAGATCCCGGACTCCTTGTCCTCGACGAGCCGACGGCCGGTGTGGACCCAGTCGGCTCGCGAGAAATCCGCGACCTCATCCTCGAGCTGAAATCCCGCGGCAAGACGGTGCTTCTCTGCTCGCATCTTCTCTCGCAGGTTCAGGAAGTCTGCGATCGTGTCGGCATCCTTGCCCGCGGTTCGCTCGTGCGCGAGGGACGCGTCGAGGACCTGTTGGCCATCGGCGACCGCAACGAGTTCGTTGTCGAAAGCGCCACCCCGGAACAGATCGCCGAGCTCGGCAAGGCCGCGGAACGACTCGGGGTCCGGGTGGTCTCCACCGGTCGCGCGCAGACCACTCTGGAGAATCTTTTCCTCGACGCCATTGAGCCCGGTCAGTCGCCCGACGCCGGCTCGGGCCGGAACTGAAGGTGCGTTTCTTCGTCTTCAAGCCCGACGAGATCGGGGACTTTGTCATATCCACCGGAGCCATCCGTTTGTTGGCCCGCGAGAGGGGCGAGCAAAACATTGCCCTAGCCGTGAAGTCGGAGATTGCTCCGCTGGCGCGGCGCGAATTTCCCCAGGCGGAAATCATTGCCATTCCTTGGCAACCGCGGCGCAAGGGACACAACCAAACCCTGGCGAACCTGCGCAGCTGCTTCCCGGTTTGGCGCCGGTTGCGCCGGTTGCGAGTCGAGCAGTCGGTTTGTCTGCGCAGCGCGCGCTCGTATCTGCACGTCGTGCTCTTCGCGGCTCCGCGCGCGAAGCAGAGATTCGCCGCGGAAAATGTCCTTTTACTCAACGGAAGCGCCCGTCGCCGCATGCTCGAAACATTGCTGTCCCGATTCGGCCGCACGCAGTTGATCCCTTATCCCGAGTTGGGGGTGGCGCCGACAACCGAGTTGGCTGCTCACCGGGCCGTCGTTGCCGCCGTGCTCGACCGCGAAATCGGTCAGGACGAAATCATGCCATCGCTTGTCAGTGCCCCGTGGCGTGGTGGATCGGGCTGGCTGCTTTGCCCATTCAGTTCTCGCCCGTCCAAAGACTATGATGCGGGGCGCTGGGCGACAGCCTTGTGCGAGGCAACCAAGTCCGCAACGCCTGCCGCGATAAGTTTGACCGGTTCGCCCGATCAGGCCGCCCGACTGGGCGATTTTGCTGCGGATTTGCACCGCGCTGGCTTCACGCACCCGGTTGAGATACTTCCTCCTCTGCCCCTTGACGCCTTTCCGGATGCGATCGCGGGAGCCGATCTCGTCCTCACGGTGGACACGGCCGCCGCGCACTTCGCCTGCGCGACAGGAGCACCTGCCGTGATTGTTCACAGTGGTCAGCATCCCGGCGTCTACGCGCCGTACAGCCGCAATGGGAGACAGAAGTGGCTCGTCGGGAACCGGGATAAGTTGGGCAAACAGCGCTGGAGGGAGAGCATTCCTCCCGAAAACGTGAGCGCGGCGATTCTCCGGGTACTAGGAGCGTGAGGCGGCTTTGACGATTTTCGCGAAGCCGCGCGGCTCGAGGCTGGCTCCGCCGACCAGCGCGCCGTCGATATCGGGTTGGTGGAGGAGTTCTTTCGCGTTGTCCGGCTTGACGCTGCCTCCGTATTGGATGCGGACCTTCGATGCGGTCGCGGTGTTGAAAAGTTCTGCCAATATTTTGCGGATGAAGGCATGGGCTTCCTGCGCCTGTTCGGGTGTGGCCGTTCTTCCTGTCCCGATGGCCCAGACCGGTTCGTAGGCGATCACTGTGTCGAGCATCTGGTCCGAGCTGAGACCGGCGAGGCTCCCCTTGAGTTGGCGCGCAAGGACCTCATGGTGCTTGCCGGCATCGCGCTCGGCCAGCGTTTCGCCGACGCAAAGAATGGGGCGGAGGCTGGCGGCGTGGGCGGCCTTGACCTTCTTGTTGATGAGTTCGTCCGTCTCGCCGAAAATCATGCGTCGCTCGCTGTGGCCGAGCACGACGTAGCGCGTGAAAAATTCGCGCAGCATGCCAGCGCTGATTTCGCCGGTGTAAGCCCCCGAGGACTCGTGCCACATGTTCTGGGCGCCGATGGCGAAGCCCGGCATGTCGCTGGCGATCTGGGAGAGCTTGGGTAGCAAGGTGAACGGGGGCACGATGACGACCTCCGTTCCGTCGGAATTTTTCAGCTCCAGCGCGAGATCTTCCATGAACGAAGCCGCTTCGGCGGACGTCATGTTCATCTTCCAGTTCGCGGCGATGATCTTTTTGCGCATGGTCATCTGATCGAGCCGGCGAAGGTAGCGGAGCCGGATGTTGCCTGACAAGCTTCGCTTGATTTCAGGCGTCCGTGAGCAGCGGTTCGATGCTCCGGATCGAGGGCCAGTAGAGCGGATGCCGGCCGACGCGGCCCAACTCGGAGAGCAGGATATCGGCGATCTTTTCCCTGCCTGCCGGAAGCATCTGCGATGTCGCGCCGCCCTTCTCGGGCGTGAACTCAACGACATAAAAATCTCCCGTGACGGCGCGTTCGGCGGATGCTGTTGCGCCGGGGAAGTGAAACACGATGCTCGCGATCGCGGCGCAGGCGTCGTTCTGCGCGCGGAGAACAAAAGCTGCCTCGCCGCCGTCCGGACGAACGAAAAAGTCCTTCCCTCCCTCTTGCCCAAGACGCCATCCGAGACTGGTTGCGACCCATCCGAGGATTTCCAGCGCGGTGAGTTTGTGGCCGGTGAGATAACGGATTTCGACGCTGCTCATCCGCGGCAGTTTTCCACGGGCCGCGGGAATGTCGAAAATCTGCGCGATGGCGTAGCGCAGGTGGAAAAGCCGCGTCCAGTTGAGATCGCAAATGGCGCACCGCCCGGCGGCGAGGTGCTCGATATCGCGGAGCAAGTCGAACTGCCTCAGCGGTCGCTGCCACGACAGGCTGTCGACGATGAGGCGGTCGACGCGTGTCCAAAGTTGCGGATCCGGTTCGGGATGAAGTTCGCCTTGCCACCAGAAACAAAGCGGCAGATCCGAATCGAGGTGGGAGAAAACGATGTTGGACAAACGCCCGGCCGCCGGCCCGTCGAGCCGGAACGTGATCTGTTCCGAGCAAATTTCCTTCGGACCTCCCGCCTCGCGCATGTGGCAGTGCGCCGTGATCCATGCTTCCACCGAGGTTTTCCCGGCGCCCGGATTCGCTTGGACAAGCAGAGCTCGAAAGGCGTGGTCTGCCGCTATTCCCGCCAGCAGTGGGGTGTTCTCCGCGATGGCATCGCGTGACTCGCTGTAAACGACGAGGTTGACGAGCGAGGCCCTTACCTTTCCCGCGTCCGAGGCGCTCCAAAGTGCGCCCAATTTCCGGTCGATTTCGCCGATGGCAACGGGCAGCCCGGGGGAGAAGATTTCCGGCATGTCGGTCACAACCGGCGCCAGACCGCGCCGTCCTGCGCGAGAAGTTCGTCCGCTTCGCGCGGACCCCACGAGCCCGATGGGTAAAAGTCGAGTCGAGGAGCGGCGCCGTCATCCCACGCGCAGCGTATGCCGTCGATGAACCGCCATGCATTCTCGACTTCGTCGCGACGCGCGAAGAGCGTGGCGTCGCCGCTCATGGCGTCGAGTAGCAACCGTTCGTAGGCCTCCGGGGTTGGCTTGCCGAAAGATGTTCCGTAGTGGAAATCCATCTTTACCGGTTCGATCTGGAGCAGGGCGCCCGGCATTTTCGCCGCCATGCGGAAGGAGATTCCCTCGTCGGGCTGGATGCGGATGACCAATGTGTTCGCATCTTGAAGTTGGCTCTCGCGGTTGAAAAGAACGGGCGGAGTCGGGCGGAACTGGATGGCGATTTCCGTCCCGGACTTCGGCAGACGTTTGCCCACGCGCACGAAGAAGGGAACGCCTGCCCACCGCCAGTTGTCGATGTGCAGGCGCAGGGCGACGTACGTCTCGGTCGACGAATCGGGAGCCACGCCCGGTTCCTCGCGGTAGCCGGGCACCTCGCGGCCGTTGATGAATCCATCTGTGTATTGGGCACGAATGACGTTTTCCGCCACGGCCTTCCCGGTGAGCGGCCGGAGCGCGCGGAGCACTTTGACTTTTTCGTCGCGCACCGCGTCCGCACTCAAGTCGGTCGGCGGCTCCATGGCGGTGAGGCAGAGGAGCTGCAGCAGATGGTTTTGCACCATGTCACGCAGCGCGCCTGATTTTTCGTAGTAACCCGCGCGCGCCTCGACCCCGAGGGGTTCGCTCGCGGTGATCTGCACATTCTCCACGTAACGGTGGTTCCACAGGGCTTCGAAAACCGTGTTGGCAAAGCGCAGGACCATCAGATTCTGGGCTGTCTCCTTGCCGAGGTAATGGTCGATGCGGAAAGTTTCCTCCTCCGGAAAGGCCGAGGCCACCGCTTCGTTCAGGCGTCTCGCGCTCGGAAGGTCCGTGCCGAAAGGTTTCTCCACGATGATCCGCGCCCATGACCCCGGTTTGGCCTGGCTCAGGCCGCTACCTCGTAGATTTTCGAGGATGATGTCGAATTCAGTCGGCGACGAGGCGAGGTAAAACAGGCGGTTGCCCCGTGTTCCCATCCGTGTATCGAGCGATTCCAGTTCCTCGCTGAGGGAAGCATAACCCGCGGGGTCGTCGAAACTGCTGCGGTGGTAAAATATGCCCTCCGCGAAGCGGTTCCAGAGCTCGTCGTTGACCGGACGCCGCGAATACTTGCGCACGGCCTCGCCCAACTCCTCCCGGAAACTTTCGCTCGTCTTGTCGCGGCGCGCGAAGCAAACGACAGCCAACCCTGAGGGCAGGTTGCCGTCCGCGGCAAGATTGTAGAGCGCGGGAATCAGCTTGCGCCGCGTCAGATCGCCTGTCGCGCCGAAGATGATGAGAGCGCAGGGTTCGGCCACGGCTCGGTTGACCAGGCCGTTGCGGAAGGGGTTTTCGTGCTCGTTTTCCATGGTGTGTCAGGCTGCCTCGCGTTCCAACGATCGCGCGAGAGTGATGGCGGGGCCCGAACGATTCAAGATGTAGAGATGAATGCCCGGCGCGCCGCGACGAAGCAACTCCTTGATCTGATGATAGGCCCAGGTGACACCGACAGCTTCGGCCGCCCGCGGTTCGTCATCGACGGCCTGCAATTGCTCGACGAGCCCCCTTGGCAGGGACGACCCGCACATCGGCCCGAAGCGTTGAACCTGCGCCAGCGAAAGCGCGGGCAGCAGTCCCGGCAAGACCGGCAGGTCGATGCCGCGGGTCTGGCATTGTTCGAGGAAGCGAAAGTAATGCTCGTTGTCGAAAAAAAGCTGTGTCGTGAGGAAGGACGCCCCGGCATCTGCCTTGATTTTGAGATGCGCAAGATCGTCGTCCATCGAAGCTGCCTCGGGATGCTTTTCCGGGTAGGCACCGGCCCCGAGGCACATGTCGGGAAAATTTTGCCGGATGAGCGCGATCAGGTCGCTCGCGTAGCGCAGACCGTCGGGGCTCGGTACGAATTCCGACTGGCCCTTGGGCGGATCGCCGCGCAAAGCCATGATGTTGCGGATGCCGTCGGCATGGTATTTGGTCACGATATCGAGCAGTTCGCCGCGCGTGGATCCGACGCAAGTCAGGTGCGGCATGACAAGCCAACCGAACTCTTCACGGAGAATCTTCGCGTATTTGAAGGTGCGTTCGCGTGTCGAACCGCCGGCGCCGTAGGTGATGGAAACGAAATCCGGCCGGTAGGGTTTGAGTGCTTCGGCCGTGCGCAAAAGTTGCTTTCCTCCCTCGTCGTTTTTCGGCGGGAAAAATTCCACGGAGAGCTTGGGACTCCCGCTGGCGAGCAACTCGGTGATGGGCCGGTCTATTGAGGGCATGGGCAAAAGAAACTCCATGCTGCACCCGGATGGCATGCCTCCCCAAGGAAAATTGCGTTGCCAAAGAGGCAAGGGCGCGTGGATGCTCTGCCGATGGATCGTGATTCGACTGCAGGCTCTTCGGCGTTGCCTGGCACCTGCATCTTGATCATCAGTGCGGCCGTTCTTGCTGCCGGTTACATTTTCGCGGCCCTTCGTCCCGCAAGCGGACCTGCGGTTGTTGCGGAGGAAACGTCGGCGCAGCCTTGATGAGCCACCCGGTAGAAATCCTCGATCTCCGCCGGAGTTTCGGCGAGCGCCGGGCGCTCGACGGCGTCAGCTTCGACGTCCGCGAGGGGGAAATTTTCGGTCTACTCGGTCCCAATGGCGGAGGAAAAACCACGTTGTTCCGCATCCTTTGCACTCTGCTTCCGCCCAGCGGGGGAAGCGCGCGCGTTTGCGGATGCGATGTCGTCGAGGCCCCCGCGGCGGTGCGGTCATCCCTCGGAGTCGTCTTCCAATCGCCGAGTCTGGACCCGCAACTCACCGTTGCGGAGAACCTCCGCTACGGCGGAAATCTTTACGGGTTGCGTGGAACGGATCTGGAAAACCGCTGGCGGGAAATGGCGTCGGCTTTGCGGGTGGAAGACCGCGCCGATGACCTGGTGAAAAACCTTTCCGGCGGATTGCAGCGCCGCGTCGAGATCGCCAAAAGCCTTCTGCCACGCCCTCGCGTTCTCCTGCTCGACGAGCCGTCCACGGGACTCGATCCCGTCGCCCGTGTGGATCTTTGGGCCATCCTCGAGCAGTTGCGCGGAAAATTCGGCATCACCACCGTGCTCACCACGCATCTCATGGACGAAGCCGAGCGTTGCGCGCGTGTCGCCATACTCCACCGCGGCAAGTTGCTGGCCTGCGATACGCCCGATGCCCTGCGCGCGACCATCGGTGCCGACGTGCTCACGCTCACATGCCGCCGGCCTGATGCGGTGGCGGAACGCTTGCAGTCCGGCTTCGGTTGGACGGCGGTGGTGCGCGACGATGCCGTGCGCCTGGAAATTCCCAAGGCCCACAACGAAGTCGCGCGCATCGTCGAGGCGTTTCCGGGCGAAATCCTGTCGGTCACCGCCGGGCGCCCGACACTCGAGGATGTTTTCGTCCGCATGACCGGCGAGAGGCTCGGCGCACCCTTCTTCGAGAACGGCGGAA
>JBEDBL010000117.1:0-8360 GCA_041177245.1 Verrucomicrobiota bacterium
CTGCTTACCGTATTTGTCTCTGGCCACGCGCCGCGCGGCCTGAGACAAATACGGTAAGCAGACCACGGCGGAATCGGTCGAGGCGGTCGTCGCCGACTAACATCGGCCAAATCTAATGCCTCCGGACGAAATCCGCATTTGCCCGGGTCATACGGCAAATGCCATTCCTCTGCCATCCGCGTTTATCCGTGGCTGAATTGTCTCCGAGCTTGGTTGGTATGCGCAGAAGAGGACAGGGAACCACGAATTCACGCGGATAGACGCGGATAAAAGCCAAGATAAGAGTTTGGCTGCCTGACATCAGCCAAACTCAATGCCCCCGGAAGAAAACGGTAATCGCCGGGGTTGCGCGGCAAACGTCATTCCTCTGCCAGTTTCTCCCCCGCAAACCGGCGAAGGAGGATCCGCGTTTATCGCAGTTAATCGGTGGCTGGATTGTCTCCGGACTCCCGGCCTGAAAGACAGTCACTGCACCGAGAGGCGTCGAAAGACGACATCAGCAACACCTTCGGTGGCCTGCGGGTAGCAGCCGGCCTTGAAGTAGCTGAGAAAGTTCCAGAAGCCGAGATTGCGGCGGACCTTCTCCTCGCCATCGATCGCGATGGAGAGCTGTCCGCCCTCGACGCGGACGTCGATTTTCACGAAGGATCCGCCCAAGCGGCCGCGCAGCAGGATTTTTTCTTCGGGGGAATTTTTCTCGTTCTGGTTTGTTGTCTTGAGCAGAGCCCAGAGGTCGCCGTCCTGCAGAGCGATCCGCAGGAGCGGCGGGGCATCCTTCTTGTCCTCGGTGATACCGTGGATTTGCACGACGGTCGCCTTGTCCGGCTTGAGACTCGAGGTGGCACGCACTTCGGCAGAGAGGGCGCGTGATTCATCGGCCTTCCAATTCGGCAGATGCCGGAGTTCCGAGCGCACATACTTGGCCGTGGGCGTGGTGCCCTTTTCCGAGGCGTCGAGGTGGAAACACATCTCCTTGTCCGCGTTGAGGTAAAAATAATCGGAACTGTATCCCTCCAAATCCTTGATTTCCTTCGGACCCGGCAGGGTGATCTTCCAGTCGTGCAGATCGAAGGCGGTCGAGGGCGCCTGCGCGCGGACATCGGAGACGCCAGGAAATGCGCCCGTGCAAAACAACGCGCAAAAGACACCGACCGGGACACGCATCAGCATATAGAAATACTCTGGTCGGCCCTGTCGGCAACGTCCAGACGGTCTTGCAGCACAGAGGGCCACAGCCGAGCGGAGCAAGATGAAATTAAGCCACGGATCCGCCTTCGTGAGCTTACGGCGGGACAAGTTAGACGCAGATAAAAGGCAGGATGAGAGGTTGGCCGACTGACATCAGCCCCACTCGATACCGTAAGCGTGCGAAGAGGAATCCGTATTTGTCTGCGGACTTTTGACTTACATGCCGATGGCGGAAACGCGGCAACCGATTTTGCCCACGGCATTACTCGCCGCGCGGACGGCGCGGCGGTGGCGGGCCATCCGGGCCTTCGCGGCGGTGGAATGTTTCTTTGCGCCCGTCGGGAAATTCGAAAGCCACCGTCCCGTCGGCATTCACCGTGTAGAGAATTTTCTGCGCGGTTCCATCCACCTCATAGGTGAGTTCGCTCCGGTTGCCATGGGTCACGAAATCCGTAATGCGCGCGCCGCGCAAGGGTTGCAAGGCGGGACGGACCGGCCGGGTCCGCGGTTGCGGATCGACCTGCCCCTCGCGCTCGGTCACCTCACCGTGGAATCCGCCGATGACGTAGGGATATTTTTCCGACGCGTGGTAGTGGTAACCGAGCGCGGGGGTAGAATGGCCACCGATCTCATCGAGACCCAATGGCGCGGAGCCGTCAGGTTCTTTCAGCCCGAAGATCGGATAGCCGTCCAAAGCGTAGGCAACCGGTTTGTAGCGTCCGATGGTCTCCTGCAGGTGCAGCGGCGCGATGTGGTAATGGTAATCGTCCGCGCGGCCGCAATGCCCGCCCCATTGGTCGAGTTCACCGATCTCGTAGGAGAGTTCGCCGCGGTTGTTCTGCGGGTTGAAGATCGGCACACCGTTGACCGCGAGCGCGATGGCTCCGCGCAGGAAATGATTTTCCACGGAGATGGGTGTCGCGGCCGGAACGGGAGAGAGCGGGATCTGCCACGCGTTGGCTCCGGTGTAATCCTGCGAAAGCGGCACCTGTTGCTGCCACGCAGTGATACCGGTCATCATGCCGTGGTCCGGCAAACCATGACTTTCGACGAAAAGAAATTTGTCGTCCCAGCGCACCTTGACCGCCGGCGCGAAGGCGGCGAACGATGTCGCCTGCGGCGGAGTGGCGGAGGAACTTTGTGCTACTCCTTCGGCATGACCGCCGCGGGCGGCAAGCGCCGAGGGATCGTGCGCGCGCGCGGCACCGAGCGAAGAAACAAGGAAAACAAGCAAGATCCTGATCGCAGTCGATGCGGTGTTTGTTGTCGTGTTTTTTCTCATAGTGCGTTGGCGGGTCGTTCGTAGGTCACGCTCAGCGAAGCGCGCCCGAGAATTTTGTCCTTCATCGCGTCGAGCAGAACCTCGCGCGTTACTTCGGAAGAAGGGCGGCTCATGTCCAACATCGACGAAAGCGCGTAGACGGTGAGCACATAAGTTTTGAGTCCCGGTCCTTTCGAGTGCGGCGGTTCGTATCCTTCGCGGCCGCGGAATCCCACGCCGACCAATCCGGGCGGTTTGCCGTCCTTCTGCAGTGAGGAGACGTCGGGCGGAATATTCCAAACATTCCAGTAACTTTTTACCATGTCCGGGGCCTGGTGATCCATGATCAAGGCGAAGCTCTTCGTGCCTGCCGGCGCGCCCGACCAATTGAGGGGAGGCGAAATACCGTTGCCGTCGCCGGTGTATTCGGCAGGCAAGCTGCCGCCATCGGTGAAATCGGGACTGCTCAGCACGAATCCTTTGGCAGCGGTCGGAGCCGCAGCGGAACTCTTCGGCTCCTCGTCGCGGCGCGCTTTGCCACCGCCGCGCGCCGGAGCAGCCGGATCATAGGCGGGATTGGGCGAAGTCGGGCACGGTGCCGCGAGTGATGCCTGCCAAGCGTGCAATTTGTCGCCCAATTCCTTGGCGTGCGCGGTCTCGGATGCCGCGAGATCGTGCGATTCACCCGGATCACGAGCGAGGTCATACAACTCGGTTTTGCCGGTCTCGAAAAATTCGAGCAGCTTCCAATCGCCAGAGCGTATCGCGCTGCAGGGAGCGGTTGGTCCCGAGTAAACGGGGAAGTGCCAGAAAAGATCGCGCGCGATGGATTTTTGTTTTCCGCTGAGCAACGGGACCAAACTTATTCCGTCCACGGAACTCGCGGAGTCCGTTCTGACACCCGCCCAATCGAGCACGGTCGGAAAAAAATCCATCGTGAGAACCGGGGAATCGATCTTTTGTCCGGAAGCGATACCCGGACCGCTCACGATGGCCGGCACGCGCAGGCCGCCTTGGTAGAGTGTCCCCTTTCCTCCCCGCAATGGCACCACGGTTTGCCGGACGCCTCCATTGTCCGATGTAAAAACTACATAAGTGCGGTCCGATAAACCCATGCGCTCGAGTCCCGCAAGAAACCGGCCGACGTTGGCATCCATCGCTTCGACCGTAGCCGCGAGTTCCGGATCCCTTACGCCCGGACGCTTGCGGTATTTGTCGAGCAGTTCGGGTTTCGCATCGAACGGCCCGTGCACATCGTGGAAAGCGAGGTAGAGGAAAAACGACCGGTCTTTCTCGCGCTTGATCCAATCCAAGGCCGCGTCGGTGAGCGCGTCGGAAGAATAAACCCCGTCTTTCCGATGGTAAGCATCCTTGGCGAAACCGAGATCGGTCGGTTCCACGAAAAGATCGAATCCTTGGCCGGAGGGAGCTGCCGGTCCGCTGCGTCCGCGTCCGAGGTTCCACATACCGAAGAGCGCCGAGGTGTAGCCGGCGGGCTTCAGCGCCTCGGCCAAGGTGACGGTGTCGTCGGTCAAATCGGCGCGCGTTTCGATGGCGAGTATTTTGTGGTGCGGTGAGCCGGGGGTGTGACGCGGATCGACCACATTGTAGACGCCGTGATGCGGGGTGTATTGGCCAGTAAGCAACGACGCCCGCGTGGGCGCGCAGGTCGGCGCGCTCGCGCAGGCTTGCGTGAATACCGCACCACTCAGTGCGAGGGCATCGAGATGAGGCGTGTCGACATTTGTGTTGCCGCAGAACCGCGCGTCGTTCCACCCCATGTCATCGGCAAGAATGATGACAACATTCGGATGCCTGTCCGGGGCGGACCATGAGATTTGCGCCAGACAAAAGCTGAAGGTGGCAAAAAACAATGCGCAGTGACGGCGATAGGCATTCATGGCGTGTCGGCCGGTTGGTTATCGCGAGGCGGAACACCGGCCTCCGATGGCGGATGCTTTTTCTTCCGGCCACCTTGACCTCCTTGGCCGCGGCCGCCTTTGCCTCCCCCGCCCTTCGCGCGCCATGAGCCGAGGTTGGTTTTCAAATCCGCCGTCATCTTCGCCACCTGTTCCGCGTTCGACGCGGCCAAGTCGCTACTTTCTGCGGGATCATCATCGAGATTGTAGAGTTGCGCGGGCGAGTCCGCGGACACGATCAATTTCCACGGCCGTTCGAACCACGCCATGCTTTTGCTGCCGACCGCGAAGGGCGCGCGTTTTGTCACAGCATCGCCCGCCAGCAACGCCGGCCACATATTGACACCGTCAAACGGTTTCGCCGGCTGCGGTGTGATACCGGCGGCGGCGGCCAAGGTCGGCCAGACGTCGCCGACCCACATCCAACCCCGGAACTCGCTGTCCGCGCGGATCACACCCGGGAAGCGCAGCACCGCAGCGGAGCGGATCCCTCCCTCGTAGGCTTCGCCTTTCGCTCCGCGCAACGGCGCATTGCTTCCCCCCTGCCCCTCCTGCGCCCCGTTGTCGCAGAAGAAAAGCACGACGGTCGAATCGGCGATCTTCTGTTCGTCGAGCGCGGCAAGCACGCGGCCGATCGCGGCATCCATGCCTTCGACCACCGCGCGGTAGATCGCGGTTTTGTTGCCGCCGCACGAAGTTCCGTCGGGCGCTTGCAACGGACCGTGCGCCGCGTTGAACGCGAGATGCAACAAGAACGGTTTATTCGTGTCGCGCGCCTTGATCAGGCCGATCGCCTCGTCGGCGAGCAGATCGGTGGAGTAACCCTTCTCCGCAACCTGCCCACCGTTGCGCCACCAATCCAACGCACCGCTCTCGCGGTTGATATGCGTGGAGTAATCGACGGCCCCGCCGAGAAAACCGTAGAAGTGGTCGAACCCGCGCGCATCGGGATGATATTCATGGCCGGTCAGCGCGTTTTCCGCGGATCCGCCGAGATGCCATTTGCCGCACATCCACGTCTGATAGCCGGCGGCGTGGAAATCGGCGGGGAAAATCCGGTAATCCAGCGGCAGCCCCGAGCGATTGTTCACGCCGGTGCGCGCGACGAATTGTCCGGTAAGGAACGAGGCGCGGGTCAGGCTGCAGATCGGATTGACGTAGAACCGGTCGAGGCGCGCGCCACCGGAGGCGAGGCGGTCGAGGTTCGGGGTCTTGATCGATGAACCGTGGAACCCGACATCGCCCCACCCGATGTCGTCGCCCACAATCGTGATGATGTTCGGACGCAGCGGGGGACGATTCTCCGCGGCATGGCCCACGGCGAAGGAGAGCACAAGGGCGGCTGATGCGACAATGATCCCGCGAAACATGACAGATCAAACCCTGCCATCGGCACCAAGTTGCGCGAGAATGTGTGACACCAAAACAAAACCCGCGTCTGGGACGCGGGTTTTGCGTTGATTCTGAAGGCGGGGCGGGACCTTACTTTTTCGCCATGCGCGGGATGAGGTCGGTGTGGTGACCGATCATCTTCCACTGCCCGTTTTCCTTGCGGTAAATGCTCGTCGCGCGCAGCGAGATCGCTTTCTTTTTACCTTGGATCGCGACCGAGCCGACTTCCATGTTGCTCACCGTGGCCAGATCGCTGCCGGCTGTGATCCTGACCTGCGCGGGCTTGATCGAACCGCCCATTTTCATGGCGGCTTGGGATGCCCAGTCTTTGCGCACCGCCTCCCATCCGACCAGGAACCCGCCACCCGGTCCCATGTAGGTCACGTCTTTGCGGTGCGACCAGAGGGCTTCCATCGGCGCCATGTCGCCGGTGAAGAGCTTGTTGAGCGCGGTGTAGAATTGGTCGCTCGCGGCGCGGACCGCCGCCGTGTTGTCTTCGGCCGCGCGGGCCGGAGAGTTCGAAAGAAGGAACGTCGCGCAAAGCACCGCGCCGAGAAGGTGTAGGGATGTTGGTTTATTCACAGCTGCATTGGTAGCAGGAACGCCGGGGAGACCGCAACCGGGACGACAAAGGGGAACTTCACCGCGTACGCGGCAAAAATCCGCCCCATCCGATCCCGCGCCGAGAAGTTGCCAAGGTTGTCGTTGGCACAGCCGAAGATACGGCGTTAGGTTGACCCGTGCCGCAACCCGAGCCCGATAGCCCGCCGGACAAATACGAATCCTCGCTCGACAGGGAAGAGCGCGAGGCGCAAACCCGTGCGCGCCGCCGGAAGATCATCCTCGCGCTTCTTCTCATCGCCATCGCCATGGCCGGCGCATCGGCGGCGGGACTCGTCGACAAATGGCGGACGCGTCAGGCGAAGCAGATGGCCCGCAGCGCGGCGGAACTTTTCGCCTCCGGTCGCCAACGCGAAGCGATGGTTCGCGTGCAAACCGCCTGGCGCATGCGGCCTGACGAACCGCAGGTCCTGCGCGCGCTGGCCGGCATGCTCGATGCCTCGGGCGATCCGCAGTCCTTGCCGATCCACGCCAAACTTGTCGCGACGGAGGAGGCTTCGACGGAAGACCGGAAACACTGCGTGCTCGCCGCGCTGCGCCACGGAAAATACGAACTTGCCGCGCAGGAAGCGCGGAATCTTGCTGCAGCGGGCGATGAAGGCTTTGCGAAATTGGTCAAATCCGCGCAAGCACGTGCAGCCGGAGATAACGCGACCGCGGAAAGCGAACTACGCGCGGTCGCCGAAGATTCGGCGGCACGCGACAGCGCACGGTTGCAACTCGCATCGCTTCTCGCCGCGCGCGGCGTGAATGCGGCGGAAGCGCGGAGCGAAGCCTTCACGATCCTCGAAGGATTGTCATCCCGCGAGGATGCCACGGGTCTCGAAGCATTGGCCGCCGGTGTCTCCCCCGGCATTGTTCCTCCGGATAAAAAGGCGGACTGGATCGCGCGTTTGGAGAGCCACCCGCGCGCCAACGACCGCACATTTCTCCTCGTGCAGACCGAGCGTTGGCTCGCGGACGAGGCAGGGCGCCGCTTGATCGTCAATGCCGTCATGGCGCGCTTCGCCGGCGCGCCGGTCGAACGCAAAGTGCCCGCCATGTTCTGGCTCAACGAACACAAGGAATTCGAACGCGCGATGGAACTCGTGACGGAAGCCAAGGCGCGCACCAACCCGGATGCTTTCGTCCTCTGGCTCGATGCGGCCGCCGGGCGTGGCGATTGGGCTGCGATCGACGCCGCGCTGGCCAAAAAAACTCCGCTCACCGGAAGCCTCGCCGATTTGTTCCGCGCGCGCGCGGCGAAACACACCGGCCGCGAGGGCACGGCGCGGCAGGGGTATGAAAGCGCCATCCAATCGGCCATCGACGATCCGACACAAATGCCGGTGTTGCTCGGCTTCGTGCAGGCCGACGGACAAAAGCCGCTGCTCACCGCCGCACTCGTGAATACCTTGGCCGATCCGGCCAAAGGCCGGATCGCGCGCGAATGCCTGCTTTATGTTTCAAGCCGTGGCCGCGATGCGGCGGAGTTGCGGGACGCGTGGACCGCCATCTCGCGGGCTTCGCCAGGCGACATCGAAGCGGCCAATGCGGCCGACTACTATGGACTCGTTGCCGGCACGGCGTCTCCGGACGCGGTGGCCGCGCGCGGCCTCGGCGCCCGCAACGACATGGATACGTGTAGCATTCGGGCCCTCGCCCTGCTCAAGCAGGGAAAGAGCAACGAAGCGGCCGCGGTTTTTCGCGGCCTCTCGTTGCGCTCGGATACCATCACGCCGCGACAAAAAGCGGTGGTGGTCTGCGTGCTCGCGGCCAAGGGCGAACCCGAACAAGCAGAGTTGATGGGCGCAACACTCGACGCCTCACTGCTCACCACGCAGGAAGTGGAGATGATCGAGCAATACCTCGGCCGGTAACACCGGAACGAGCGCGTTCAGGCCGCGAGGAAAGCGCGGCCCGCGGCATCGGCGGCGCGGATGGCCTCGGCGACCATCGGGGCGGTGACGGGGAACGGTTCGTTGTGCGTCCATTCGCCC
>JBEDBL010000118.1:0-8276 GCA_041177245.1 Verrucomicrobiota bacterium
GCGGGTAGTCCGCTCCGGATCGCGCCATGATGCGGTCGAACTCGGGCCACATGTAATCGAGCAAAGTCCCGTCGATGCGTTGTCCGCGGCTCCACCGCATGACGGGAAGTGGAATGAGCACCTTACCCGTGGCGGCGTAGGCCGGAAGCCGGCGGCTCTGACCTCCCGCGAGGATCGCCGTCTTCGGTGTGTCCAGCAGCCAGTCGCGGAATGATCCGGTCGATCCGAGTTTCTTCCAGCACTCGTGCAGGAGATGCATCAATCCGCCTCCCGAACCGAGTTTGCCACCGGGCGGATCGCAGGCCGCGAACCATTCCGGAAAACGGTAGCGATCCGAATGGCCGAAGGCCTCCGCCATGGCCGGCGGAAGCGAAAGAAGAAACTGGCGCTCCGTCTGCACCAATGCGGATTACGCGTCGCTCAACTTGAGCTTCGAAAGGATGCTGAAGTCTTCGAGCGTGGTCGTGTCGCCTTTGACATCCTTGCCGCTGGCGATTTCCTTGAGCAGGCGGCGCATGATTTTTCCGCTCCGCGTTTTAGGCAGCGCCTCGGCGAAGTGGACGTCGTCCGGCTTGGCGATGGCCCCGATGGCGTGACCCACGTGTTTGCGGAGTTTGTCGCGAAGTTCGGATGTGGGTTTTTCGCCCTCTTTCAAAGTGACGAATGCCACGACGCCCTGTCCCTTGATCTCGTCGGGTCGGCCGACCACGGCCGCTTCGGCCACGGAAGGATGCGCGACGAGGGCGCTTTCGATTTCCGCCGTGCCGAGCCGGTGACCGGCCACGTTGAGCACGTCGTCTATGCGGCCGACGATCCAGAAGTATCCGTCCTTGTCGCGACGTGCGCCGTCGCCGGTGAAATAAAACCCGGGGATTTCGCTCCAGTAGGTTTTCTTGTAGCGCGCTCGGTCGCCGTAAATCGTGCGCAGCATGGAGGGCCACGGTTTGCGCACGACGAGCTTGCCGCCTTCGTTGGGGCCGACCTCTTTGCCTTTGTCGTCCACGATGGCCGCATCGATGCCGAAGAACGGAAGCGTCGCCGTGCCGGGCTTCGTGGGTGTGGCACCGGGCAGCGGCGAAATCATGATAGCGCCGGTTTCGGTCTGCCACCACGTGTCGACAATCGGACAGCGTCCGCCGCCGATCTTTTGGTGATACCACATCCACGCCTCGGGATTGATCGGTTCGCCGACCGTGCCGAGAAGACGCAACGAAGAGAGATCGTGTTTGTCGACCCAGTCGTCGCCCCATTTGATGAAGGCGCGGATGGCGGTCGGCGCGGTGTAGAAGACCGTCACGCCGTAGTTCTCGATGATGCGCCAGAAACGATCGGGGTCGGGCCAGTTCGGCGCGCCCTCATACATGAGGCACGTCGCACCGTTGGCGAGCGGACCGTAGACGAGATAGCTGTGTCCGGTGATCCAGCCGACATCCGCCGTGCACCAGTAGATGTCGTCCTCGCGCAGGTCGAAAACGTATTTCGTCGTGGCGCAGGCCTGAGTTAGATAGCCGGCCGTCGTGTGCAGGATGCCCTTGGGTTTTCCGGTCGATCCGCTGGTGTAGAGTATGAATAGAGGATGCTCGCTGTCGTGGTGCACCACGGGGCAGTCGGCGTTGACGTATTCCAGTTCGCGATGCCACCAGACATCACGTCCCTCTTGGATGTGCACCTCGTTGTTGGCGCGCTTGAGCACTATCACCTTTTTGACCGTTGTTTCGCTTGCGAGCGCGGCATCGACATTGTGTTTGAGCGGAACGATGGCGCCCCGGCGGTATCCGCCATCCGCAGTCACGATGCACGTCGCGCCGCAGTCGGCTACGCGGTCACGGATGCTGTCCGCGCTGAATCCCCCGAAGATGACCGAGTGCACCGCGCCGATGCGCGCGCAGGCCAGCATGGCGATGGCGGCTTCGGGCACGAGCGGCATGTAGATGATGACGCGATCGCCCTTCTTGACGCCGTTGCGCTTGAGAACATTGGCGAAGAGGCAGATTTCCCGTTGGAGTTGTCCGTAAGTGAGCGTGCGTTTTTCGCCGGGTTCGCCCTCCCAGATGATGGCCGCTTTGTTTTTGCGGTCGCCCACGGCATGGCGGTCGACGCAATTTTCCGTGACGTTGATCGTGCCGCCGTCGAACCACCGGGCAAAAGGGACTCTCCATTTCAGGACGGATTTCCACTTGCGACCCCATTTCAATTCGGACGCTTCTGCGGCCCAGAACTTCTGCGGATTTTTTATCGAGGCTGCGTGGATGCGTTTATAATCGGCGAGGCTTTTGATGCGCGCTTGTTTGCTGAAGGCGCGCGGGGGTTTGACCACGCGGTTTTCTACGAGGCGGGATTCGATGTTTTGGCTCATGAGGAGATCGAGGGGGAAACAGAGTGTGACGAACAGGCTTGCCGGGTCACAACCGAAAAAGCTCGGGCTGGGCCAGACTATTTCCGTTTACGGGGGCGGGTCCTGCCACGAACCGGAACCGCCGGTCGTAGCGGCTGCCGGCATGGGCGCGGCAGCAGGTCAAGCAGGCTTCGGCCCGACGGAAGGGACGAACCCTTGCGATCTCCTTGCGGCAATGCGGGCAGTGGTAGAGGAACTTACGCGCGACGCGACGCGGCGCGGCGAGCGGCAATGTGTGGCAGCGCCGTTCGCCAGATAACCCGAGATCCGTGCACGCATCGCGCCACTCGGGTCCGTGCGGATGGAGAAGGCGCCGCGGGTGGCGTGCATGCGCGACGAGGTGGGCCAACTCGTGGAGAAACGTGCGGGTCAATTCCTCAGGGAAGGCGAGCAAGCGCGGATTAAGCAGGATGACCGCGCAGTCGAGCCGCGCGAGTCCAGCGGTAGTGCGCAGGCGCGCGTGCCAGTGCAATGTGACGCGCGAGGCAAGCTGCGGTAGTTCCAAGCGGATGGCCCATGCGCGGGCTTCGTTCTCCAACCCCTGAAGAATTTCCGCCGGATGGGGAGCGCCGGGTTGCAAGGCGCGTGCGAGCATACGTTCAGATGGAATAATCCGCGTTGTCCGCTTTCGAGCCTTTGGCTACGACACGCATCTGCGCCTCCTCGCAATAAACGAGGGAGTTCGGCGGGACGCTGTGCATGAGAAATACATTGCCGCCAATGGTGGAGTTGCGGCCGATGACCGTTTCGCCGCCGAGCACGGTGGCATTCGGATAGATCGTGACATTGTCTTCCACATCCGGATGGCGCTTGCCGCCTTTCTTGATGCGGCCTTGTTCATCTTTGGCGAAGCTGCGCGCGCCGAGGGTAACGCCGTGGTAAAGCTTCACGTGCGCGCCGATGCGGCAGGTTTCGCCGATGACCACGCCTGTGCCGTGGTCGATGAAGAAGTGGCTGCCGATGCTCGCGCCCGGATGGATGTCGATGCCGGTTTGCGCATGCGCCCACTCGGTCATCATGCGCGGAATGAGCGGAATTTCCGCGCGGTAGAGCAGGTGCGCGACGCGTTGTATAGCGACGGCCTCCAGGAACGGATACGACAGGATGATCTCGTCGCGCGTCGCGGCGGCAGGATCGCCTTCATAGGCCGCTTCCACATCCGTCTGGAGCAAGGCCCGGATGGCCGGGAGTTCCTCGAATAGGCGGCGCACCGTTTCCGCCGCGCGCGAGGCGGAACCGCCCTCCTCGCCAAGAGCGGCATGGAGCACTCGGCGCAAATCATCGGAGACTGTGGCGACGCGGTCGCGCGTCAATTCCGCCAACTCGAGTTTGGCCAGCGCGCCGCCGTCGTGGTAGCCGGGGAAGAGCAACTGCATGATCTCCAGGCAAAGCGATGCGACTTCCGGTTTCGAGGGGAAGCCGGGCCCGTCGCTCGCGTTCACGCCGGCATGATCGCGATAGGAATCCATCAATTGTTGCGCCCAGCGCGCGGCCGTCTCAGACATGCGGTCGATCTTGGATGTTTCTCCGCGCGGTGTCGAGAGGCCAGCGACAGGCGAGCTTAACCAAATTATGTTGCCCTGATCCGTTAATTATAAACAATCAGCAACTCTATGGTAACAATCACTACAGCCACACTTCGCCGCGCGCTCGATCTGCAGGAAAAAATAGAATCCCTGCAAAGCGAACTCGCGCGTCTTCTCGGGAAAAATATTTCGCTCCGCGGAAGCGGTGCGGTGATCGTGCGCGAGGCCTCTGCGGGCCCCGGCCGCAAACCGGGACGTCCGGCCAAGCGCGGGCGCAAGCCCGGCCGTCCGGCCAAAGTCGTCAAAGGAGGACGTCGCAAAAAGCGCACTTCGCCGTTCAAAGGCAAGAAACGCCCATCGTCTCCGAGCGGTCCGCTCGGACCAGCGGTGGCCAAGGTGCTCAAGCGCGCTGGCGGACCGATGAATGTCGACGCGATCCTGCAGGGGTTGAAGTCGGAAAAATACGTCTGGAACGTTTCCGATCCCAAAAAGAATCTCGCGGCGCGTCTTTACACTCTCAAGGGCGTGAAGAAATCGGGCCCGGGTCTTTTCGCCTTGTCCAAGCGGTAGTCGCGAAGGAGAGTATTATCACGAAGGCGGGGAGTGATCCCCGCCTTCTTCATTTCAGCGCTGTCTCGAAGCGCTGCCGCAAGTCCTCCCAAGGTTCAGTGCCGACGGCGACGCGCAGAAGATACGGATTGATGCCGCACTCTCCGGCCCAGGCCAGCTCGTTGTAGTGCGCGAGTTGCACATAAGGGCAGACGAGAGAGTAGGTCGTGCCGAGGCTGATGCCACGACTCACGTCGAGCGCCTCGAAAATACGGGGGGTGTTCCGCGCCGCGTCGCGGGGAAGAAAAGAGAGAACCGCCCCGTAGCCACCGCGCGGTTTGCGCAGCGACCGGCAGACGCCTGAAGGATGAAGACCCGGATACCAGACGTGCTCTATGGCGAAGTGTGCGGCAAGGAATTCAGCCAATAGCATGGCGTTGGCGTTGGAGATTTCCATGCGCTCGGGGAAGTTCCTCGAGTTGCTCTCCAGCACGGCGAGATCGCGCGCATAGATTCCACCCGGAGCATTTGGCGGGAGAGTCCGCGCAAACAAGCCGGATGGATTCACCGACAGAGCGCCGGCCATCACATCGCCTTCACCCGAAATTGCCTTGGTTAGACTCGTGGCGATGAGATCGGCGTGCGGCAGCACGTCGAAATTGAAAAATGTGCCGATGGTGTCGTCGACGACAACCGGCACGCCGCGCGCGGAAGCCAGCTCGTGCAGCGCGGGCAAGTCGGGCGTGTTGAGCAACGGATTGCCGGGAAACTCGCAGAAAATCCCCGCGATTTCCCCGCCTTCGACAATGCCGCGCAGCTTGGCGAGATCCGCCGCATCGCCGCGCGGGAAGAACTCGACGCCATTTCCGAACTTCTCGAGAATTTTCAGCGTGTCGGTGTAAGGAAATCCGAACATGACCGTGCGTTGTCCGGGGCGGCGCGCGGTGACCATGCGGAAAGCAGCATAAATCGCCGCCATCCCGCTCGGATGCAGGCCGATATTTTCCGCGGGCGCGCCGGACCAACCGGCGAGCCGCTCGCGCAGGATCCGCTCGAGTTCTGCATCTGGCGTGACCAATTTCCTCGCGCCGAGCCAATCCTCCGCGGCACGCGAAGATAGAATACGTCCGGCATGTTGCCAGTAAGCGCGGGCGATCCCGAAATTTTCCGCGGGAAAGTAAGCAACCCAGAGTCCGTCGACTTCCACCGCTTTGCCTCCCGCCAAAGCCGCACACTCGCGCGCGGCTTGTTCGCAAGCGAAAGGCAGCACGTCGCGTCCGGGTTTGGGGTCGAGCGTGCCGCGGAGTTTTTGGACAAGCGGATGAAAAAAGAAACGGGGATAACCCGTGCGCATGCGGTCGATGACGCAGGGTTCTTTCTCTTCGTAGCCGATGATGTCCGCCCATCTCGGGAGACAGACCGAAACGGCGTGGAGCGAGTCGGGGATGGGTGCACCGAGATTTTCGGGGCGGCAGAGCGGTGCGCGATGAAGAGGGTGGGGTGTCATGGGACAACGACCGGCGGCGGGGACGCCACCGCTACATTGCAATCATGCTTGGGCGATAGCCTTGGCCATGCGGTTCAATGCTTCGTCGAGTTGGGTGTGCGGACATCCGAAGTTGAGACGCAGGAAGCCCGGTCCGGCGCCGAAGGGTACGCCATCCGAAAGACCGACTCCATGGTCCTCGAAAAATTTCGCGGCATCGGGCAACCCGAGTTGGCGCGCATCAAGCCAGGCGAGATAAGTCGCTTCGACGTGCCATGTGCGTATGCCCGGGAGCGAAGAGGCGACGAAATTTTCCACATGGCTTCGGTTGGCGCGCAGGACATCGAGCAATTCGTCGCGCCAGGTCCAACCGTGACGCAGTGCGGCCTCGCAGCCCGCGTAGCCGAAAGCATTGATTTCCGTGATGAGCCCGCGGGCCGCACGTTGGAAAGTGCGGCGGGTCTGCGCGTCGGGAATGACAAGAAAGGCGCAGGCCAGGCCGGCCAAGTTGAATGTCTTGCTCGGAGCAAACATGGCGACGATGGGAGGGCCGTCGGGGCTTGAGAATTTCAGTCCGCTGGTGTGCCTGACATTGTCTAGCACGAGATCGCAGTGGATTTCGTCCGAAATGAGCACAAGCGTGTGTTTGCGACAGAACTCGGCGAGGCGCGGGATTGTCGATTCCGGGAAGACCCGTCCGACCGGATTGTGCGGATTGCAGAGTATGAAAAGTTTGGTCTTCGGTGTGACCGCAGCTTCGAGCGCGTCGAAGTCGATGTCCCAGACACCGTCGCGTTCCGCAAGATCGACTTTGATCAGTCCGACCCCGGCGAATTCCGGCGCGCTGAGAAACGGTGGATAGACCGGCGCGCAGGTGAGGACTTCTTCGCCGGGTTGGACAAAGGCGCGGCAAGCCACGTTGAGGGCAGGGACGAGTCCGGGGAACCAGACGATTTGTTCCGCCGTGGCGCTGACGCCGTGTTTTTCGGCCAGGTAATTGATCGCCGCGTCGACCGTGGATTTCGGAGGCACGGTGTAGCCGAACACGCCGTGCGCGGCGCGTTCCTGCAGCGCGTCGATGACTTCGGGCGGAGAAACGAAGTCCATGTCCGCCACCCACATCGGCAGGATATTGCGTCCGGCATGGCGCTCCCATTTGAGGGATCCCGTGCCGGTGCGATCAGGGCATCTTATGAAGTCGTATTTCACGCACCGCAAAGAATCGCACTCCCTTCGCACAGGGCAAGACCGTTGAGTGTTAGAGCCAAACCAAATCCGGCCGCCTTCAGCGCGCCGCGTATTCCACGAGTTTGCCGTCGTCGAGATCCTTGATGACGGTGCAGAGGTAGACGGGATGGGGGCTGTGAGCGCGGTATTTTGTGATCTCCTTTTTCCCGATCACGCGGAAACCGTAGCGTTCGAAAACTTTCGCGCCGCGCCGGTCCTCGAAGGTCACGACCTGGCCGAAGACCTGTTTTTCGCCGTTGGCGCGCAGATGGTTGAAATACCGCACCAGCAGCTCGCGCGTGCCGGCGATGCCCTGGGCCTCGGGCAGCAGGTTGAAATGGAAATGCGGGATGCGGCGCGGTGCGGCGGGCACTTCGCGCCACGCATTGAGGAGAATCCAGCGGACGAACGCCTTGGACGCCTTGCTGTAGCGCGGATAACGGAAGATGCCTTTGGCGAAAAGGCGGAGGTTGGTCAGGAAACCGTGGACTTGGTGCAGTAGCGGACGACGTGAACCGAGCAGGTATCCTTTGACCTCGCCGTCCTGTTCGAGCACGAAAGCGGATTCGGGCTCCCAGTCGGTGTAAAAACTTGTCAGGTAATCCGCGAAAAGCTCGCGGTCCTCGAAGACCGGATCGATCGCTTTGCCCAGATATCCGGTCTCGCAGCAAAGTCGGCGCACCGCGTCGCGGTCGGCGGGACGATACGGCCGGATGACATCATCGGAGGGCATAGCGTCGATGATTTCTACTTCCCCGCCACTTCGGCGTAAACGGCAAACAGCCGCTGGAATACCTGATTCCAAGAGTAGGATTCTCTCACCCGCGCCGCCGCCGCCGCTCCGTCGGCAGCCAGATCTCGTTTCGCCATGGCGCGGATGGCATCGGCCAGCGCCAGCGGGGAATTTTCCGCCGCCCAGTGCGTCTGGTCGGTGAAGATGATCCTGTCCATGTAACTGCCGCGGATGCCGACGACCGGAGTGCCGCTGGCCTGGCTCTCCAAGGCAACAAGTCCGAAAGTTTCCTGCAAGCTGGGATGCACGAAAAGATCGGCTGCGCGGTAAAGGCGCGCCAGTTGCTGTCCGTCGCCCTGA
>JBEDBL010000119.1:0-8239 GCA_041177245.1 Verrucomicrobiota bacterium
TTGGTTCCGGCGCCGGGAGAACCGGTGTCGTGGTTTGTCCGTTCTCGGTGACCGGCGTGGCATCAAACTCTATGACCGTGGCGTCATGCACGGCCGGCAGCAGGCCCAAGGCGGGCGAGGGCAAGCGGTCGATTTTGTCGATTCCTCCGGTAATGATCATACGGTCACGTCGAGTTTGGTTTGCGGCATGATCATGGCGATCTGGCCGCGCACGGGTTCTTCACCGGCAGCCTGCGTGTCATCTACGTCGAAACCGCAGAGTCGCAGGCGCAGGATGGCCGGAGTGGCGAAGCCGTCGCCTGCGGTGCTCTTTCCGTAGGTCAGCCAGTTGGAAGCGGCCACGCCCTCCTCGTTTTTGACCCGCAGGCTCCAGCGCATCGACTCAAGCGAGGGCGAGAGCGCGATCTTGGTCTGTCCCAGGAGCACGGTGCGCACGGCCGATCCCATCTGCGGACCATCGGCCATTTCGACCGCCTCGCACTTGAGCAGGAACTGCGCGGCCAGATCCACCTGCGGCAGGGGCTTGATGACCGCATCGAAAAATTCGCCGATCAGGCGCATGCGCAACTCGCCGGCCACTTCTAGGAGCGAGTTCTTCGGGAATTGGTCCGGGCCGATGTAGAGGCGCCACAGCTCGCGATCAAACTCGAGCGGGTAGTAGATGTTGGCGCCCTCGGGACGGACGCGGAAGTAGGCGCCCTTGGCCCAGGCGAAGAGACCACCCGCAGGCACGCTCTGGTCCTTGCGGCCGAAATCTCCGGGCAGGATGAGCGTTTGACTCGAGGTGTTGCGGAAAACGGTTGGCTCGTCGGTGGTCGGAAGATCGACGGTGTCGACAATCGACGCCGCTTGCACCGCGGGAAGGAGTGCAGGCAAGCGCGTGCCGGACTTTTGCGGCCAGAGCGCTGGATCGGCGGTGATCTCGGGAATCTCCGGCTCGATGATATTGCCGACCGAATCCTTTTTTACCGAAGAACCCACCTGCCCGGGGCGACCAACGGCGGGAATGATGGCGCGGTAGACGATGTTTGCCGCCAGCGCGTCGGGGTCGCGTTTGATTGCTTGGTCTTCCTCCTTTTGCTTGTCCTGCTCGGTGGAGACGTTGGTGCCCGATGGCGCCTGGGGCGGATTGGTTTCCTTGTCTTGGGCGATGAGCTGCGAACTCAGCGTCACGTCCTCCTGGTCCACGCCGATCAGCGAAAGATCGGGCAAGACCTCGCCAAAAGCCGGGACGCGGTGGGCGACGGGCACTGCGGCGGTGTTGGCGCTGGCGGCTCCGGGTCGCGGCAACATGCGCTCCAAATCGGCCAAGCGTTGTCCGATGTCCTCGAGCATGTCTTGCAGCCCCACGATTTGCGCGATCGTGTGGGTGTGGATGTTCTGCACGGTGACCGGGCCGGCGGTGCTGATGACCACGGCCAGGCTGTCCTCGGCGACCGGTTCGGAAAATTCGAGCACCAGCTCGTCGTCACCGGCCAGGCGCGCCGTGTATTGGCTTGGATCGAGAATGTGGTTTGGTTCGCCGTTTTGCCGCACGGTGACATGCAAAAGCGACGTGCCCAGATTGTGCGGAAAGCTGTAAGTGTCGTTTGAACCGTCCCCGAAGACCGAAGCGTAATGCTGCGATCCGGTGATGACTTGGCTCGGGGTGAACGGCACGTAGTCGCGCGGGGCGGGGTTGCGCAGCCAGTCTACGTTCTGCAAGCCGGTCAAACCGGGGAAGAAGACCGCGCGGCGCAGGTTGACCGAGGACTGAACTTTGATGGTTCGGAAATCGGCCTCAAGATCGTCATCACCCGTGGCACTGTCCTCGAGGATGTCCAACTCGATCTCCAGCGGGATGGCGGTGATCTCGTTGGCCGCGCGTAGGGCGGTCCAGATTTCCGCCGTGTTGAGATCAAGGGCCACGGTTGGGTCTCCGGGCGGGGCGGAGGTGACGTAGACCTGAAGCTGCTCGACATCGACTCCCCTGAACCACTCGCCGCCGAAGGTGATGAGGGCCTGGCCGGTGGTCGGATTGGTCACGCCGACCGAGCGGTCCGGGCCGATCTCGGCCAGCATCTTGTTGATGGCCGTCTCGATTTGCGATGGTCCGTCGGTGGTGTCGAGTATGTCGGTGCGGTAGTAGTCCTGAAATTTGAACTGATAGGTGCCGCGGAAGTCCGGCGGCATGGTCAGTTGCTGGATTTCCGGATAGGTGAAAAGCCCGTCTGGGCTGGTGTAACCGTCTTGGATCGTGGTGACAAAGGGACTTTGCGGCAGCACCCGCATGGAGGAGTCCGTGTGGGCCAAGGGCGCTTGCACCAAGCGCAGTTCGTGCAGCCACTGGCCGTTGATTTCCTGGGCGAAAACACGTCCGAAGCTTGTCGGGAAAAGCGTGTTGTGCGCCGCGCTCAAGGTGAGGCGACGGCCATCGTCGCAGCGGATGAGATAGCTATCGTCCTCGAAGACGACCTCGACGCCGGTGTCCAAGACAGGCAGGGCGCCAAGGGCGGCCTTGATCTGCGCGGCCGTGGCGGCATGCGGCAGCAAACTTGTCGTGTTGAGGCTGGTTGAAGCCGCATCGCCGATCTTCAAGGCGAAGCTTCCCTTGGTCGGGCGACGGTCGAGGAATCCGATCGAGGCCCGCACGGCGCGAATTTTCGGATACACCTCGGTCGGGCTGGTGCTGCCGATGCGTTGGATGAAGCGCAGGGAGATGGCCAG
Organism: Verrucomicrobiota bacterium; assembly: GCA_041177245.1. Taxonomy (GTDB): domain Bacteria; phylum Verrucomicrobiota; class Verrucomicrobiia; order Chthoniobacterales; family JACTMZ01; genus JACTMZ01. The sequence goes on from JBEDBL010000119.1 coordinate 2,707, forward strand.
CGTGTCGCCCGCGGTCAACGTGGGGAAGTTGAAGGTGTCGCCGGTGGCGCCAGCGGACAAAATCCGTCGGGTCAAATCGGCAAAGAGCAACTGGCGCATTCCGCCGATGCTGGCGGTGTCAAAGCTACTGGTCTTTGTTGTCCGGCGGGGCGTCGCTGTAGTGGGTGATGCCGAAGGTCTCGGGCGAGAAGGCCAAGACCTCGAAGGGGAATGGCGGATTCAAGGGCACTTCCTTGTTGCTCTCGGTCTGGTCCTTTTCACGCTCGGCCCGCAAACGGGCTTCCTTGTTGAGGCCGTAAGTGTTGGCGCTACTCATGTGGTCCAGAAGACGCCCTTGTTGGTGGTTGAGTTGAAGACCGCGGCGGTGATGCGTTGCATTTCGGCTTCCATCACGGCGAAGGTGGCCGCCGGGGCCAAGGTGTAGCGTGAGGTGAGGGCGAAAAGCCCGGCCATGCCGGAGAGTTGCGGCAAATTGATCGGCACGGCGTTGCGCGCTTGGTGCGTCACGTTCCAGAAGCACTTGTGCTCCACGTAGGGAGTCCAATTGCGGTCCGGTTCGTCGCTGGGGTTCTCCGCTGGGGCCAAGAGATAGCCGGTGGCGACAGGCAACCGGTCAAGGCCATCGTCTCCCACGATGCCCGACAATCGTGACGAAAGATCCGGCGGGCTAGGCTCGTCCATCTTCGGCGCCTGGTTGAGTCGAGGGCGCGTGCCGAAGGCCGCGAGCGAATTGGTGTCGTAAGTCACGTTGTATTCGAGCAGGGAACCGAGAACGATGTTGTTGGTGAAGGTCGGTTCCATCTTGTAGGTGGCCCGCGCCATGGTGACGAAGATGTCGAAAGCGACCAGTTTTCGGTTGGAGGCGGCGTCCTCCGCGGCTTGCATGAGGTCGCCGACGTTGAAGCTGTCGAAATTGCCGAGCGTGACCGAGGGCATCTTGACCTGCTTGACGCCGAGCTTTTTGAAAAACGGCGGCACGCGACTGCCATCCGATCCCACGAGCCTGGTGCCACGCATGGGAATCCACGGCACATCGATCATGCCCAAGTCTTTGGGCTTGGGTTCCTCTTCGGTTGGTTCCGGCGCGGTGCCCGGCACGACGGGATCGAATCCGTTGACGAACCCCGGCTTCACGTTGAACTGCCACTTCTCGTCCACCCATGAGAGCAGCGTGTGCCACGGATGGCGCCAGGAGAGGGGTTGGTCGGCCAAGGAGATCACCGTTTCCCTCGGGCTACGGTAGATATTGATGCCCTTGCCCGCCCGGGGCATGAGGGCACCAGCGCGACGCAGAGCCGCGTTCCACTGCGAGGCGCGCACTTTCATGCCGGAACGAAAAAGTGGCGTCCACCGCGGTAGGCGTGCCGCAGGGAGAAGTAGGAGATCTGTCTGGCGCCGTAGGACCCGTCCTCAAGTTTGAGGATCATGGCCACCGGATGCCGTCCCTTGAACTTGTCGTCGGTGGCGGCTGATTTGCCGGTCGTCATGATGACTGACTCGGGATCCTCGGCGTCGATGCGCTCCGACTCCTGGTTGATCTTCACCTCCACGTAGACCCAGGCGCGGTTGTCCTCGAATTCCGAAGGCATCGACAAGGTTGGCGGTCCCGATTTGCTCCCGGAAATCTTCGCACCGCCGATGGTCGGTTCAATCCCGTTGACGTAGCCGACGCTGACGATCAGGTCGTTCTCGTTGACCGGCGTGACGTAAAAGGCGCCGACGAACGCTTTGTTGGGGATGGCCGCACGGATGATCGTGCCGTTTTCCGAGCGGACCAGACGGATGCCGCGTCCGGCGGTGAGTTCCTGCCGGTGCAGCCAGGTCAGCAATTTGGACAAGCGCGGTTTGACCCGCTGGCCGGGACGCGCGATGAGCCTTTCCAGTTCGCTAACCATTGAGGGATTCGTAGATGTCCTGCGCGGCTTCCTTGGCTCCGGTGCTTTTCTCGCCTGAAAGCATCCAACGCCGCGTGACCTCCCACTTCTGTCCCTTTTGAGTGACGATCGGGGGAAGCGTGAGCCAGAAGCGGTTGCCCGGCGCGGGAAGATTGCCGGGAGGATCATCGGTGATGCGGCCCACGCTGGTGAACACATCGCCGGGAATGCTCGGATAGACCCGCTTCTGCGACCAGACACCGCCGAGCGCATAGAATTCGCGCACGCCGCGCATCGGGTTGTCGATGAAGTTGGCTGAATCACCACTGCCTCCGAGACCGCCGCCGGAGCCTGTGCCCTGCGGGACATACTTGCCCCAGGTGACTTCCTCGTTCTCATCGAGCGTGCCGTAGTATTTCTTGAGCAGTTCGCCAAATTTCGGATGGGTGCGAATGTCGGCCTGCTCGAAAGATGGTGACCAGTCGTAGACGGTGCGCTCGTCGCTGTCGTAGCTTGCGCCGCCGCCCTCATCGAGCACGCCTTCGTAGAAACCCACGGCCACGAAATTTCCGTCCTGCTCCTGGCGGATGTCGAAGCCGGTGCGCTGCATGCCCAAGAATCTCGCGGACATGTTGTTGTAGGCCTCCGACACGCTGGTGCCGTAGAAGGGGACGCGCGCGCTGACGGCCCCGGTTTTTTCCGCGCTGAGAGTAATGCCAACGAGTTGCATGATGCTATGCGCGGCCTAGTCAAAAGTTTCGGCCAAGAGTTGGCGCGGTTGGCTGGCCAAGAGGGAGCGGATCTCGGCGAGCAGTCGGTTGGACTCGGCTTGCTTGCGCACCATTTCCTCCTGCGGCTTGCGGTCCTCGCCGAAAAAGCGTCCGCCCAAGCCGACTTGCCGCGAGGCATCGGCCACTTGCACCGGTTGGCGCTCGCTGCCGGAGGACTCGCGCCGCAGTTGCTCAAGCTCGGCTTGCTTGCGTCCTAGTTCGGCGGCCGTTGCGGGATCCTGTCCCTGGTCTTCGAGTTGCTTGGCGATGGAGGCAGCCCGCCGTTCCTTCTCGATCTCTCGCGCCCGCTCGGTGTCTCCGGAGGCTTCGGCGGCGATCTGCTCGGCATCCATGAGCATGTCACGGCGCAGTTCGGAAAGCCGTTCCTGCTGCTCGGCGCGCTTGGCGTCTTCCTCGGCCTGACGCTTTTGCACGGCCAAGAGTTGTTCTTCGATGGAGAGCAACTCAAAGAGTCGTTGCTTCTCGGCATCGGTGGCCTGCGTGCCGAGGGATTTGAGCCGCTCGATCTCGGCAGTCAGAGCTTCGGCATCAAAGGTGATGTCGGCGCCACCGGAGGAAAGAGCCTCCAGCCTGCGCCTGGCTTCTTCGAGATTTTCCGTGCCCAGCGTGCGCAGCAGGATGTCCACGGTCTTTTGGTCCGGAGCTGACTCGAGCATGTCGCGCAGCTCGGCGATCGACTCGGCGCCCGTGGCTTCCAAGGCCAATTGCACGGTGCGGTCGCTGACGCCATCGAGCGCGGCGCGCAGTTCGCCAATGCTCGAGAGTCCGGTGGCCTCCAAGGCAAGGCTGATGGTCTTGTCATCGGATGCATCGATGGCCGCTTGCAGCGCCTGCGCATCGGGCAAGCCGGTTGCTTCCAGAGCCAAGGCCAAGGTTTTGCCCTCGGCCGTATCGAGCATCTTGAGCATTTCGGCCGCCCCCGGCAGACCCACCGCATTGAGTCGAACCTCGGCATCGTTGGCCTTGCTGATCGCTTCGAGGTGCTGGCGTGCTTTGTCCAGGGACTCAAGACCCGTGGCATTGAGCACCAATTCAGATTGTGCGGCATTGTCCATGGAAGCTTTGTCCAACACGGATCGCGCCGCTTGGTCCGGATCCATCGCATCGAGTGCTGCCTGCTCGGCGCGCTGGTCGCGGGTGGCCAAGGCGCGCTCCAACTCACGCGCCAATTCTTCAGCTCGTCGTTTGCTTTCGGCCAAGGCCTCGCCCCGGCGCTTTTCGGCCGCATTGGCCTCCATGATTTCCGGCGGGATGTTGGCGGCCATGTCCTTGATGGCCTCAAGCATCGAGATGCGTTCGCGCAGACGCTTTTCGAATTGCGCCAGTTCCTCCGCGCCGAGATCGGGGAATGCTTCCTCCAGCCCCTCGATGCGTTCGCGCGCGGCTTCGATTTCCTGGCTGACGCTGTCGATGACGGCCGACTGGTCTTCGGGGCTGGCGATCGCTTGCGCACTGGTTCCGTAGCGATTGGCCATGCGGGCCGATTCGCCGACGATGCTTTTCTCGCCGCGCGCGGTCTGATTGACCTTGTCGCGTTGGCCCATGGCGTAGGCCAAGAGTTCGCCCGCTGCGACCACGGCCAATCCGATGCCGGTCGAAGCCAAGGCGGCTTTGATGCCGACCGAGGCCGCGCGCGCTGCGGCCACCATTCCGGTGAAGGTGGTGCGTGCGGCGGTGCCCAAGGCCATGAGTGCCGTGCGAGGACTGGCCATGCTTGCGGTCATGGCGGCCATGGCGGCGGGAAATTGCGAGGCGGCTGTTACCACCGACTGGCCGATGCCGAGCTTGAAGGCCATCGTGGCGGTGCCCACGCCGACAAAGACCGGCAGAAGCGAGCGCAGGCTGGCCACCAGTTGGATCAAAGCCGAGGAGGCTTGGCCCGCCGATTGGCCAAGGCCGGTAAAGTCGGTCTTGGAAAGGCTTTCAAAGACATCAAGGCCCGAGATCTCTGACATGAACCCCACGAAAAACTGGTCGATCTTCAGACCCATGGCCTCGATCGCATCGCTGACCGAATCAAACCGGTTGGCATTGGCTTCGAGCACATTGCCCAGCTCGCCGACTTGATCGGCTGCGGTGGAGAAGGCTGCCGGGTCGCGCATGAAGGCGAGCATTTCCACGCCTGAGCGGCCGAAGAGCTTGATTGCGGCGGCAGCACGGTCGGCCGGATCCTCGATTGCGGCAATGACCCGCGAGAGTTCGGTGAATTGGTCCTGCAGCGACATGCGCGACAAGGCCAGCGTGTTGATGCCAAGTTCCTCGAGCACGCCGCGGGTGGTGACACCGTCCTCGTTGACCCCGGCCAAAGCTCGCTGGAAGCGGGCGATCATCGGGCCGGCGGCGTCGGCGCCCATGCCCGCGTTGGCCAGCGCCTGACGCAAGACGACCAGTTCGCTCACGCTGGCCCCAGTTGAAGCGCTCAGATCCGAAAGCTGTCCGCCCAAGTCGAGCGCGCCCTTCATCTCGCTGAAAACTCCGCTTAGTCCGGCAATGGCCGCGCGGGCGGCAAGAAAAGCGGCGGTGATGCCGGCGGCCGCCGCCTGCAGGTTGCGGATCTGGCGCTGGACCTTGGCGATGCCGCCGATGAACGGCGCGGCATTGAGTTCGATGTCGGCGCGAATGGAACTCATGAGCGAAAGCCCACCCTTCTGGCGGTTTTGCGGATGATGGCATCGGCTGCGCGTTCCAGGGCCCCGGCCTGCGCGTTGAGCGCCCACTGCACGCGGCGCTCGAGGCCTTTGACCTTGGTGACGAAGCCCACCATGTTTTCCAGGCGGATGCGGATGCCGCTGCGTGTCTTGGTCACCGCGCAGCGTCCGCCGCCGGTGCCGTGGCGCGAGGTCCAGGCGGGAAGCTTGGTGCCAAGCT
>JBEDBL010000120.1:0-8212 GCA_041177245.1 Verrucomicrobiota bacterium
TGAGTGGGGGGATTCCTCGCCGGAGGCGGCCCGGCGTTGGATCTCCACGGTCGGCGACGCGCGGACGCGCGATGCTTTGATTGCGGGATTGTTGCAGGCCGAGGCACGCAAGGACCCGGCCGCTGCCGCCGCCAATTTTTCCAGCATGGCTCCGACTGACGATTCGGCGCGCGCGCGCGCGGCCATGCGCATCGCATCGGATTGGGCGACCAAAGATACCATTGCAGCAATGGAGTGGGCCGGTTCGCTTCCGGGGGAATCCGAGCGCAACGCCGCGCAACAGGGCATCCAATCCTCCGCGCCCGTGGGCATAGGGGCCATGCTTACGCGCGGACCAGAGGGTGTGCCCGTCATCGGCAATGTTGTTCCGGGCAGCCCGGCCAGCGCGAGCGGGGCGCTACAAACCGGCGACAAACTTCTCGCCGTGGCGGATGGGAGCGGTTCTTGGGTGGACACGCGCAATCTGCGCATGCGCGAATTGCTCTCCTTGGTGCGCGGCGATCCGAACACCCAAGTCTCTTTGCAAGTTCTCTCGGCCGGATCGTCCGCCCCGCGCACCATAACACTCGGTCGCCAACAAATCATCTTCCGGCCGTCGCAATAAGGCGACCGGCACGCCATTCGCAAAGCGTGTCCGCTTTGTCCGGAATGCATCCGTTTGAAAACCCCGGGTATCTCGGTTACCCTACACCCCATGCTCGTTCCTCATCCGCAGCCGTCTCGCTTCGGATTGTTTTTTTTGGCTCTCTTTTGTCTGGACCACGCGGCGCACGCCGATCCCTTGCTGACATCTTGGTTCACGACGTATTCCGCACAATACGCCAGGGTCAGGCAAACCAATGGCGGGTCACCGCTGTCCACTTGGCCGACCACGGGAATGACCAACGGCAATACGGGCTCGGCCAAGCAGACCAACCCGGTTTATTCCGACGTGCAGCGGATCCGTTACAGCCTGAGCAATGTCTACATCAATGCCGGCGGCGTTGCCTCCTACACCATGGGGCCGTGGTATGGAAACGCGGCACAGACCCAAGTTTGGGGCTTCTGGCCCCTCTCGCAAAATTACACGTCACGCATCACGCGTTTCCCGTCGAACAACACAACCAAGGCAGCGCACGGGGGCGGTCCCATCGGCGTGATGGTCAACGGCGTGGCCATTTACGATCTCGGCGACGCGCATGGTTTTGTTCAGACGGCGAATTCACCCGCGGTCACTGGCAGTGACATGATGGGACAGACCGCCGCGACCAACCCATGGTGGCGCAACGCGCTGGCGGTCGAGCAAGTCACCTTCGATCCGGGCTTCGCCCACCAACCCGGACTGAACGGCCAATACCACTACCACGCGGAACCGAAGGCGGTGCGTTATCAACGCGGCGACAACATGCTGCTGACCACCAACACGAACACCAAGGCGATCACCTACGTGGAGAATCTGGCGAATGCCAACCTCCAGCACTCGCCCATTCTCGGATGGTGTTTCGACGGTTATCCCATTTACGGACCCTACGGATATTCCGTGACCAACGATCCGAGCAGTGTGATCAGCCGTATGCGGACGGGTTTTGTGTTGCGCGATGGTTCGTATGGCACAACCAATCTCAATACGACCGGTCGCAAGACTCTGCCCAAGTGGGCGGCCGCCGCCGAGGGAGTGGCCAACCTTAGTGGAAGCAACCCGGTTGCTTTGTCTTCAAATGCTTATGGCCCGGCAACCAGTTACGCGACCACGAACGGTCCCAATGTTACGACCTACACCCTTGGTCGCTACGTCGGGGACTACGATTATTTGGGCGATCTGATCAAGTCCGGCAACAACCGATACGAGCAGGGTGTTGATTTCGATCTCGACCAATACAACGGGCGCTGGTGCGTTACCCCCGAATACCCAAGCGGCATCTACGCTTACTTTGTCACCATTGATACGAACGGAACACCGGTGTTTCCGTACATGCTTTCGAAGCAATATTTCGGCATCAAGAACGGGGAAATTAATACCAACGTTCCTCCTTCCGGCGTGACCAACTATTTCAGCGGCGGCCCGAACACGCAGGAGGTCATGCAGGCGCCGGTTGCGGGTGGCGGCGATGTCACTCTGGTCTGGAGCAGTGTCGAGGGCGGGACTTATCAAGTCCAATCCACCCGCAGCCTGTCATCCAACTGGACCAATCTCAGCACCAACTGGCCAGCTGCTTCGAATGGCATCACCACATTGTTCACCGAGACCAATGCGGTCACCAGCTATCCGCGTAGTTTCTACCGGGCAACTCGCACGGCTCTCGCGCCTTACTCTTTGTAGACGGCAGAGTTCCGATGCCGTTTGTTGGTCAAGGGTTCTTCCCGGGTGATTGATTCAAAAAAGCCGGCACATTCGTGTCGGTCAGACTGCGGAGAAAAGCGACGAGGGCTTTTTTGTCGTCCGCGCTGAGTTGCATTCCTTCCGGCGGATGCTTGGCCAGATTCGGATCGAGGTTGGCGCCGCGCTTCACGCCTTGAGAGTAGTGGTCGACGACCTCCTCGAGCGTCTTGAATCTTCCGTCGTGCATGTAGGGGGCGGTAAGTGCGATGTTGCGGAGGGTGGGGGTGGCGAACTTTCCGCGATCTACCTCGCGACCCGTCACTGAGGCGCGTCCGGCATCCTCCGGGATTTCGTCCAGCCCGTTGTTGTGGAAACCATGATCGCTGAAGAGCGCGCCGCCGTGGCAATGGAAGCAATCGGCCCCGCGCTGACCCATGCGTGGTTCGTATTCGGTCATGAACAACTCGAACCCTTTCTGCTCCTCGTCGGAGAGTTGCGTCAGGCCGGCCATGGCGAGGTCGAACTTGGATCGATAACTCGTCAACGTGAAAAGAAATTGCTCGAGGGCGAGGGAGATTTTCTGCGCGGTGATGCCGGTTGAACCGAAGGCCCGGTCAAAAAGCGGCGGATATTCCGGATCGGCAGAGAGTTTTTCCGCCACGTGGTCGAGGCTCTCGTCCATCTCGTCATGCTCCTGCACCGGCATCAGCACCTGCTGGCGCAGCGATGTGGCGCGGCCGTCCCAGAAAAAATCGTTTTTCCATGCGAGGTTCAGCACGGTCATGGAGTTGCGGTCGCCGGGATCACCGTGTACCCCGATGCTCCGGCGCCGCGGATCGGAAAAACCTTTGTCTGGCTGATGGCAGGCCACGCAGGACATGGAGTTGTCGCGGGAGAACGCTTTTTCCTGAAAAAGTTTTTTCCCGAGCGAGACCCGTTCCTCAATAAGGGGATTGTCTCGCGGCAGTGCGGGCATGGGAAATGTTCCTGCCATCTGGAAGGCATAGGGTGTGTATTTTTCCGGCAGATCGATCGGCTTGGGCGGGGGGCCTGCCGGCTTGGCGGGAGCGGCCGAAACAAACTCCCGCACGCGGAACGAGCCCGGAAGATTGGCGCCTATTTTGTCGGCCAGCGGGTCGTTGTCGCGCGAGTGGGTCGAGACGCCATCGCGGTCGATGGAGATCGGTCGCGGAGAGTTGAAAAGCGAGGCAAGATCGAAGTCCAGCACGAGCAGTCCGTCATGGTTGAGTTCGAGCGGCGCGGTCACGCTAACCGCAGTGCGCCGCTCGTCGCGGGCGAAGTGATACGAGTAGCCGGAAGGCTTTTCATTTTCCCGGCGGAAGAGTCCTTCCAACGCGAGAAAGATGTAGCCGCCCTGCCAGTTCCAATGGAGCCCGTTGATGTTGGGATTGAGCGGATCGTCGGCGGGAATCTTGGCAATGTCCGCATGATTTGTTTTTTCATCCGGTCCGAAATAAAAGCGAACAGCACGGTAGGAACCTTGCGGGATGTCGCGCAGAACAAAATCCAAGCGATGGCTCGCGGCATCGCACCACGCATGCTGTCCGGGCAATTCGACCCATTCACCCGACTCCTTTTGCAGGGCGAAACCGGAGAGCAGAAAGCTGAGTCTGGTGAACGAGAGTGTCTCCTTGGCGGAGTTTACGTAGCGCAGGGAATCGAGAAGAAGAGGGGGGCCCGAGAAGGATGGCTGGATGCGTACATCCAAGACGCTGGCATGCACTCTCTGGCCTGAAGTCGCGAAACATGCCAGGAGCAAGAGGATTGCCGGATGCCGCCGAGCCATGGCCACCAATACGCCTTGGCGCCCCAATTTGCCAGTCTGCCGCGCGGGGTTCTGTGGGCACGATGGGCTCGCCGTCCCGACTTGACGTCGTCCTGGCGCGGGTATTCTGTCGTGTTTTTTCGCCATGAAGGCCGTCCCTCTTTTCATTACGATGGCGCTGCTTACCGCCTTTGCAGCAGACGCGATGGAAAAGCCTTCCGCGCACACCAAGGGCACACCCACCGGCAAATCCACCGGGCCGCTCAAGCCCGGCGAATACTGGTGGAGACCCGACCTGTCGCCCGCCGGGCCCGTGCTCACGCTGGTCAGCATCCCGCAGCAGGTCATGCATGTTTACCGCAACGGGATTCTCATCGGACGCTCCAGCGTGAGCACCGGCGCGCCAGGGCACGGCACCCCGAGCGGGGTGTTCACCATCTTGGAGAAAGAGAAGACCCACTACTCGCGGACCTACAACAACGCTCCCATGCCGAACATGCAGCGCCTCACCTGGCAGGGCGTGGCCATGCACTCGGGAAATATTCCCGGCTATCCGGCGAGCCACGGCTGCATCCGCTTGCCCTACGATTTTTCCCGATTGCTCTTCGGTATCACCTCGAAGGGCGGCACGGTCGTGATCGGGGATGGCAAAACGCCGCAACCGCGCCTCGCCGCCAATCCCGGACTGCTCCTCGCGCCCGAAGACTTCGATCCGCAGATGGTCCGGCCTCTGCATCGCGGGGAATACGACTGGGGTCCGTCGCGCAGCCCGACCGGACCTGTCACCATGGTTCTGAGTAGCGCCGATCGCGCGCTTTATGTCTACCGCAACGGCAACCCGATCGGCCGCGCCGCGGTGGATATGCCCGGTCGGGAGAGGCTTGGCAGTCATGTCTTCACTTTGCTCGAGGGCACGGGTGGGAAAACCAGCGCATGGGTGCCCGGGCGCCCCGCACGAAAATGGATGCGGGTCAGCACCGACAAGGGCCCGCGCATCGACGCGGATGATCTCGGCCGGCGCGTTGCGGTGAATCCGATTTTCGCCGCGAAGCTCTACGACACAATCCAGCCGGGAACGACGGTCATTGTGACGGACGATCCCGTGGCGAGGAAGTTCGACCGGAACTTCACCATCATCACCAACTAGGCAGGCGGCGCACCTCCACAGCGTTGCAGCGGATGCAGCAAAAAGGCGGTGCGATCGCCGCAACCTGCGCAAGAAAAGCGCTGCCGAGAGGAAATCCGAGGCGTTTGTCTTGCCGACTGCAACGAAGGCTCTCGGGCACCAGAATCAGGCCGAATGTTTAGTGATTTCATGGGGCGCTACTGACGTCTCCGGCAAGCCTTGACGGATCGTGGCAGCGGCGAGGATGACGAGCCCGGCGCCGAACATCTCGAGAGCGGCGGGAACACCGGAATGTTTGGCAATCCAACCCGCGGCGAGTGAACCAAGGGCGAAGCCGCCTTGGAAGATTGTCAGGTGGACGGACATAATGCGTCCCCGCACGGTTGCCGGCACCGACATCTGCACTGCGAGGTTCAAGTTTACCATGCTCGAGACCCACGCGCAGCCGCCGGCAAACAGCGCAGCGGCCGCCGCGGCGAAACTGCCGGCTGCAGCGAGTGCCACGAGCGCGAGGCCCATGAGACCCGCCCCGGTCGTGACCGTGGTCGATGCCCCGATACTTCGCCGCAGCGCAGGCACGAAGGCTCCGCCAAGGAGGGATCCAAGCCCGAAAAAACCAAGCAGCATTCCGTATTGCGATGCTTGGAGAGTTAGCCGTTCCCTCGCGAGCAACGGCAGAAGGGCGGGCGGCGCGCTCGACAAGAACGCGAACAGGGACAGGCGCACGAGCGGCGAGTGCAAATGCGCAGCGCGGCGGACGTAGCCCAGACCGTCCGTCACCACGCGCCAGAAACCGTTGCCATGCGCGGTTGGTGCGATGCCCTGCCATGTGGCCAGGACGAGCACCGTGCCGAGAAACGACGCGGCGTTGATAAAAAACACAGGTGATGCACCGACCGATCCGACGAGCAGTCCGCCGAGCACAGGACCCAGCACGCGGCCGGTGTTGAAGCTGATGGAATTCAGCGCGACAGCCGATGCGACGTGTCCGCGAGGCACGATGTCCTGCACCAGCGATTGCCACGCGGGGAGGTTGAGAGCGTTGCCCATGCCCAGCGCAAACGTCAGTGCGAGCAGGCGCGTGGGTGTGGCCAATCCGGCCATGACGAGCGCGCCCATCGCCGTCGCGCAAATCATCATCCAGAGTTGTGTCGCGATGAGAAATTTCCGCCTGCTGACCATGTCGGCCAGCGCGCCTCCGGCGATGCCGAAAAAGAAGACCGGTGCCAGCGTGCAGACCGGAACGAGGGAAACGACAAGCGGCGAGGTGCTCAGCGAAGTCATCACCCACGCCACGGCGACGGCCTGCATCAGTGTGCCGAGGTTGGACACGACCGAGGCGATCCACAGCAGTCGGTAAACGGGGGAGGCGAGCGGTGCGATCAGGTCGCGCATGGGGACAGTTTGCATTCGGGAAGACCTCGCTGCAAAAGGTCGTTTCATACCCCCAGCGCCCGTTGTCCGTTGGTTTGCCGGATCGTTTTTTGATTTTGCTCGTCTCCCCACGCATGGATTGCGCTAATAGGGAGTCATGCAAGAAGTCAAAGTGGCCGTTGTCGGGGCCAGCGGCTACTCGGGAGAGGAACTCGTGTCGCTGCTCGCACGGCATCCGCAGGTCGAGATTGTCGCGGTGACCTCGCGGCAATCGGCGAGCCAAACAGTGGCGGAGGTTTTTCCCCGGATGGCAGGATCGTCCATCGCGGGAATGAAATTCGTCGAGCCTTCGCTCGATGCGTTGAAGCAGTCCGGTGCCACGACTGTTTTTCTCGCGCTGCCGCACGGGCTCGCCGCGGAGTTCGCCGCACCGTTGAGGAAAGCGGGTGTTCAAGTCGTCGACTTGAGCGCGGACTTCCGGCTCAAATCGGCCGATGTTTTCGCGGAGTTTTACGGCGAGAAGCATCCGGCGCCGGACTTGTTGGCCGAGTCGGTCTATGCCTTGCCGGAGATTTGCGCTGAAGCGGCGCTGAAGAACGCAGGATTGCTCGCCTGTCCCGGATGCTATCCGACCAGCATCCTGGTTCCGCTGGTGCCACTTCTGCGGTCCAATTTGATCCAACCCGACTCGATCGTCATCAACAGTCTGAGCGGTGTGAGCGGGGCGGGCAGAAAGGCCGACGCAACGCTGCTTTTTGCCGAGTGCAACGAGAGCCTCCGGGCGTATGGCGCCCCGAAGCACCGGCATCTTTCGGAAATCGAGCAGGAACTTTCCACCGCAGCAGGCGGAAAAGTTACCGTCAGTTTCACGCCGCATTTGGTCCCCGTCACACGGGGCATGATTTCCACCATTGTGGTCAAGCCGGCCAAAGGCACAGACGCCAAAGAGGTTGAGGCTGCATGGCGCAATGCTTACAAAGACCGGACTTTTATTCGCATTGTTCCGCATTTGCCCGACTCGAAGCACGTGACGAACACGAACTTTATCGACATTGCGGTGCGGGATGATGTGCGGACGGGCAACTTGCTCCTCTTTAGTGCCATCGACAATCTCGGCAAAGGCGCCGCCGCGCAGGCGGTCCAGGCCTTCAATATTTCGCAGGGTTGGGACGAAGATGCGGGACTGACATGAGCAAAATCAAAAAAATCAAGGGAGGTGTGACCGCGTCCAAGGGGTTCTTGGCCGGTGCGGTTTTCGCCGGGATCAAGGCGTCCAACAAAGGCCGGGAGGACATGGCGTTGGTCGCCTCCGAAATTCCCGCGGCCGCCGCCGGTGTCTTCACCACGAACCGGGTTCAAGCGGCGCCCGTGCGCGTTTCCAAAACGCACATCAAAGCCAAGTTCGCCCGCGCCGTGCTGCTCAACAGCGGCAACGCCAATGCGTGCACCGGTCCCTGCGGGATCGCCGCGGCGAAAGCTATCGCCGCAGGCACGGCCGAAGTCCTCGGCTGTGCGACCGGCCAGATTCTCGTCTGTTCCACCGGGCGCATCGGCGTCCCGCTTCCGCTCGACAAAATGAAGGCCAGACTGCCGGATCTTGCCGCGCGGTTGTCCGGCAACGGTGGCC
>JBEDBL010000121.1:0-8058 GCA_041177245.1 Verrucomicrobiota bacterium
GACGACTGCCACGCCAACTCTGGCGGCTCAGTCCAACTGGAGTGTATCCGCCGCGCCGGCGGAACAACCCCGCTCCCGCAGACCACGCCTCATCCCCGCCGCCACGGTGGATACACTCCTTAACGTTGGGCAAGAATATGAGGCCTCTCGTGACACTCGGTGCCTTGCTGGTTCTCGGAGCTCTTGTCGGATGCGAGAAGCTTCGCATAAGGGACGTTGATCCATCAGCACTGGTTGTGGAGGCCGCTGAACTGAGTCGCAGGGCGGAAGCGGGAGATTCAAAGAACGTAACGAATATCCATGAGCTTCCAAAGGATCAATGGCCTGAAAGCATCCGGCGCACGCACCCCAAGGCAGTCAGATATAGCAGTCGAGGTGTATGGCTGCTCGATTTCAAGTGGGCGAGCAAGGAAAACGGCGTCTTTATTCCGGCACCCGGCTATCCATGGCCTGTCGATTCGCCAGAGGTTGCGCCCGGAGTCTATAAATATGCCTCAGAATAAAGCCCAACGAGCGCATGCACCTAACACCTACCCGCTGTCACTCGGCCTGCTTGCGCACCCCGACCGCCATCGGTCCGGCGTAGGTGATGCGGGACGTTAGGCCATTATGAACACGAAAGCAGGCATCATCGTCACTGTCTGTTGCGCCTTTTCAGTGCTGTTGCTTCTCGGGTTCTGGGTTGGTGCATTTGAAACCTTCGGCGGGTATGTGGCACGGAAGCGGACATTCCTGCTAGCTTCGGTCACGATTGGGCTGTTTGTCGCGTGGCTGATCCACCGCAAATGGAAAGTTCACTACGCCTTGGCGGGCGCGTTTTTCGTTCTCTCGCATTTCGCGTATGTCTTGGGCCAGGCATTTGGAGAGACCTATTATGCGGCTCCGACAGACGCGGGAGGCTTCGTGCGCTCGCTTTTTCATGCACTCAATGACCAGCTATGACGAAACGGCCTAACAAACCGGACCAGCCAACATCGCTACGCTCCGTGGCTGTCCTCCAGCGTTCGCTATAGAATGAAAAAGCTGATCGTCGTCGCTGTGGGTTGCGTCGTTTTTGCAGTCATTGCGCTAGTGATTGTTGAGCGGAGCCGCTTCATACCATTGTTTTGCGTGATGACGATCGCACCAGGACTCATTTCTAACGAGGCATGGCGTGAATCAATAGCCAAAGATCCCGCGGCATACGGCTACAGCGGATACGGAATTCTTCAAGATCGCGGAAGCGATCTAGCCATTCAAGAGGGACTAAGAGATCTCCGATCAGAGGATGGGTATGTTTGGGTGAATGCTGCTCACTATCTCGGGAGTCGCGGGCACAAGGAGGCCATCCCTTATTTGATCAAAGCTCTCCGGCACACAGCATGGCAAGCGGATGACGAGCGAGTCGAGTTGCTCAGACAACTTACCGGCGAGACATTCGGAAACAGTTTTGATGATTGGTTCAGTTGGTATGAAGCTGCGCCGAATCCGATCCAAATCAATTGGGAGTCCTCTCTTGGTCACGCACCCCGCCTGCCGAAAAAAAAATCGCGAACAAGACGGCTCTAGACAACCCGATACCCGTTCCGAGTCAGATGTTCGGGGTGGCTACAACTCACAACCTGAATCGGAGGGACGCTCCCGGTAGCGGGTGCCAGACCTTTGACGTTCGGTAATCACTGACGCTCTTTAGATATGTCAAAACAGCCCAACAAGATTGTGATTGGTGCCTTGTTCGCGATCGGGTCGATCATGGTCGCTTACAATGTTTGGGCAGACAGGGCCTATTCAAGCCTCAACGCGGGCACGGAATCAGGCGCTTTTCCTTTTTACCATCCTATCAGATTTTATGGTTATTTGATCGAAAGTAGGGTTCTTGATGATCCCAGAGGTCCGATAGAGACAGCCTCTAAGGTGTCGAATCTCATTCATGGACAGGTCCTAGCTGGTGCTGTTCTGATGGTAGCCTCCCTCGTTTTATGGGTCTGGATGGCGGTAATCTCACGGCATTCATTGCGGACCTGATCCAGCCAACGAATGAAGAAACCGAACCAAGCGATGCATCCAAATCCCGCTCTTTCGGGCGCTCGTTGCTGATCGCCGACGTTCGGGGATAAAAGCACCAAGATGACTATTGCTGCCGCCAGCGAAGACCCTCCAGAGAGTTGGCGCGAAAAGGATATTTATTTGCCGACAGACGCGAGGGTCCTTGCCGAGTTACTTGAAGTCAGGCCGTGGCAGGCTATAGCTGACCTGATGCAAGAAGGGGTCTTTGCGAGCCAGCAAACCGCGATCCAAGATGAAGAAGTAGTCCGTTCTATCGGGAAGAAGCATGGCGTGCTCTTCCGAATCGCTAGCAACCCCGAACAAACCAGACCACCGAACCCCTGACCCGCTTTGAGCTGACCTTTCTATGAACACTTCACCCTCAGACAGCAATTCGAACCGCGCTCTCGGTCAGGGGTGCGGTGTCCTCAGACGTTAGGCAGAAGCATCACATGTCACGCACTTGGAGCACATGGAATCCGTTCAAGCCGTTCGGGCGCGAAAGGGCAGAGGTGGTGCGCTTTCTCGAAGGCGTTCTGGATGGCACACTTGATTGCCGCGAGTGGGACAATTTCCTCAGAATTCCGATGAAGGGCACACCGGAGTTGGAGGCGATTCGTGTCGCTTGTGTAGCTCTCGAACCAGAAGAGAAGATGGATGCCGAAGGTCGGATTGTTTACCCCGAGCAAGCTCGCCAAACAATTCGGAGCCTCCTTGAGGTCCTGAAGAAAGAGCCTAACCAATCGCCACAGATAACTCGGGCCTTCGGCCCTCGTGTCTGACCTCAAGCGTTCGGCAAGAATGAAGATCCAGATGGCAAGCGAAAGTCCTACGAGCATTGCTAAACGCAACCCGATATGAATACGCCGCCCAGAGACCGTGAAGAATTCTGGATTCGGTTCGTTTGCGCCTTCCTGTTCTTTGGATTTCTTGCGGCACTCTTGATCCTTCGGTTTGTTGATTATCTGGGTGTCGCTCAAGGGCTTGGGCTTTGGGCGCTAGTGGTTGTTTCGGTCAGCGTGTATGCTGCAAGAGTAGGCGACCAAGCATGGCACAATATAATAGAATCAATCAGATGGTGGTGAGACTACCCCTGCCTGATCGTCGCCACCAAGAAGAGGCAGACATGAACGCGCCGAACCAGTCAATGGAGCGACTGGCGGCGGGCGGACGCCGTTCGCGAATTCGTGAGTCGTGGGCTGCTGCCATCGCTCACTTTTTTCGTTCGACAATAAATAGTTGTTGCCCATGACAACCTTCTCTCAAACCGGTGGCGCGCGGATTGGCGAGGGGTCGATTCTGGCATTCAATGCAACATGGCCCTTCGCCACGCTTACTATTGATGAGCGAGAGATTATTCTACGGTGTCTTTGGATGAAGTGGATCTTTCCAAAGGAGACGATTCGCAGCCTGACCGTGCATGATGGGGCGTTCTCAACAGGTCTGAGAATTGTTCACGCAAACAAGAACTACACAGATTTCATTGTATTTTGGTCGTTCAAGATCGGAAAGCTGCTTCAAGAGCTTAAAGCGCGCGGATATACTATAGGAAAATGATTCGAACGATGCGATCCACCGAACACCTACCCGCTGGCACGCCGAGTGCTTGGTCACTTCGCTCCCGGCACTCGTCGCGCCAGCGGTTCGGTGCCGGTGATCACGGACGTAAAACCATGAAAGTGCTATCTGCTGCGTTTATTGGTGTGATGCTCACGCTGCATGCGACCAAGGCATCTGAGGATATTGCTTTGTCCTTACGCCAGCGAGAGGAGAGGGGGGAATTGTTCCTCGATATTCTCGCCACCAACCTCTCAACATCGCCCGTGGAAATTGTGTCTGAAGGGATTGCGCCCCCTTGGTCCGTCTGGGCGTGGTTCAAGTGGGAGATAGACGGTAAACCAGCAGAGTATTTTGAGAACGTTGCAGGGATTCCCCAGAACAGGGAAATAAGGAGGATTCCCATGAGTCAAAGTATTCTCTGGGCAAGCATTCCTTTGCGCGCACTGAAACACGATGTCCAAACTCGTGAGGGACGAAAGGAAGATGTCAGCGTCATCCAAGACACAAAGCAGCATTCAGTAGTGATACGGCCGAGCAGTCGCTGGAAAGGTCTGGAGGTCGCAGAAGGAAAACTGTTGGTTGGAAAGAATGACACCGAACAAACCAGACCACCGAACCCCTGACCCGCATTGAGTCGAATCCTCGATGATCACTTCATCCTCAGACAGCAATCGGAGCCACGCCCTCGGTCAGGGGTGCGGTGACTTCAAGCGTTTCGCAGAAGATATGCGCCGAGCCACTACTTGGCTTATTCTGATCTTGGTGATTGGTGCCATTGCCGTTGCCCTTTGGTATCGCGTATCGCCACGGGTCATCGCGAGTTCCGTGCATCCTCGCGGTTTCTCGGAGGTTAGAATCGTCGAGACTCCGACATCTCTCCTGGACGGGTTGCTTTTCAGATACAACCCAACATACCGATTTGAATACCGATTTCCTCCGAACTACCTCTGGAGTGCAACATCCTTCTCTGGAGAGAGCTACAATGCGCGAAGCTCCAAGATTGAATGGATATCGGATTCCGAAGCGATCTGTTATCTTGATGACTTGGCGTATGCGAAGTTGGTCGGCGGAGACTGGATCAACCCAAGAAAATGAAATGCGAATATACGTTGAGCAACAATGAAGAGTATTCTTTTACGAGTTGTCTACGGATGTCTTGGAGTTGTCCTCGGAGCAGTTGGGATCTTGTCCCTTCTTGCCAAGAAAGACTTGGCGGTATGCCGATCCGATTACCAAAAACTCGCCTCAGAATATAGCAAGCTGCAAAGAGGCAGCAGTCGTTTCCTGATTGCGGACATTTTGCTTTTGGCGATTTTGAAGTCACCTCCTGCCGGTTCGAGGATTCTGGTGTCGGGAGGGGGAGGTCTTAATACCATTGGAGGGGCTGCGAAGAATGAAGGAGATGGACGGGGTGTGGGTTATTGGACTTTTGTGATGGCACCGCCACCTACGTCGGAAACGTGGCCTACGATTGCAGAGTCGATCAAACAAACATTAGCTGATGATCAAGGTGTCAAGTGGTTGGCCCGTGGATTCGGTTTTAAGCTTGAGGACGTGGAGTGGCGCGATGGCGACAAGAAGCCTCAAGGAGGAGAAGTAACTGTTAGGTTTATATTTTCTCTCGAACAACAAGATGTGATTCCGCCAAAGCTGGGTCCTGGTGGAATACTCAAAGACCTGTTTTTAGATCCGCATTTGCGAAATCAATGAAAGCTGTCGTCAAGCCGCAGCAAACACGAAGTCGCTTTCTTCATATGAAGAGCGGGTCGTGGCTCAACTACGCCCTGCAGTGCGACGGCTCCACCTTCGGCGGAGCCGCGCCTGAGCTAAAGCGTTGATATGGCTGCCTGCCTGTCAACAGGCAAAGCGGTGGAGAGGCGAAGATAAATTCTTCGTCGCGGCGTGGAGTGGCCGAGGGCAGGAGTCAGGCCCGGATCCTTCGGGGTGATTTATGTTCCCGGCGGTTTGTGTGCTGATATTCGTGGGTTGCCCGCGGTGGCGGGCCTATCCAACAAGGTTTTTGTTCACCGCGACCCTTTCCGCCTTCTAGGCTCGCGCGTGGTTCCCTGCTTGGCAGGGAGTGGCGCGTAACGCTCTCGCGGGTTGGTCACCGGGATCCGGGTCTGGCTGCTGCTCTCGGGTGGGTTGTGGTTGGGAGTTGGTTCACCTCCTTGTCCGGTGCGTGTTGGTTGGTCTGTTTCAAGCCGGTTGGGTGCTTTGCTCGTAGCAGGGCAGGTTGCGCAAAGCGTGCCAGATGAAGCCGGTGAGTTCACGCGCCACGGCCACCAAGACCTTGTTGCGATGGATGCGCCGGGCCATGAGGGACATGAAGCGCCGGTGGAGCCGGTTCTGCGCGGCCCAGCTCACCTTGATGATCTCCGGGGCCACGTTGTCCTGGCGTCGCGAGAGTTCCTTGCTGACTTTGGGCGGCGTGGCGTAATGCTGCGAGCACTCGATGAGCAACCAGCGGGCGTGCGGGTTGCCGCACTTGGTGATGGAGCCTTGGCGGCGTTTGTCGCTGCTGGTGGACTCCGAGGGGACCAAGCCGAGATAGGCCATGAGTTTGCGCGGATGCTCGAAGCGACCCAGCGCGCCGAGTTCGCTCACCGTGATCATGGCCGCCACGATCTGGAAGCCCTTGAAGGCCATGAGGGCCTCGACCGCCGGACGCAACCGCCAGTCGACCAAGAGATCGCCCATGGCTTTTTCGCAACGTTCGACCCGGGACGCGGCATCGTTGATGGCCATGAGGCATTCCTCGAGGATGGCCTTCATGGCCGGATGCGGCAGGACCAGTTCACGCAGGTAACGCATGTGGGCCGCGCCCCAGTGGCCCTTGCCCTGATAGTGGTAGCCGTGGTGGAGCAGGAAGGACTTGAGTCGTTGCCGGGAGCGGCGTAGGTCGTCGACGGCATCGGTGCGCGCACGGCACAGGTCGCGGATGGCCTCGTCGGTGGCCTCGGGAATGTAAATGCCCTCGAGGTCCCCGGCGCGGTGGGCCCGGGCCAGTTTGGCCGCGTCGCGCCGGTCGGTCTTGATGCGGTCGCCGGCGGCCCGCGCGATCTTCGACGGAGCGGCCACGATGCACTCGTGGCCCAGTTGCCGCAGACGCCGCGCCAGGACAAAGCCGCACGGACCGGCCTCGTAACAGAAGCTCAGCTTGGCCTCGTATTGCCGGCGCAAGCGGGCGGTGAGCTTTTCCACCGCTTGCAGATCCCCGCTGATCACGCCCAGGCCCCGCACTTCGCCGCGGCGCCCGGGTTCGGCCACCGCGACGGCGATGGTGTCTTTGTGGACATCGAGTCCTACCCAGATTATTTTTTCCATGGTGTGTTTGTTCGTTCGCTAAGTTCAGTTGCTGAATCCGAACATTGCTCCGCACAACACGGAGCCGTTCGTGCGGACAGGCCCTCACGGGCAACCCGCGACCCTATGAGCGGCAAACACACCAACTCTTTTCAAGGCTGCGCTTCTTGCCCGCAATTGCACCGCAGCCATAAGGTCTAGGCAAAAATCCATCATGCAAAAACGCCAACCACTACGCACAGCCCTCATGCTTGTTGTGGGCGCAGCCTTGTTCCTCGCGGGCTATGGGGTCAGCCAGTTTTTCGGCTATGCGAAGATCGCACGAATCGTCGAACCCTCTGCTCCGCTCCTTAAAGAAGCTCTGTCTGAAATGTCTGAAATGTCTGAGCAGGAGATGAAAGATACACTGGCGCAGATCAGGCAGAATGTCGGGCGTATTAATCAAGAGGCAGACCTTCAGGCTTTGTTCGAGGCACTCGCCGCTAGCCAAGCCCTTGCCGCGCGGAAGAGGGGAGACGAACCTGCCGCATGGTCATATCTGGAGCAACGCATCACAGCATTTCGCACGCGTTACGACTCCCGCGACATGCAAATCGGCGACTGGAAGGGCGTGGCGGACAGTTTGTATCAAAGCACAGGCAGCCAAGATGAGTAGACTGCCTAACAAATCGGACCAGCGAACCTCGCTCTGCTCGGCGGCTGTCCTCGAGCGTTAGGCCGCAGCACGCTTATGGCAGACACACTCCCCACGGAAGAGCAGCGGAAGCAGTTGTGCGAGTTGATGCACAGCGCGTTCGTTGAGTTGCGGTATCTGACTGGCGAGCAGGCGCATGATTTGGCTTACGCTTTTCACAATCTTCCAATGGAGATTTATGGGTTGGGCACTTGGACTGTTACAGGCACTCGTGCTCGGTTGCAGCACTACCAGAAAAAGCACAGCCAGAATCTCGGAGTCGACTATGTGGCAATGTTTGACAAGATCTATACGGCCTAACCAACCAGACCAGCCAACCTCGCTACGCTCCGTGGCTGTCCTCGAGCGTTCGGCGACAGAGATGAGAATATGAAGCAGACTTGGAGAAAGCAGCGGTTGCTGGAGCGGATGTTCTACGCCGCTATGCTGCTATTCGCATTGCTGGGAGTGTGTGGAATCTTCCTTCAACGCTC
>JBEDBL010000122.1:0-8054 GCA_041177245.1 Verrucomicrobiota bacterium
CTTCGACCCATCGTCCAACTGGAGCCGGATGGCGGAACCAACTACCTGACGCTCACCGCCTCGAAGTATCCGGGCGCAGCCGTCGAATACCGGGTCGAATACTCCACCACGCTCCAGTCTTGGGCAACCGGGACCAACGCTGTCACCATTCTGACCAACACCCCCTCGGAGATTAAGGCCCGAGCCACGACCCCGTGGACCGATGAAAACAAGCAATTCTTACGGTTGAAAGTTGTCGAACCCTGATTATACTAGCAATTCTGCAGCGCCCGCCCAAACCATGAAAACTACCGCCCGACTTCTACTCTCCCGCCTTGTCCCTCTGCTGTGCTTGGCTACGTGGCTCGCGGCTCCGACCGCCCGTGCGATTGAGATCACCAGTGCCACGCTGCCAGCCGAGCAAACTCTGCAAATTCTTACGGGCTTCGTCTCTTATGGTCCAATCACCGTTCGCGGCAACGATGTAGAAACAACCAAAGCAATCACTTATCCCTACGTCATTTATGTCACAGGCAACGACATTTACAGCAACCCCGTCTATATACCGCTAACGCATGGCACTGTAACAGTCAGAGGGCAGTATACGATCCCCGGAATTCCTCCTGCCGGAGACACGGTCATTGTGGCCACGACGGCTACCATCCCCGCTGGAAGATGGAACGTCCCCAATGACGGAACTCTGCATAATCTCGCGCCTGGCTATAAAATCGTTGTCGCATTTTACAACATCCCAGGTGCCTCACCAACTGATCCATACAAATTTCCCTCGTCTCTCGCCGAACTGACCAACTCTTTTCTTTCCTCGAACTCAGATCCGCTAAAAATCGACGTCTTGCCTGACTTGAAAGTGGGCACTCCCGGCGTGACTTACCCGGCCGCCGGCCTCGTTTATCAGGGTGGCGACATCATCGAGTTTGTCAGCACTTGGGCCAACGACACCATCGGGGACGAGAGCGGGGGTGCCCGTCGCCAGTCACGCCCGCTGCGATCCCTCACGGCCGACCGCTACATCGCGGACTTGCGAATCACGTCGAACCCGGTCTTTGGCGACACGAATAACGACGATTTTCTCATCAGCCGGCTCCTTTTCACGGCCGACGTGCCGGCCATCGTGGACGGCGGCACCTTGTTGCGGAAGCTTCAAGTCATAGGAACCCCCACGGATGTTCCGCCTTACGGTATTCCCGACTACAACAACACCGGCACCCCGATCGCCGAGACGGTCCGCGGTTACGTGCCCCAGCCGGACGACGGATTTCTCGACATCGGCGAGAGCGTGACGGCGACGACCGAGGGCACCATTCCGTCGAACTTCTCGGGTTCCTACTTTGCCGCGCTAAAGGTGACGATGAGCGATGAGGCCGAAGACGCGAGCACGAACAACAACACATTCGTCAGCAACGCAGCCAACAAGATCGACATCGACGAGGCCCCGGCTCCCACGACCGAGCCGGCCAGCGTGGTCAGCACGGATACAGGGGTGTTTGTCCAGGGCGGTAACGCGGCGAGTGACTTCTCCAGCGTGAGCGAAGACGGAGGACTTATCGCCTTCGCTTCGCGTGCGACCAACCTCCTCAACTCGGCGAGCGGAGACACCGGACTCACGACTTCCGGACAGCAGATCTTCATCAAATATCGGGAGAGTGGAGAGATTGTGCTGGCGAGCATCAACCTCTCCGGCCAGCAGGCCAATCAAGATTGCTTCGATCCCAGCATCAGCGCAGACGCCCGCTACGTGGCTTATGCCTCGAGGGCGGGAAATCTAACCAGCACGGCGACGGGTGCCCGTTCGGCTATCTATGTCTACGACACCGCCACCTTCACCACCACGGTCGTGAGCAAGAACTCCCTCGGACAGGCGGCCAATGGTGATTCCTTCCGTCCCCGGATGAGCCAAAGCGGCCGCTACGTCGTGTTCGATTCCGTGGCGCGCAACCTTGACGCGGCGCGTCCCATCCCCACGGCAAACAAAAACCAGCAGATCTATCTGCACGATCGCGATGTCGATGGCAACGGCGTGTTCGACGAACCGGGCAACATCGCTACCTATCTTGTAAGTTTGACCGGCACGTTGGACGGATCGGGTAATCCCATCATCGCCAACGGCTATTGCGTCCGCCCCGTGGTCAACCTGGAGGATACCGCGCAGCAAATGACGGACAACGGGGGCATGTATGTGGCTTACACCTCCTACGCCCGCAACATGCCTTCCGGCACCGGAGACGCGCTCGTTTACCGCATTGCTATCGCGCCAAACCCGTCCAACGGCGTGGTCGGCCCTCGGCCGGAAAGTGTTGTCCTCGTCAGCCAGAACGAAAACGGCCAAGTCGCCTCATCCTTCGGCGTCGATCCCGTGAATGCCTACATCACACCCTTGGCCGATGAGGCGGCCATCAATGGTGATGGTTCGCAAGTGGCTTACATGTCCGCTGCCACGAACCTCAAGAGGAACGAGGAGGACGGCACCTACACGCCGACCTATCCGAACGATCCCTACGACGCCACCTCACCTGTCATTCCCGGGGTCATTCCGGCGGGGGACTACAACCGTGTGCCGGATATTTTTGTCCGTAACTTCAAGAAACCACTTTTCTTCCCCGGCAATGGCGCCGTGGTGCGCGTGAGCGAGGCCCAACCGCGCGTGGCGACTGGAACGATCACATTCTTGGGAGGAATCTACGAAGCCGATCCATGGCCGGGAACGCCAGCGGACAACATTCCCGACAACCAGCCGGCCCCGGATGACAAGATTGCCATCAACGACGGAACCCAAAGCCTGACCTTTGTTTTCGATCCCACTGCCGTGGTGCCGGGGGAAATCTCGGTTACGATCGGGGCGACCATCCAGGAAACCCGCGACAACCTGGTCACTGCGATCAATAGCTCCCCCTTGCTCGTCGAGGTCGAGGCGACCAACCCGCCGAACGTCAATCCTCCGGGCACCGGCTACTTCCCATCAGTCTACCTGCGCAACCTTGTGCGGGGCAGCGACGGCAACGTGCCCATTGATGTTCTGCCGGCCGGCGGCGGAGCCAACGGCGTCATCTTGGCGACAGGTATGGCGGGCGGAGGCACCCAGGCTGACGACGATTCGCTGGCCCCCGGCGACACCAGTGTTGCCCCGATCCAGGGCGTGCCATTCGGTAGCGGCCAGCCGTCGATCGACCGCAGCGGACGCTTTGTGGCTTTCCGGACCATCGCGACCAACTTGGATGTCTACGAGGAACTCGACCACACAGCGCATCCGACCAGTCCGGCCAAAGGCGAGCTCATCCGCCCGCGCACCTTCCCTGCTTCCAATGTTTACCTGCATGATCGTAATGCAACCGACCTCGTGGATGGCGGCGGTCTGCCGATGTTTGACAGCGTGATCAGCACCGTGCGGGTCAGCCTCAATAAGTTTGGCTACAAAACGCTCATCGACGGCACGGAGCAGAGCGGCCTCAACGCCGGCACCTCGGCCAATAGCAGCCGTCCGACCATTAGCGCGGACGCTCGATTCGTCTCCTTTAGCTCCGACGCGAGTGGGGAGGGTGGTTTGATCTTCGGGCCCAACAATCTTACGCCGCTGGACAACGTCCAAATCAAGGACGTCTTCGTCTTCGACCGCAAAACGGTGGGCGACAACCCGGTGGCCCCGGCGACCAAGCCTACCGTCGAGATCAGCAGTCCGGTGAATGGGTTGAGCGTCTCGCCCGGAACCGTGATCAATGTGAGCGCCGTTGCCTCACCGACCTCTGGCAAGAACATCGCGTCCGTGCAATTGCTGGTCAACGGGGTCAGCCAAGGGCTCGTGACCGCCGTGCCCTTCACCTGGACCTTCACGGCACCAACGGCCGGAACTTACCTTTTCAACGTGATCGCCACAGACAACAAAGGCGTCACCGGTAATGCCGTCGCCCAGGTTAACGTGGTGCAACCCATCGTCCCGGCCAATCCGCCAGCCGGCTCCAATCAGGCCTTCGTCGTGGATTATTTTAACAAGATCTTCCTGCGGGCCCCGACCTACCAGGAATACGATTATTACCTCGGTCTCCTCGGTGCCGGACAGACGCAGGCTGCAGTCATCATCGATATGATGAACAGCATTCCCTTCGGCAGCGCGAACAACGTCCTTTTCGGATACTACCTGCGGATGGGCGTCACGCCGACGTCGACCAATGAGGTTTCGAGTTTCGTCAGCCTGATGACAAGTCCTAGCACGATCGGCACCAATGTGTCTGGCACGGGCACCAATCTCACGACCAACATTGTCACCGGCACAACGCCTCTGCCCGCCACCATGTCGGCCGGAGTCGCGCTAACCAATGCCACGTCTCCCTACGGGGCGACCTATGGCCAGGCGTCGGTGGCTCAGCAACTGATCAACCGCGTCACCACCCCGTGGACCAACGGCCAAGTCGTGGCCAGCATGGCCAACGTCGACTTCCTCAACTGGGCTTGGCGCTCGTTCAACACCCCCTACCTCTCCCAGGGGACCACCTCACCGGTCGTCACCATGGGTTCGCAGGCGAGTCTTGTGGCCAACATGACAAACTTCGTGCCCCAGTCGCAGAGGTTTGGTGCCAATTACGCCTTCCTCTCCGGGTTCTACCAGTTCGCCCGATCGGCCGACACAGGCCTGAACAATGCCCTCAACGCCTTCGACCCACTGGTGAAGGGCATCGCGGTGAACTACCTGCTCACTCCGAGCAACACATGGGCGACCAATGTTGGCCCGCTGACGACTAACCTCGTGCAGAGTCTTCTGCCTCCCGCCTTCAACAGCGTGGGCGGCACGGCCGTGCCCGGGACCAATAACATTACGGTGGGAACGGCGCTGACCAATCAGATCCTTGGGCAGAACTTCCGCAGCAATACCGCATTCCTCGCGACCAATCTGCCGCCGGGGCTCTCCTTGACGTCATCCAACGGAACCGCGCGCATCTCCGGGACTCCTACCAGCACCGGCACCGGCACAAATAAACTCTACACCGTCGTCCTGCAGGCTTCGAATGGTCCGGGCTTGGTCGGCACGAACAGGTTCACTTACCGCGTGCAACCCCTCCCGCCGGTAATCACTAGCGCGACCAACGCCAGCGGAACCCAAGCCGTTCCGTTCAACTACTTCATAACGGCGACCAACTTCCCGACCTCGTTCGGAGCCAGCAATCTGCCTCCGGGTATTCTGTTCAACTTCGCAACAGGCCAAATCGTCGGCACCCCGACCACCAACGGCATCTTTGCCGTGCCCATCCTCGCCATCAATTCCGGCGGCACCAACCTCCGGACGCTGACCTTATCCATCGCCGCCCCCGCGGCCCTGCGCACGCCGGTGCGGGCTTGGATGGACAGCTATGGCCTAACCAACGGAGGTCCGACTGACACGCCCTTGGACGGAAGCTCGGATTCTTACATCAAGCAATATGCCTTCGGCATGGATCCGACCAAGCCGGATACGGTTCCTTGGACGGTCTACGTCACGGCCAATACGGTCACCGTGCTTTGGACTGAGCGGCTTGACGGAACTGTCAGCTATCGGATCTTGAAATCTAATCTTCCGACCTCCGGAGGATCATGGTCTGTTGTTGATCCCGTCTCGATCATAGGCTCCACCGTGACCCGTGGAATCCCGGCCAACGGCCCGACTCCGACTCCCGCCGGCTACGATTGGATTCGGGTCGAGTTGCCTCGCGCCACTCTTGGCACGAAGCAGTTCTTCAAGGTCGAGGCCGTGATCAATTCCTCAGCCCTCGGAACACCCTGACAAAAGTTGCTGTGCCTGGCGTGAGCTTAGGTTTCATTCAGTGATTGAGGTGCTCGACCAGACGGTTTGAACTGATCAAGCCCCCGAAGACTAGACCGGTTTAATAAAAGCTGTAGTCGTTCGTCGTTTCGGCGCCGGGGACGGCGCCGCTACATTTCACTGTAGCAACTGTATTGTCATACCAAACGCCAAAAGGTATTGTACTATACAAGTCGTCTTAGTGGGTACATAAAGGGTGGATGGCCAGACGACTACCTGAGTTGGGAGAGCGGCGGCTCTCGGAACTAAAAGAGGCATGGAAGAGCGAGCGGCGTGATTGGGCGCGGCAGCGATTGCGGGTCATGCGTTTGGTGGCCCGGCACGAGCACAGCGCGCAGGAGATTGCCGATCTTATGGGGGTGAGCCGTGGCACGGTGTTCAACTACCTGCGGGTTTTCGAGGAGAAGGGGGTCGAGGGGCTCCTGCAGCGCGACTACGGCATCGGTCGGCCCGGGTTGATCGGCGGGCGCTTGCAGCGGGAGTTGGTCGAGAAGTTGCGGTGCGGGGCCTTTGTGCGGGCCAAGGATGCACAGCGTTGGCTGCGCGAGCGCACGGGGCGCACGCTTTCACTCAGTGCGTTGTATTACCACTTGGGAAAAGTCGGCGGGGTCTTGCGGGTGCCGCGCAAGACCCACATGCGAAAAGATGAGGCGCAAGTGGCGGCTTTCCGCGAAGAAGCAGCCGAGCGTTTGCTGGCTCTGATTGAAGATCCCCACCGTGCGGTGCGCTTGTGGGTGGCCGACGAACATCGCTACGGACTTTTACCGGTCATCCGCCGGTGCTGGGGGCTGCGCTCGGTGCGGGTTCATGCTCCTTACGCCACCAAGTATCAGTGGGGCTATCTTTACGAGGCCCTGGAGGTCGACGGGGACCACCGGCTCGAACTGCTCTTTGTTCCGCGGGTGGGCAAGGATGTCAGCAACGTCTTTTTGCAACAACTGGCCGACACCGATCCCGACGCATTGCACTTGGTGGTCTGGGATCAGGCCGGCTTCCATCCCAGAGATGGCGAAGAGGGCGTGCCCGACAACGTGCGCCTCTTGCCCCTGCCGGCTTACAGTCCCGAACTCAACCCGGTGGAGCCCTTGGGCGACATCGTCAAAGACGGCATCGCCAATCGCCTGTTCACCGCATTGTCCGATCTGGAAGCGGCCATCTTGGCCGAACTCGAACCTTGGCGACGCAACGCACACTTGGTTCGCCAACTTCTTGGTCGCTACTCCATCGTCAGCTCAGCAAACGCCTGCGGAAGATGCTAAAATCTAAAACCTTTTAAAGGTTTTAGAGCAATTTAAATAAAGATATAGCCGCACGCGGCAAACCAGCCGCGGGCATCGGAGGGGGTTACCGCCTCCAGTGCATGGGCCAAGGCAGCCAAGAGATCTTCGTGGGTTCTGGCCGAGGCCTTGCGCAAAAGCGCTTTGATCTTGCTCCACATCATCTCGATGGGATTGAGATCCGGAGAGTAGGGCGGCTGGAACAAGACATCGGCTCCGACTTGGCGGATCAGGGCGATGGTCTGCTCGTTTTTATGGGGCGCCAGATTGTCCATGATCACCAGATCACCGGTCCGCAGGGTCGGAACCAATACTTCTTGGACATAAGCCCTGAAGACCTCGGTATCGGTGGCTCCCTCAATGGCCATGGCCGCGGGTACCATCCAAGCGCACCGCGCCGATCACCGTGGTGGTGCGCCAGTGTCCATGGGGACAGGCAAAGCGCAACCGCTGGCCCTTGGGGAAGCGGCCGCGCAACCTGGTCATGTTCGTTTTGATCGCCGACTCGTCGAGGAAGACCAACCGCGACGGGTCGATCCCGCCCTGCCGGCGACGCCAGCGCCGGCGGCCTTGGGCCACGTCCGGGCGCCCTTGCTCGCTGGCATGGAGCGTCTTCTTTTATATGTCAGCCCCAGACGAATGAGCGCGTAGTGGATGGCCACCAAGGTGCAATCCACGCCCAAGGCTTCGCGCAACTCCTGCAAGGTGGCGTCGGGGCGGGCGCCCACCAACCCCTGCAACCGACGGCAGCAGGCCGCATCAAACAGTGGCTTGCGACCGCAACGGTGATACTGCGGGCGAATATCGCCCAAGCGTTGACGCTGACTAAGCAACTTTTTGGGCTCCTCGACGTTGTGGGTGGGTAGGTTGATTTGGTCAAGGGCCGCTCGCCGCGGGGGCGTTCGGGGGGAGCTTTAGGGAGTGAACGGCCGGCGGGTGGGTTGGTGTGCGACTTGGAGTCGGTGGTCCGGCCGTTCAGGATGGCTGGGATG
>JBEDBL010000123.1:0-8023 GCA_041177245.1 Verrucomicrobiota bacterium
TCCCCTCCCCGACACCGGTCCGTTGAAAAAAGAAAGCGGGTGAAAGGCGCCGAAGTATTCCGAATCCTAGGTGGGCGATAACGGGGTGAGGGCAAGGGCGATTGCGCAATCTGGCTGAAGCGTCTCTGGCCTGACCCCCTGAAAGAGGACAATTGAAAAGTGAAGTTCTGCGCCCTTGGAAGGAGCAGAACAGATGAAACGGAGTCGATTCAGCGAAGAGCAATTTATAGTTGTGTGTGTCGAGCTCTGCAAAAAGGTTGGAGGTCTTGGTTGAGATTGGGATTCTGGTTGTCTCGCGCACCAGCTGCCCAGCGTAGGTCACTTCGTTCCGCGTAGTGGAACGAAAGGCCGGAGCGGAGCAGTTGGTGCGCGATAACTTTTTCATGCTGTCATGGCTGTAAGTTACCATGCTTTTGGCCTTCCTTGCCCGCTTTTGCGTAAAGCGTTGGTAATGAGGGGGAGAGCGGGTGACGAGACTCGAACTCGCGACATCTTCCTTGGCAAGGAAGTGCTCTACCAACTGAGCTACACCCGCAAATCGTTTAAAAAGAATTAGTTAGGCCGAATGAAGACTCGCGTGTGCTGGCTTTTTGTGTGCTAGAACAGCGCTTAAATACCATCAATCGGGTGGGCAAACCTAGTGATTTCTGGGAACGCCGGCAAGCGTTTTTCGCTGCGCAGAGGGTGCGAGCATCATGCGCGTCACATCCGTCTTTTCGGAGTTGCGGTTGATGCACTCACGAAAGAGATGAATTTGCGCATGTGTCTTGCGCTGCGACATGCTGAGCGCACGCGCGGCAGAAGTTGGGCCCCATGCCCTCCGGGATGATCATGGCCGCCAATTTGCCAGTCTCTCCGCTCAGGCAACCTCGTGATAAGTCAACAAGCAATGCCAGCACTCTGTTCGGTAATCGTCAGTGGCATATTTAGTAACCTCCCCTAAAGGCCAACTTCTCAAGACGGCAAAGCCCTAACCCGCAAAGGATCGGCTTTGACCTTGTCTTGCGACATTCCCAGCAGCAGTGCGGCGGCTTTGATGTAGGTATCAAGCTGGTCTTTGTATCGTTCGCGCAGGTCGACATTTCCTTTGTCGGTTTTGAAGTCGTAAACCTGCGCCGAGAACGGCTTGCCGTGCTTACCAATTTCGATATGCACACGGTCGAAGATACCGCTGACTGCTCGTCCGTCGATTTCGACATCGAAAGCCCTCTCGCGCCAGACGGTGAAGTTTTCGCCGGGCTTGTTCAAAACTTTGGCCCTGTCGCTGGCCAGAAATTCACGCACCAGCTTTGCTCCTTCCGTAGTGGCGCCTGCGTAATCGGGTTCGTCCCCCAACCACTCGACCTGTGCCAGCAATTCATGGACCTCGGCGCCGAGGTGGCGGGTGGCACCGCCGCCGAGAATCAGCCCTGCCGGGATATCCTCACCTTCGTGGGAGGACGGAGAACTTTCCCGGCTTTTGCGATCCGGTCGCTTGAGCTTGGTTCCTAGGATCCCGGTTGGCTTGAGATCTTTGCGCTGGTAGACCTCATACCACTTTGCATCGCCCAAGGTGCGGTTGTCCGGATCGTCACCATCACCTTTGGGGAAAAAATCGTTGAGCCAGCGTCCGGTATTTTTGAGGTCTTTCGCCGGTGCTCTCAGACAATAAAGAGCATGCTTCGCGCGACTCATGGCGACATAAAGCAGGCAGAGATTTTCATAGGCCTGCCTTGACCGGATCTGCTCCCGCGCAGCACGCAGCGTTTCGTCGGCGGCACAAATGTCCTGCGCAGGAAGCGACAAACCCCACAGGACATCACCTTGATTGTCGCGGTGCACGGAAATGCCGGCAGTATCGCGGAATTCGGAAAGCCCTTTGCCATCCAATTCCGGCAGGATGATCATGTCCATGCCGAGCCCCTTGGAGAAGTGTGTGGTCATAACGCGGATCACGCCCGGTGTTTCACTTTCTTGCTCGACCCGATGCTCGACAAAATCGACGAAAGCGCGGAGATCCTCGCCCGGTTTTTTCTGTGCATCGTAATCGGACGCGGCCTCGATGAAGGCTTCGACCTTTGTGGCATCGACCAGCGACTTACGCACGGCTTCGCGCACCCAATCCGACAATGGCGCGGCTAGGCCAGCCTCGGCGATCAGCCCGAGCGCTTTGGTGTGGAATGCCGTGGTGTCATTTTCGGCGAGAAAGCCGAACGGCGAGGCCAAGAATTGCGCCTCGGCAATCCGGTCGATGGGCGATGCGATGAACTTGACGAGGGCAAACAGAGCCAGGCCCTCGGGCGACTTGAGGCACGGGTTCACCCGACCTTCGGCCGCCACGGGTATGGCATCCTTCTGCCCGCGCAGGAGAGCGACGTAGTGGTTCAGTTTCTTGCGACTGCGGACGATGATGGCGCAATTGATGCCGCGTTTGACCGGATCGATCTTGCGGATGATGTCGAGCACGGCTTCATCGAGCGCCGCTTGGGCGCCCTCCGCTCCATCGTCCTTGTCGAACTCGAGGGTCCTGAGTTGGGCAAAGCCTTTGTCTTTGGCCTCGGCGCGCACCCGGTGCTCGACCCATGCATTGCGCCAGTTGGCAACCATCTGCTCAGGAAGCGCAAAGTCCGCGGCGTTTTCGAGTTGGACGGGAGCAAAGACTTCATTGATGACTTTGATGATGTTCTCGTCGGACCGCCATGACAGGGGAAGATCTTTCCTGGCGATCTCGACTCCGCGGCCGGTCTTGAAGTGCTCATGGACTTGGTCGAAGAGTTCGAAGTCGCCGCCACGCCATCCGTAGATGGCCTGCTTGGTGTCGCCCACATAGAAAAAACTTCGGCCATCCTCCTCGCACACGATATTGTCGACCAGTGGCAGCATGATGCGCCATTGCAAGCGACTGGTGTCCTGGAATTCGTCTAGCAACCAGTGGCTGTAGCGGCTGTCCAACCGGTATTCGATGTGCTTGTGGCCGACGTTTTCCTGATGTAGGGCCAGCAGCATGGCCAAATCAGAGAACGTGAGATGGCCCGCCTGGCGCACAGAGTGTTTGTAAATCTCTTCGTAGTCTTCGAGCAGCTTGTACAGCGCTTCGGATGATCCCATCCTGCTTTGCAACTCCAACTTGACGATGGAGTGGAAGAGGTTGTTGCGCAGTGCGCGCAGACCGTCGCGGAGAAAGAGGCTCTTGCGCGCACCTTTCCCGCCGATCGCGATATAGTCTTCGTCTGCGTCGCCCTTACCGAGACCTGCATCGGTAAGTTTTTTGAGGAAAGCAGTCAGAGGCTTGCTCATGCGTTTGGGCGGACGGTGCTCGACGGCCTCCTGCATCCACCCTTCGAGTGTGGCTTTGGCTTCGTCGTCGAGTTGGGGGTTGGTGCCCATCGCCTCTTTGTGGAATTTTTCGGCCGCCGGCTTCACATCCTCTGCGCTGAGGATCGTGCATCCGCCGGGCCAAATGGCATCAGGCTTACCCCACGGACGTTCTCCGGGTGTCTCGATGAACTTTTCCTGCAGTGAAGACGCGGCGGCGGAAATGTTCTTGAGGGCCGACTGGTCCGAACGGGCGCGGCTTTGCTGACGAAGGGTTTCGATGAATTCACCGAACCCCCTTTTCTCGGTAGCCTCGGCAAAAAGCCTCTCCAACGTGCGTCTTTGGATCTCTTCCTTGTCGGCATCATCGAGCAGTTGGACTTCCCTGGACAAACCAAGTTCGAAGGGGAATGCCCGGACAATCCGCCCGAAATACTGGTCAAGCGTTCCCATGGAAAGGCGTGGCAGCGCTTCCACCAGAGCACGCAACAACTTGGTGCATCCCTCGGCATCGATCGGGTTGCAATCCGGACCGATCTGCTTTTGCAACCTCCGCAATTCTCCGGGATCGGTGGCCGCTTCGGAGAGGCGCTCGAACAGCTTCTGCAGAAACTCCGCAGCGGCCGCACGAGTGAAAGTCAAAGCAAGGATCTCTTCCGGCTTTGCCTCCCGCTGCAGCAACTGGATGCATCGCGTCACCAAGGCATGCGTCTTGCCGCTGCCCGCATTGGCGACAATCATCAAATTCTGGCGGTAAGCGTTTTCGTCAGGCATGTCTCAAATTCAATTTGCCGTCGAGCAGTTGGGCCGATTCCTCATCGATCAGCTTTTGGGGATCCTCCTGCATGAACCAGTCTTCAAAGTCGTCGAATTCGACTTCCGAGGACGGTGACGGAGGCCAGAAACAGCCATCTTTGACCAACTGCGCGACGGACTCGGCGCATTTCTTTGCCGATTCCCGCATTTCCTTGGTGAGGCTGAAGATTTGCAACGCCTTTTCGGGCGACTCACCATCGGGAGGAAGAAGGAAGTAGCCGACTTCCACGCCTTTCTTCGCCTGCTCCGGCCAGATCCTCTCCGCGAGCCATGCATAAAGCGGTAGTTGAAGATCGATCCACGAGCGCGGTTGCGCCTTTCCGGTCTTGGTGAAAGTCTCCAAATCAGCCTCCGGCAAGTGCTCGCGCGTGCGCCTCGGACCGATGTGCGTCTTCGAAGGGTTGTTCGGTTGCGAGTAGGTCTTGTAGTCCAGGATGCGCAGGCCGTGATCGGGATGGAAGTCGACACGATCGATGTTTGCCGTGATCGGCAACCCAGCCAGCTCATGCCTGTCCCCGGCGATGACTTTGTGTTCAGCCGCGAGAGTAGACCAACCGTCGCCGCGGATAATTGACTCAGTGGCCGCAGCGGCGACGAGCCGCGCCCGCATATTCTCGATCTGAACTCGAACAACAGGGCTCGGTTTCTCGCCGTAGTAGCTCGGCATAACAGCATCAAGCAGGCCGGAAAGTTTTCGGGCGATTTCATCGGCATCGCGCAAATGAGCGAGCGACTTGTTCAACGCGAAGTTCTCCAGAACTTTGTGCATCACGGTGCCGAAGTCCGTAGCCGGAATTTCCCGGGCATCGGGATCCACCTTGCGCAGAGCGAGAATCGTTCCGAGGTAAAAACGCAGCGGGCATTCGAGGTAGCTCTTAAAGGCAGTCACCCGGATCGATTTGGGCGGCCATTGGTGCTTCTTTGGTCCGGGAATGTGGAGCTTGGGAGCCACCTCATTCTTATCCAGACGCTCCGCCCGCGGCTCAGGCTTCAGGAGCAACTCGGATCGCTTCGGCAGTTCTTTATCGCTGCAGCCGAAGAGAAGGCGCGAGGGACGGTTCGGCTCTCCCTGCGCGCGCAGACGGGAGAAACCTAGCCGCACCTCGCCGGCGGGGCGCGAAGCAACAATGCACGAGAGAAGATAAGCATCGCGGGCCAGGCGGACGTCCTGCGTGACGAGCCCCAAGTCCTTCTTCGCCTTATCGGGCAGGAAAGCGTCGTCGTATGTTCCCGACGGCAAGGCTCCCTCGCGGCAACCGGCAACGATGAGCTTCTGCGCGGAGCCCCAGGGTGCCTCGAGCCAACCCTGCACCTCGATAGCCCCTGAAGATGCCCGCGGGAAGATGCGTTTGCGCATGATATCGGCTCTTGAGGCCGCCTCGCGCATCGGCGGCGACAACTGACCAAGGAGGGACGAGTTTTCGAACTGTTCCTCTACTTCGGCCACGGCGGCCAGTTCCTTGGCGGTAAAAGAGCCAGCTTCCACCGTGCCGCGATGCTTGTTCACTTCCGAAAGCATCGCGTAGCCGCCCAACTCTTTGCCGAGGAGTCTCACAGCCGTTCCGATCAGGACGTCCTGCGCCTTGAAATCCAGTGCTGCCGATTTTTGCGTCGGAAGCTCCGCATTCTTGAGCCAACTCGTTGCCGCCTCGACTGTCGCGCACAGGCGCTGGCTGATCAACCGGTCGCAGGCTTCGAGTGCAGTGATGGCATTGAGATGCTTGGTATCTTTGGCGGTATCGACAAAGAACGAGAGAAAGTGCGGCTTTTGCAGCAGAACACGGAGATCACGCAGGCGATGGCTGCGGGCGAACTCATCCCATCCGAGGAGAATTTCGGCCGACTCGGTCTGCGCCAGCGCGCGTCCCTCGGGCAGATACGCATCGGCATCTCGCCACGCGATTTCTTGGGCAAGAGCAACGGCGGACTCGGGCGCGGCAGCAAAAATATCGGAGTCGGCATTGTCGCCCCCGGCAACATGGTCGAGAAGCAATCCGGCTTCGGTCGGTGGATCGTTGGCGGCAATGATCGCGTCCCGCTCGACAAGCGGCGGGTTTTTCTTCCACCACCCGATATCCGGCCGACCCATGGCATCGAGATGCTTGGCTTGCTCTGCGGGACTCCAGGCGAGCACATCCACCTCGATCCCGTTTTTTTCCAGCGAACATAGACAGATCTCCACGACAGGCGCCAGATCGGGAATGCACGCGACAATGACACGCTTGATTTCGGCGGGAACGGATGGATTTTTCGCCTGTTCGAGCCGCACGTCATTGGGATCGCGCAAGCCGTGTTTGGACAGAACCGCGAGGTATTCGATGTAAAGTTTGGCAAAATCCGCCCAACGACGCTTGTCGTCGGAAAGCTCCGAAGCTAGCTGCGGCGAAGCAGGATCGAGACCGGCTTCGGCCAGTTGGTCGCAGACGCCGCACAGACGTTCCGCCGCCCCGAAGCGGTCATCCGGCACATCGAGCGGAACGATCAGCGGAACAAGCGACTTGAATCTTTGGCGATCGTTAGGATTGAGAAGTGTAGCCCATGCCGCCTCGCGCTCCAGACGGCTGGCCACGGAAAAGTTGTTTGGCACCAAGGCATCCATCGGCAGACGGAAGTGCGGGGAAAGAACACCCTTTTTGGAAAGCTCGCGCCGGATCGCCCGGCCGGCCCCGGCCGTGGGAATGAGGACCATTGTGTCGCCCAAGTCGATCGGACTGCCCTCACGCCCACGCAGCAAAAATACCGCAACCTGTGCGGCAAGCGGGTTTTTCTCTGTGAGGGGGACCAAGGGCTTCAATGTTCCGGCGAAGATAACAGATCAGGGTCGAATGCCGAGTCTGCAACGTGTCATAGAGCAGCAATGCGTCTGTAAACTTGTAACAGCAGACCCTGCCGCCCCAGCATCGAACGACCCAAAAGTCTTCAACAGGTGCCCGGGCCGGCAACGAAAACTATCGATACAACATCGAAGTGTTGAGACGGAGAAGTCCGACGAATTTCACACGGAGTCAACCAACGAGTGCCGCGACAGCAGACGCGAAGATGTCGGTGTGGTCATCGATGTCCTGCTCGGTATGGAATGGCGACAGAAGAGCCATGTTGTGGAAGGGTGTCAGTAGCACGCCCCGATTGAGCGCCCACAGGTGCATGAAGTTCTCGAGCTCCGGATCCACCCCGGCAGCAGCTTGTGCACCGTTCTTCGGAGCCTGACAGAACCAGTATTCGGCGCGGCAACCGAGTTGCTGCACGCTCCAATCGAGGTCGAATTTCCGGATCGAAGCGGCCACCCCTTCGGCCCAACGCGTGGCCAGACGGATCGTCTTTTCGAATTGCTCCGGCAGCAAGGCATGCGAGAGCGTGGCGCGAACTGCTGCCATGGCCAACACGCTCCCCGCAAGAGTGCCCCCGAGACCGGAGACGTCGACATCATGACTGGCCAGTGATTTCTCGGCCCGCGCCGCGAGGGCAACGGACATGCCATAGGCGGCAACCGGAATACCGCCGCCGATCGTCTTGCCGATGACGAGCATGTCCGGCTCGAGATTCCAAAAACGCGTCGCCCCGCCCGGGCCGGCACAAATCGTGTGCGTTTCGTCGATGATCAAAATCACCGCGTGCTTTCGCGTCAGTTCCCGCACCCCGGCCAGATAGCCCGGGTCGGGCAACACGATGCCGATATTCGTGAGCGCAGGCTCGATCAACATGCACGCGACATCGCCGAAACCCAACTGCCTCTCCAACGCATCAAGGTCGTTGAACGGCACCACCCGGGTTGTTGTCGACGGATGAACCTGCGGCCCGATCGCGCCGTGGCGGGAAATGGTTTTTCCGTGCTCGTCGGCGATGACGAGAGTTTCGTCAACGGTGCCATGGTAGCACCAATCGTGCACGAGCACTTTCGGTCTCCCGGTCAGAT
>JBEDBL010000124.1:0-7937 GCA_041177245.1 Verrucomicrobiota bacterium
GTGTCGTCGGATCGGCTGCTGGAAGATCTTGGGGCGTTGCGGCCCGGGACGAGGGGATCGCGCAAAAGGCGGCGGCGAGAAGCAGACCTGTGGTCCGGCCGGTCATTTAGCTCAGGTCGCGGCCGGCTCGGGTTTCGCGGCGGATTTTTTCGGGGCCTTGGGCTTGCGCTCCTCGAATTCGAAACCGACCTTCCCGGCTTTCTTGTCGAGCACGAGGAAGGCGTTGAACGGGCGGCCCTTCTTCGAGATGAATTTGGTGAGCAAGGCGGTTTTGCCTTCGGCGCAGATTTTGCGCACGTCGTCCGCGCTGATCTCGCGCTGCAGGATGAGCTTGCCCATGCGGAAAGAGCATTTTTTCTCCGGGGCGAGGGTGTGCTCGCAGGCGAAGGCATTGCCCGCCTCGTAGATTCCGCCCTTTTCGCAGACCGGGCACTTTTCCACAATGAGCGTGGCCGTCTCCTTATTGAAGGGTTCGCTGTTGCGCACGCCGCCGTCCCCGAAATCGAAGGTCGTTTTCCACTCGGTATCCTTGCTCAGCGCGAGCTTGGCCTCGAACGGGCGACCCATCT
Source organism: Verrucomicrobiota bacterium (assembly GCA_041177245.1). GTDB lineage: Bacteria > Verrucomicrobiota > Verrucomicrobiia > Chthoniobacterales > JACTMZ01 > JACTMZ01. The sequence continues at coordinate 570 of JBEDBL010000124.1, forward strand.
TGCTTTTGAAACCCTTGATCGGGCCGACGGTGCCCGTGTCGAGCAGAGTTCGCACTTCCTCGGGTTCGAGTTCGCGGCTGCTCACGGTTTTCCAGACAACCAGTTTGCAATCCTGGTTCTTGCAGTCGTACGCCTTGAACGACTCCTTGAAACCACCGGTGCTGCCGCATTTCGGGCACTTGGCATCCAGGTCCTTGAAATTGCCGCGCATCGTCTCGCTGTTCATGTGGCCCGACGCGTCCTTGATTTTTTTGATCACGTTGGCCACGAGATTGCGGATTTCCTCCATGAACTCGTCGCGCTTGAATTTTCCGGCCTCCATCTGCTTGAGCTTGTATTCCCAGTCGCCGGTCATCTCGGGCGAACCGAGCGCGCCGATGTCGAGCTCGCGCAGGGCGGTGATGAGCTTGATCCCTTTGGCCGAGGCGGCGAGTTCGCGGCCTTCGCGGCGGATGTATTCCTGGGCGAGGAGGCCCTCGATGACCGATGCGCGGGTGGCCGGCGTGCCGAGTCCGCGTTCGCTCATCGCCTCGCGGAGTTCCTCGTCGTCGACAAGTTTTCCCGCGCCTTCCATCGCGGACAGTAGTGTTGCCTCGGTGTAGCGGGCGGGTGGCTTGGTCTGCAGTTCCTTGAGTTCGATAGATTCGGTCTGCGCCGTCTCGCCAGCCTTGACCGGCACGAGCGATTCCTCGTCCTCGCCCGCGGCGGTTTTTCCGTAGACCTCGCGCCAGCCAGGTTGGATGAGCACTTTGCCGTCTGTTTTGAATTTCTCACCTTCGACCGTGGTGACGCGTTTGGTCACCTCGTATTCTGCCGGCGGATAAAACACCGCGATGAAACGCCGCGCCACGAGGTCGTAGAGTTTCATCTCGTATTCGTCGAGTTTGTCGGGACTGGCGCCGGTCGGGATGATCGCGTGGTGGTCGCTGACCTTTGCGTTGTTGAAGACGCGAGGCGTCTTGGTGACCCAGCCTTTGTCCAGGGCCTTGCGCGCGTGCGGGGCGAGGGAGGAGTCATCCATCCCGCTCAGAACTTTCTTCACCACGGGGAGGTTGTCTTCCGGAAGATAGCGAGAGTCGGTGCGTGGGTAGGTAAGGACTTTGTGGCGTTCGTAAAGAGCCTGCGCCAGTTGCAGGGTGCGCTTTGCGCTGAAGCCGAAACGCCCGTTCGCTTCGCGCTGGAGCGTGGTCAGATCATAAAGCGGCTTTGGCGACTCGCTCTTCGGCGTTTTGGTTTCCTCGACGGTGCCGGTTTTGCCTTCGCACTTGGCTTTGATTTCTTCGGCCTTGGCGCGATCCCAGAGACGTTCAGCCTTGGCGTCCTCGTCGGCCGACTTCTTGAAATTCTCGTCGAACCATTTGCCGGAGTAGCTGCCGGCAGCCACGCCGAATTGCCCGTGGAGTTCGAAATAGCCGCGCGGCTTGAAGTTGCGGATTTTTTCCTCGCGCTCGACCAAGATGGCGAGCGTCGGCGTTTGCACGCGGCCGACCGGCGTGACTTGGAAGCCGCCGAGCAGTTCCTTGTAAAAGGCGGTCATGGCGCGCGAGCCGTTGATGCCGACGAGCCAGTCGCTCTCGGACCGGCAGGTGGCCGCCTCACTGAGCGGAATCATTTCCTCGTCGCTGCGCAGGCTGGCGAAGCCCTCGCGGATGGCGTCGGAGGTCATCGACTGCAGCCACAGGCGCTTGATCGGCTTCTTGTTTTTGAAGTGCTGGACGACGTAGCGGAAGATGAGTTCGCCCTCGCGGCCGGCGTCGCAGGCGTTGATCACTTCGCCGACATCTGGACGGGTGAGGAGTTTTTTCAGGATGCGCAGCTGCTCCTGGGCTTTCTCGCGGGGAACAAGATCGAAGTGGTCGGGCAGAACGGGCAGGTTCTCGAGGGACCACTTGCCGCGGACGACTTTGAAGCTGTCGGGCTCCTGGATTTCGAGCAAATGGCCGACGGTGTGCGAGATCACCATGTCGTCGCCTTCATAGTAGCCCTTTTCTTTTTTGAATTTCCCGAGGGCCTTGGCGAGGTCGCCGGCCACACTGGGTTTTTCCGCGATGACGAGAATCTTGGACATCTTTAAACGAGTTTTACGTAGCGCTTTCCGGGAAGTTGTTTCACCAAGCGCCGGATTTCGAGGCCGAGCAACGTGGAAGACACGGCGGCGGCTGTCAACCCGCTTGTCGCAATAACAGATTCGAGCGGGGTTTCGTCCGCCCCGATGGCCGCGAGGATTTTTTGCTGCTCCGGGGTGAGATCGACGGCGGACACGGATGCGGGCAATTCCGGTTTGTCGCGGAAGACAAGAGGCAGATCGTCGAGGATGTCCTCGGCCGCGGTGACAAGTTTCGCGCCCTGCTGGATGAGGCGGTTGGAGCCGAGGCAAGTCGGCTGGTCGATACGCCCCGGGACGGCGTAAAGCGTGCGTCCCTGCTCGGCGGCCATGTTCGCGCTGATCAGCGCGCCGCTGTTCGCTCCTGCTTCGACCACGAGCACGCCGAACGACATTCCGGTGACGATGCGGTTGCGGATGGGGAAAGTCTGGCGGTCGGGTTTGGTGTCGACCGGAAATTCCGAAACGACGGCGCCGTTTCCGGCGATTCGCTCGGCCAGTTCCGCGTTTTCCGGCGGATAAAGGTGCGCGAGGCCGGCGCCGATGACCGCGATGGTGCGCCCCTTGGCCGCGATTGCTCCCTGGTGCGCGGCGGTGTCGATGCCGCGTGCCAACCCGCTGACCACGGTCAGTCCGGCGTAAGCCATCTGGAAGCTGAGCTTTTTCGCGCATTCTGTCGCGTAATGGCTGGCTTTGCGCGACCCGACCACGGCGACGGCGTTGCGGTCACGCTCTGTGATTTGTCCGAGCACGTAGAGAACGATGGGCGGATCGTGGATTTCCCGGAGGGATGCAGGGTATTCGCTGTCTTCCGCCGTGATGACGCGCGCCCCGAGATCACGGGCTTTCTTTTGCTCGGCGGCGGGATCGGCGTGGTCTTCCCACTTGGAAATATTCCGCGCCAATTCCTCGCCGATGCCGGCGACTTGGGTCAGTTGCCCGGGGCGGGCCAGGAGGATTTGCTCTGCCGAGCCGAATGCCTCCATGAGCCGGCGCATTCTTACCGGTCCCATCTGCGGGATCATGTTCAGGGCGATGCAGGCCTCGCGGTGGTTCATGGGGGCCGTCATGCTAAACATGGACGTCAAGAGGCGTCAGTTTCCAGGTGGCGGTTTTCAGTGGCGGGTGAGTGCTCGTCACGAGGTGTCCATCGGATAGAATGCCGGCCGTGAAAGCGCTCCTGCTTACCAACGAGTATCCGCCGCATGTTTACGGCGGTGCCGGCGTGCACATCGAATATCTCTCGCGCGAGTTGGCCCGACTGATGCCCGTGGAGGTGCGCTGTTTCGGCAAACAAAGCTTGCGCGGGGGTGATCTGACGGTGCGCGGCTTCACTGCGGACGAAAAAGGTTTCGGTTGCCCGGACCCGTTGCGCTCTGTTTTTGGCGCGGTGCAGCGCGATGCCGCCATGGCCGCGGCGGGTGCAGATGCCGACCTCGTGCATGTCCATACTTGGTACACGCATCTCGGAGGCATCCTGCTCAAACAAAACTACGGGATTCCGCTCGTTCTCACCGTCCACTCGCTCGAACCGCTGCGCCCATGGAAACGCGAGCAACTCGGCCGCGGCTACGATTTTTCCTGCTGGGTGGAAAAGACAGCGATTGAAATGGCCGACGCAGTCATCGCTGTGTCCGAATCGACGAAGGCCGATGTCCTGCGTTTGTTCGATGTCGATCCCGCGCGTGTCCATGTCATCCACAACGGCATCGATCCCGCGGAATACGCCGCGCGGCAAGACGAGGAAATCCTGCGCCGCTACGGGATCGATCCCAACTTGCCTTACATTCTTTTCGTCGGCCGCGTCACGCGGCAGAAAGGCATTGTCCATCTGGTGCGCGCCCTTCATCAGCTCGATCCGGGATTCCAGGTTGTGCTTTGCGCCGGTTCGCCCGACACGCCGGAGATCGCGGATGAAATGAAATGCGCGGTCGATGCGGCCAAAGCCGCGCGCCCCGGTGTTCTCTGGATCGAGAGGATGGTGCCGAGGGAGGATCTCATCGCCATTTACTCGCGGGCTGCGCTATTTGTTTGTCCCTCGATTTACGAACCGTTCGGCATCATCAATCTCGAGGCCATGGCGTGCGGTGTTCCCGTGGTGGCCAGCGCGGTCGGGGGAATTCCGGAAGTCGTTGTGCCGGGGGAGACGGGCCTGCTTGTTCCCGTGGGGCAGATGGGGGAGGCGCCTTTCGAACCACTCGACGCGGACAAATTCGCCGCGGATCTTGCCGCCGCGATCAATGGCCTCATGAGTGATGACGCCCTGCGCGCCAAGATGGGCGCCGCGGCGCGCCGCCGCGTGGAGGAAAAATTCAGTTGGGCCTCGATCGCCGCGCGCACGGCGGAGGTTTATCGCGCCGTATCCCGCGCCTGAATTGCACGGGACTGCGCATATTGACAGCCGCCCATATTCCCATACGTTGACCCATATGAAAACCACTCTCGAGCTGCCTGATGATCTTTATGCGGAGGCGAAAGCTGTGGCGTTGCGGAGAAAGACGACCCTCCGTTCCATGTTCGAGCACGCCCTGCGCCGCGAAATCGGGTCGTCAACCGGCGCGACGGTGCCTTCTCCGCACTACAGGATCGGTCCGAACGGCATACCGCTGATCAATCACACCGGAAAAAAAATGGTCGTCACCAGCGAGATGGTGCGTGAACTTCTCGAGGAGGAATAGGCAACTGTGGCCTTCCTGCTCGATATCAGCGTGCTGATCGCATTGACCGACTCCCTGCACGAGCACCACCGTCGGGCAACCGATTGGTTCGAATCCGATCCTCACCGTCCTTGGGCAACGTGCCCGCTCACCGAAAACGGATTTGTCAGGATTCTCGGGCATAAAAACTATCCCAACTTCAAAGGCGGCACCGAAGCTGCGCGCGATGTGTTGCAAAAGATCTGCCTGCTGCCCGGGCATCAGTTCTGGCCGGACTCCGTGTCGGTGCGAGATCGGACTGTCTTGCCGGGTTTGCCTGTCTCAAAGCACATCACGGATTGCTATTTGCTCGCATTGGCGGTCGAGCGAGGCGGGCGTTTTGCCACGCTCGATCATGCCGTCGATGCGTCGAAGGTGCGCGGAGGCGCGAAGGCCCTTCTGACCATTCCGCGTTAGCCAGCCTTCTCAGGCGGCAAACGCCGGTTGCTTGGCCGCACGCGGATTCGCGCCGTAAAGGGTGAATCCCGCGGTCTCGGCCACATCCAATTCGACGAGTTGTCCGCCCAAATCTCCCGGTCCTTCGAATACCACAATCTTGTTCCCGCGCGTCCTGCCCGTCAGTCGCTCGTCATTGTGGCGACTCGTGCCCGTGCAAAGGATTTCCACCGTCCTTCCGACCAAATCCTGCAGCTTTTGCTGCGCGTGGCGGTTGACCACGGAAAGCAAATCCTGGTTGCGCTCCTCCTTCAACTCCTCCGACAGTTGCTCCTGCATGGTCGCTGCCGGTGTGTCTTTGCGCGGCGAGTAACGGAAGACGAACGCGTTGTCGAAACCGATCTCGTCGGTCAGGGATCGCGTCGCAGCATAGTCTTCGTCTGTTTCGCCGGGAAAGCCGACGATGATGTCGGTGGTGATGGCGATCTCCGGACAATTGGCGCGCAACCTCTCTACCAGCGCGCGGAATTTTTCCGCGGTGTAGCCCCGGTGCATGGCTTTCAAGATGCGGTCCGAGCCGGATTGCAGCGGGAGATGCACGTGCTCGGCGAGCTTCGGTAGCCGTCCGAAGCAATCGACCAGATCCTCGCGGAAACCGATCGGGTGGGGGGAGGTGAAGCGCAGTCTTTCGAGTCCGTCGACTGCGTGCACCGCCTCGAGCAATTGCACGAAAGGGCTACGTTCATCGATCTTCGGGAATTCATGGCGCCCGTAGAGGTTGACGATCTGGCCGAGCAGCGTGACTTCTTTGCATCCGCGTTCCACCAATTCGCGCACCTCGCCGACGATGCTGCCGATGCGCCGGCTGCGTTCCGCACCGCGTGTGTCGGGCACGATGCAGAACGTGCAGCGCATGTTGCAGCCCTGCATGATTGAGACGAAGGCGCTCGCCGGGACCGTGGCATGATCGCGGATGGTCTCCTGCGAGCCGGCTTCCTCTTCGGTATCGACGATGGGGAAACGGAGGTCGTCCATCGCGGTGTCGTGAGACATTTTTCGCCGCAAGATGGCGTCCACGTGGTCTGCGACTTTGTGGAATTTTTGCGTGCCCACCACCAGATCGAGGTGGGGGACTTCGGAGAGGAGCGCCGCTCCCCGGCTCTGGGCCATGCAGCCGAGAAATCCGTAGACGGTGTGTGGACGCTTTTTTTGCAGGCGCCCGAGCAGCCCCATTTTGCCCAGCGCTTTTTGCTCCGCCATGTCGCGCACGCTGCAGGTGTTGAGCAGGACCACATCGGCCTCGTCGGCCTCGGAGGTCATTTCATAGCCGCGCGCGACGAGCATCTGCGCGACCTGTTCGGAGTCGCGCTCGTTCATCTGGCATCCGTAGGTCTTGAGGAAAACCTTGGGCATCGAGTCAGAGTAAATTCGTCGCGCAGTTTTTGAAAGCTCCGCTGCTTCAGGGGTTCCCGCGCGGTGATTTGGCTCTGCTTCGCCCGGTTGCCGCCCTATCGTGTCGGCTATGAGACGCGCTCTGCTGATGTCCCTTTGCTTGGCCGCTTGGGTATTGCCTTTGTCGGCTGCTCCTTTCGAACAAACTCTCGAGGGGGACGGCTTCCGTCTCCGGGTGTCATCGCCCAACGCGGCGGAACAAAACACCATTGTCATCACCCCCTCTGGTCTGAAGAGCGTGAACGATCCGGTCGAGGTGGCTGTCTCGAGTCTCCTGACTCGTGCCTTCCTCTCCGATGTGGACGGTGACAACTCGCCCGAGTTGTTCCTCGTGCTGACCAATCCGGGCAGCGGGTCTTACGGCGAACTGCTCGTTTATTCCACCAACGGCAAAAAAAGCCTCACGCCCGCCGTGATCGAGCAACCCGCGGAGAAAGACCTCGCAGGCTACATGGGGCACGATGAGTTCGAGGCGGTGGAGAACACGCTGGTGCGGCGTTTTCCCGTCTACAAAGAAGGCGATGCCAACGCCGCGCCGTCCGGCGGTTGGCGGCAGTTCCAATACAAGCTCAAGCCGGGCGAGGCTGCGTGGCAGATGAAGATCGACCGCGTGGTCTCGTTCGGAGGTGATGAGAGTGAAAGTGCTCCTTCATCCGGCGACGACATCGCGCCGCCCGCCATCGGCGGAACCCAGATGAAGTATGCGGACAACCACGGACG
>JBEDBL010000125.1:0-7844 GCA_041177245.1 Verrucomicrobiota bacterium
TCTACACCGCGTTTGTCGAACTGCACATCGAGCAAGGTCCGCTCCTCGAGCAGGAGCATATCCCCATCGGGATCGTGCAAGCCATCGCCGGTCCCAGCGCCTACCGTGTGCGCATCACGGGCGAGGGAGGCCACGCCGGTGCCGTTCTCATGCCGGGGCGTCATGACGCCTCGCTGGCGGCATCCGAGTTGGCGCTTGCCGTGGAAAAAGACGCGCTCGATTCCGGAAGCCCCGACACCGTGGCGACTGCGGGCAAATGGGAAGTCTTCCCCAACGCGATCAACAGCGTGCCCTGCGAGGCGACGCTGGAGATCGACTTGCGTGACACGACCTTGGAGACGCGCGACCGCGCGTTGATGCTCATGCGCGAGGCCTCGCAGGGGATCGCCGCACGGCGTGGAGTAGGCATCGCGTGGGAAGAAATCAACGCAGACCCTCCGGCCGACGGTGACCCGCGCACCATGGACATCGTGGAGGACGTGTCCCTGAAACTCGATTTGGCCTACAAGCGCATGGTCAGCCGCGCCTACCACGATTCGCTATTTATGGCGCGCATTTGCCCGACGACCATGATTTTCATTCCGTGCCGGAATGGCTACAGCCATCGTCCGGAGGAATACAGCGATCCCGCGCACGTCGCGGCGGGCGCGCGTGTGCTGGCGGGAACGCTGGCGCGTTTGTCCCACGAACCGCTGTAGTCAAGTTGAGTGTCCATGGCTGAGAGATGAGGGACGGAAAAGCATGAACCGCAGAGGATGTAGATTGCGCAGGGGGAAATGGATTTTCTGAATTCTCCGTGTCCTCTGCTGCCTCTGTGGTAGAAACAAATCGCTTATGAACAAAGGCATCGAAATCAAAGGCCACCACCAACCCGGTCAGGAGCGCGTGCTCACGCCGGAAACCATGGAATTCGTTGCGGGGCTGCACCGCGAGTTCGACGGCGAAAGGCGGCGTCTTCTTCACGCTCGCATCGAACGCCAGAAACGCATCGATGCGGGTGAAATGCCCGATTTTCTCGCCGAGACGGCGCATATCCGCGCCGACCATTCATGGAAAGTCGCGACGGTGCCGGCCGATTTGCAGGACCGTCGGACGGAGATCACAGGCCCGGTCGACCGCAAGATGGTGATCAACGCGCTCAACTCCGGCGCGAAAGTTTTTATGGCCGACTTTGAGGATGCGACGTCTCCAACCTGGGCGAACCTTATCGCGGGCCAGATCAACTTGCAGGATGCCGTGCGGCGGACCATCACCTTCGAGGGCGGAGGCAAGAGCTACAAACTCAACGACAAGACGGCGACACTCCTGGTGCGTCCGCGCGGATGGCATCTTCTGGAAAAGCATTTCCTCGTCGACGGCCAGCCGGTGAGCGGCGGGCTGTTCGATTTCGGGCTTTATTTTTTCCACAACGCGATGGCTGCGCTGGAGCGGGGGACCGGCCCGTATTTTTACCTGCCGAAAATGGAGAGCCATCTCGAAGCGCGCCTATGGAACCGCGTGTTCGAGCACGCGCAGGATGCGCTCGGGATCCCGCGTGGGACGATCAAAGCCACCGTCCTCATTGAAACGATCCTCGCGGCCTTCGAGACGGACGAAATTCTTTACGAGCTGAAAGACCACTCGGCCGGCCTCAACTGCGGTCGCTGGGACTACATCTTCAGCTTCATCAAAAAATTCCGCAACCGGCCGGGATTCGTCATGCCCGAGCGCGCGCAGATCACGATGACCGTGCCGTTCATGCGCGCGTATTGCCTGCAGGTGATCAAAAATTGCCACCACCGGATGGCCGCGCAGATTCCGATCAAGAGCGATCCGGCGGCGAACGAGGCGGCCATCGCCAAAGTGCTGGCTGACAAGGAGCGCGAAGCGAGCGACGGGCACGACGGCACGTGGGTCGCTCATCCGGGCTTGGTGCCGGTTGCACTGCAAGCCTTCGACAAACATATGCCGACGCCCAACCAGATTTTCCGCCAGCGCGACGACGTCAAAGTCACGGCCGGCGAATTAGTCGCCGTCCCGACCGGCACGATCACCGAGGCGGGCCTGCGCGGAAACATGAGCGTGGGAGTGCAATATTTGGCCGCGTGGCTCGGTGGCAACGGATGCGTGCCGCTTTACAATCTGATGGAAGACGCGGCCACGGCCGAAATTTCGCGCACGCAACTATGGCAGTGGATGAAATACGGCGCGAAACTCGATGACGGACGTGTCATCACTCCCGCTCTCTACGACGAGTTGCTTCCGCAGATCATGGCCAAGATCGAAGAGGAGGTCGGTGCGGAGCGCTTCCGCAAAGGCCACTACGCCCAAGCCGCCGAGCTTTTCACCAAAATGTCGAAAAGTGCGGACTTCGAGGAATTTCTTACCTTGCCGGCCTACGATCTGATCGACTGATCGCGGTTTCCTGTGACGAAGTTGTCACAGGGTTTTTCATTCTGCCTCTTGCCGAAAGCCATAGGAGGTGTAGGGTCAATTTTGGTTAAGGAACCCCCTTTCCGACCCACTCGAGATGAAAAAAAAGAATTTCATTCCCGGCGCGCTCGTTTTGTTTCTCGTCGCCGTCCTCGTCCTCCTCGCGGTTTCTTCCATACCGCAGCCTTCCGCGAGTTCCGAAGTTCTAAGATCCGGGAGCACGAGTAATCCGGCAGATTTCGGGCAAGCGGGATCGAGCGCTTTGACCGCAGCCAGCGATCAGCATCTCTCCGTTGATTCACCGGTCGCGCCTAGCGGCGCAGCGCAAACGGCGGTTCCGCACTCTTCCGCTGCAAACAACTCCGCCGCAGCATCCGGGGCCGTTGCTCCCACTGCTGGCGTGGTTTCGACAGCCGTGTCCTCTGCCATCACTTCCTCTGCTTCTTCCGGACAAAGCGCGGTTAATCCATCGGTCGCAGGTGCGTCCTCTTTTCCGGGAGGCACGGCCTCGGCATTCAGCTTCTACCGCACCCCCGCCGAAATTCTCGCCGGCAAAGACCTCAGCAATCCCGTGCAGCGAGCCATTGCCGCTTCCGAGATGACGGATGCCGAAGAAGCGCGTTACGCGGCCGTCTTGGCCAAGGCGCAGCAAATGGGCATCCCGGTTCGCATCGAGGGACCTTCGCACAACTTGAGCGTTCTCTACGACATCCGCGAGGAAGGCCCGCTCTACCGTAAGACCCTCAACACCAACGCCGCCATTTCGACCGGAGCAAATCTTCTCAATCAGGCCCCCTACGGTCTCAACGGCCAAGGCATGACCGTCGGGGTATGGGACGCCGCCCGCGCCCGCACCAACCACGTGGAGTTGATCGGCAAGGTCACCGTCGGGGACTCGACCACTGCCAACGACGATCACTCGACCCACGTTGCCGGCACGATCGCGGCGAAAGGCGTGGATCCCAAGGCCAAGGGCATGGGGACCAACACCCTCATCAAGACATACGACTGGAACACCGACTACGCGGAAATGACCGCCGCGGGCGCCGCCACCGCGGGCGATTCCGCCAAGCTACCCATCTCCAACCATTCTTACGGCTACAACGCAACCGCCGCCGATATGGGACGATACGAAACGGAGTGCAACACGGTCGATGCGCTCGCTCTGAGCCTTCCCTATTACCTCGTTTTCTGGGCGGCCGGAAACGAGCAAGACACCCTTACGACCCTCGGCGGGTATCAATCCATCACTTTCAACGGGCTGGCCAAAAACATCATGACCGTCGGCGCGGCGGACGACGCGGTCACTGCCGGTGTTCGCGATGTCAGCAAGGGAATCCTCGCTTATTTTTCGAGCATGGGTCCATGCGATGACGGACGCATCAAGCCGGACATCGTGGCCAATGGTGTGGACGTCTATTCCTGCGTCGCCACCAGCACCAACTCCTACGACGGCACCTATAGCGGCACGAGTATGGCCACCCCCAATGCGGTAGGAACCGCCGCCTTGCTGGAGCAATTGTACAAAACCAACTTCACCGGCCAGTTGATGCGCGCCAGCATGCTCAAGGCCCTCATGATCCACACCGCGGATGATGTGGGGCGTCCCGGTCCCGATTACCAATACGGCTGGGGCTACATGAACGGCAAAGCGGCGGCCGACGTCATTCTCGCCCACAAAGCCAGCCTCGCCGCGCCCAAGATGATCGAGGACTCCATCACCGCGGCAGCAAAGACGCGCACGACAAGTTTTGTCTGGGATGGTTCGAGCCCGATCCGCGCGACCCTCGTCTGGACCGACGTGGAAGGTGCGGCGCAGACGGCCACCAACAGCCGCACGCGCAACCTGATCAACGACCTCGACTTGAAAATCACCGCTCCGAACGGCACGACGACCTACCTGCCCTACGTGATGCCTTTCGTGGGTGTCTGGACCACCAACTCCATGACCAACAATGCGGTCACCGGCACCAACAAAGTCGACAACGTCGAGCGTGTGGATATTCCCGCGCCCGCCCAAACCGGCACCTACACGGTGACTGTCGGCATGTTTGGGACCAACGGACTCACCGGAACGAACCAAGCCTACTCGCTCATTGTCACGGGCGGCCAAAACATCGAAGCCAATCCGCCGCCGGTTGTGAGCATCACGGCCCCGGCCGATGGCACTGTGGTTCTTCCCGGAACGCCGATGACCATCACGGCGACGGCCACCGATTTGGCAGTCGGAGGACAGCCGGGGCAGGTGACCAAAGTCGAGTTTTTCGACGGTGACACTTTGCTCGGCGAAGATACTGCTGCGCCTTACCAGATTTCCTGGACGCCTTCGTCCAGTGGCGTGCGCCTTCTGACCGCCAAAGCCACCGACGACGAGAATGCCTCCGCTGTTTCTTCGCCGGTCAATGTCACGGTCTTGGTCGGCGACGGCAAGCCGACCATCACGAGTTTCTCGCCGACGGGTGGCGTGGCCGGTGAGTCGGTCGTCATCTCCGGCAACAATCTGGGCATTGCCAGCAGTGTTCAGTTCGGTGCGCTGGCTGCGACCTTCACGACAGACTCCCCATCGCAAGTCACCGCGACCGTCCCCTCGAGTGCCGTGACCGCGCCGATCACGGTCTCGAACAGCTACGGTGGGGCGACCAGCCTGTCGAACTTCAATATCCTGCCGATCATATTCCGCGAGGACTTCTCTTCAGCCGCGACGGGGGACAGTTCAACGTCGGGCGGTTCTTCGACCGTTTGGGCCGGCAACACCAACTTCGCTTCGAACAACCTCGTGAAGATTTACCAGGCTGGCGGAGCGGTCAAACTCGGCACCAGTTCCGCGATCGGTTCCATGACGAGCAGGACGATCAACCTGGCGGGCAATGGAGGCGCCTTCACGCTCAGCTTCAAGGTGAAGGGCTGGAGCACGGTCGAAGGTTCCATCAAGGTCACTGCCGGCACGCAAACGCAAACCGTGGCCTACACGTCCACCATCAGTGGGGAGTTCGAAACCAAGAGCCTCAATTTCACCGGCGGAACCTCGGCCACGACCATCAAGATCGAAACCACGGCCAAGCGCGCCTTCATCGACGATGTGGTCATCACCGCCGAAGCCCCGACATCTCCGCCGGTCATCACCAGCCCGACTACGGCGGGTGGGATTGCCGGGCAGGCTTTCAGCTACCAAATTACGGCTTCGAATTCCCCGACATCCTTCGGTGCCTCGAATCTGCCGGCATGGGCTAGTATCAACACAACGAGCGGGGTTATTTCGGGAACTCCCGTGGCAGCGGGGACGAATGTCGCCCTCATTTCCGCAGCTAACGATGTGGGCACGGGCAGCGCGAACCTCACTATCAGCATCATTTCTTCGGGTGGAGGCGTGGTCACCAACACGGTGTTTTCGGAAAATATGGGGGCTCCCACCGGAACGACCGCTTTAGCTTCTAATACATTTCAAAATTCAGGTGCCCTGACGTTCGGCAGCGGCGGAATAGCCAATCCAGCCGATGTGCGTAGCACATCCGTCTCATCTAACTACGTCGGTTTTTCCGGCTCGGGGAATATCTTTTTTACCACCTCCACCAACGGTGCGTCCGCGCCCACCGACGCGCGCGGATTTTCCATCGAAAGCATAAATGCGGCGACTTTCGCCAACCTTCAGCTCACCTACGGATACCGGAAAGAAACTGCCGCTGCACTGGCGACATTCTCCGTCGACTTCTGGAACGGAAGCGCGTGGGTCACTGTTGCAAACACGGCTTCGACGCTTTTCAGCGAGGCAACCAACGCCACCGCGGGCTGGTATCTGGCTAAAGCTTTGGCGCTGCCCCCAGCCGCCCAGATTAACGGCCTCAAGCTGCGGTTCGTCAAAACCGGGACAAATTCGATCCGCATCGATGACGTCAAACTTACCGGAACCGTTTCCACATCCCCCACAATTTCCGCAAGCGGTTCCTTGTCCGCGGTCAACACGACCTACGGCACCGCTTCAACCAACCCGACGAGTTTCAGCCTGTCCGGAGTGAACTTGGCCGAGGGCATCACAGTGGCGCCGCCTTCCGGATTCGAGGTATCCGCCGGAAGCACCAATGGCTTCGCCGGTAGGGGTTCATCCATCATCGTCGGTTCGGGAGGAACCGTTGCGGCGACGTCTGTCTTTGTGCGTCTGGCGGCAGACACGCCGGTCGGCACTTACACCGGCAATATCACATGTCGAAGCGTGGGCGCCGCGGAAGTTTCAGTTGCCACTGCGGCAAGCACCGTTTCGCCCAAGCCGATCTCGGTTACGGCCGACTCCTTGCGCAAGACTTACGGTGCTGCCGATCCGGAGTTGACCTACACAGCCTCGGAGGTCGCTCCTTTCAGCGGAAGTCTGGTCCGCGACGCGGGGGAAGCTTCCGGGTCCTATCGCATCCGTCAGGGCAGCCTCACGGCGGGGACAAATTACGCGATCTCCTTCACCGAGGTTGATTTCGCCATCATGAAGAAGCGCCTCTCCGTCACCGCGGACGATAGGACGAAGGCATTCGGCCAGACCCTCACCCTCGGTAACGGGCAAACGGCTTTCACCACCGGCGAAATGGTCGGCACGGACAAAATCGATACAGTCACCATCACCGCGAGCGGAGGGACGGAGGCCAACGACCCGGCCGGCGCTTATGTCCTGACCCCATCGGCTCCCATCGGACAAAATTTCGCCATCGGCAATTACGATATCTACTACACTCCCGGCACGCTGACAGTGACGGGAGGCGAATCACCGAGTTTCGGCGACTGGGCCGCCCAGAAAGGCCTGACCGGCGCCGATGCCTCGCCCACCGCGGACCCGGACAAAGACGGCTTGGTCAATTTGGTGGAATATTACATGGGCCTCGACCCGACTTTGCCTGACACCAATGGCATCATTCTTTCCAACAGCCTTACGGCCACTCCGCCATCCCTCTCGCTCATTTATCAGCGGTCGACCAATACGACCGGCGTCACTGGCAATGTGGTCTGGACCACTGCACTGACAGATACCAACTGGAGCGCCAATGGTGTGGTCGAGAGTGTCGTGAGCAACGGCACCAACCAGCAGGTCACGGCGACGGTGACAAACGCTCCGGGCGAGGCTGCGAAGTTCCTGCGCTTGCGCGTGCAGCAGTGACAGGCGGAGCGGCGCTCTGCGAGAGCCACACGACTGAAGATGACTGTGCCGACTGTTTTTGGATTTAGGTGCGGATCTTTTTCCCGCCGGTTACCGGCGGGAAATCATCCGCGTAAATCCGTATCAATCTGTGGCCTGTCTTTTTGCCTTCTCAGGCCGTCCAAAGAATCCCTGACGATTCGATGCGTAGGGTTGATGGCACGAGCTTGAGGCGCACGGTCTCGGTGGTCTGCAACGCGGCATCGGCCGGGGAGGGGATGGCGGCGATTTGTGTCTCGAGTTCCGCTTCGACTTCGGC
>JBEDBL010000126.1:0-7844 GCA_041177245.1 Verrucomicrobiota bacterium
GAACACCACGGTGGCGGCCATCACCACGACGGGACAGAATCCGCTGAATTTTTCGATGGACGCGATCATCACGCCGACCGCCATGGTCAAGCCGACCGCGCCGACCGCCGCGGCGACGGCGGCTCCGGCCACCGCGGGAATCAAGGGCATGAGCGCAGGCGATGCTGCCGCCATCAAAGGATTCACCGGCGGCTGGGGTAAAGGAAGCGGCAGCGGCACGGGGACGCGGCAGCGCGAATTCAAGTTCACCGCTTTCGTCGCCAAATACGGCGGCCGCACCTGGAATTCGGTTTACCGCACGGACGGCCCGAAAGGTACTCCCCAGGGTGCGCTCCCCAACCTTCTCGAATTCATGAGCAAGGCCTCCCGGGACAAAATCAAAACAGAATACAAAAACGTCAGGTCCATTCCTCTCGATAGCGACCAACTTTTTTCGGAAAAGCCGCCCTTCGTGTTCCTGACCGGTTCAACCGACTTCACGCTCACCGACAAGGAGGTCGAGAACCTGCGCAAATACATCCGTCTCGGGGGGGCCATCTGGGGCGACAGTTCCGTCCCCGGCGAGGGTTCGCGTTTCGATATCGCCTTCCGGCGCGAAATGAAGCGCGTGATGCCAGACAAGGACAAGGGCTTCGAGGAACTGGACCCGAACGATCCGATGTTCAAGCGCGCGCCGTATTTTCCCGAGGTCAAAGCCCAACCGGCGGGCCTGAACTACTACGACGACCCTGTCTATGTGATGCGTTATTTCGGCGAAATCGCCATCATCTACACCTCGAACGATTACGGCGGTATGTGGCAGTTCGGGATCAAGGACGACGGCCGCAACTGGGTGATCAACCCCGATCGTGACGAGGAGGCCTGGCAACAAGGCAAGCCTCTCGTGGCCCAATACGAACCGCTTTACCTGCAAGCAGGCATCTATTTGCATAACGTCGATCCGAAGGACATCAGTAAGGCCGGCGGTCTGCTCGACAGCTACAAATTCGGCACCAATATGATCATCCACCTGCTGACGAGGTGGGAGGACAAGCTGCGCAGCGCGCCGCGGTTGTAGGTCGATACCTTTTCGCTCTCCGTGGTATCGCGGCGGATTTTTGCCCCAGCCCTTTCTCCGTTTTTCCTGCGGACTTTGCGCAAAACCATTTTCGCTGCGGTGCAGGGCGTGTTTGCCGCCGTGTCCGGCGTCCTGTTAGTCTGATTACTTGCTGCTCTAGCCGAGTTGCTGCGCTTGCCCATGACTGCCGACAAACAAACGCCGTCCCGCGGAGGATTCGAAGAACATTGGAAGCCCTATGCCGAGCTTCTTTCTTACCTCAAACCCTACCGCGGCCGCTTCTTTTTCGGTGTTTCGATGGGTATCCTCTACGCGCTCCTGAACGGTTCCATCCCCCTGCTCGTCAAATACGTCGGCGACTCGGTTTTCCCGGGGGGCGCCGATCAGGAAGCCATCCGCCGTGCGGCCATGACCGGAGCGGGAATGAAGATCGACGCGGTTATCCTGGCCTGTCTGCTCGTTCCAGTGGTCATGATTTTGCGCGGGTTCTTCTCGTTCATGAACTCGTACCAGATGTCATGGGTGAGTCTTCGTGTGCTCAACGACATCCGCAGCAAGTTGTTCGCCAGCATCGTCGGGCAAAGCATGGAGTTTTTCGACAAAGCTCGCGCCGGCAGACTCATGTCGCGCGTCATGAACGACACCTCGGTGGCGCAGAGCACGCTCTCTCAACTCAGCGTCAGCATCTTCAAGCAGCCGGTTGCGCTCGTGGCCGGTGTGGCAGCCGTGATGATGATCGATTGGAAATTCAGCCTCATCACGCTTGTCCTTTTCCCGGTCTGTATCGTCCCCGTCGCTTTGTTCGGTCGCAAAGTGCGCAAAGCCGGCGAGGCCGAGGAACAACTGGCAGGTGAGATGAATGTGATTCTGCAGGAAACGTTCGCGGGAATCAGGCTGATCAAGTCCTACGCCGAGGAAGGGTTGATGATCAAGACGTTCAACGCCGCGGCCAAAAGGCAGTTCCGGAACTCGTTACGCGTGCGCAAGAGCACGGAAATCACCTCGCCGCTGGTTGAAATTGTCGCGGCGGCGGGCGTTGGTTTCGCTCTTTTCTACGTCTATGCCGCGCAACTTTCCGCGGCCAAGTTTCTCGCTCTCATGGCGGGCATCTTCCTGCTCTACGAGCCGATCAAGTCTTTGAGCCGTATCCATATGCAGCTCCAGAAGTGCCTCTCGGCGACGACCAATATTTTCGAGTTGATGCGCCAGCCGCCCGCCATCGTGGACGCCCCGGGCGCAACCAATCTCGAGACCTGCCGCGGTCAGATCGGCTTCGAGAATGTGGAATTTTCGTACGGACCGCAGGCCACGGCCTTGCGGGGAGTGAACCTGGAAATCGAACCGGGCCAGCGCGTCGCCTTGGTTGGTTCGAGCGGTTCAGGCAAAAGCACGATGCTGGCCCTTGCGCTCCGTTTCTACGATCCGCAAAGAGGGTGCGTTCGTCTCGACGGACACGATTTGCGCTCGCTGCAAATGGAATCGGTCCGGGAACACATCGGGATCGTAACGCAGGACACCTTTCTTTTCCACGACACGATCTACAACAACATCCTCTTCGGGCGGCAAAACGCCACGAAGAACGAAGTCGAGGAGGCGGCGCGGCGGGCCTACGCGCACGATTTCATTCTCGCGCAACCCCAAGGGTACGACTCCATCGTTGGAGACAAGGGCTGCATGCTCTCGGGCGGACAACAGCAAAGGCTTTCCATCGCCCGCGCGTTGCTCAAAAACGCGCCCGTCCTGCTGCTCGACGAGGCAACTTCCGCGCTCGATTCCGAGAGCGAGCGCATGATCCAGTCAGCGCTCGAGAAACTTTCCGCCGGCAAAACCGTCGTGGCCATCGCGCACAGGCTCTCCACCGTCTTGACGGCGGATCGGATCGTGGTAATGAGCGAGGGCCGCATCGTGGCGGTCGGAACGCATGCAGAGTTGCTCCAAGCTTCGCCCGATTACCGCAATCTTTACGAAATGCAGTTCCATCATGTGCCGGAGATTGCGGAGGCCGCCACCTCATGAAGATCCGCCGTGCGCTTCTTTCCGTCTCCGACAAAACAGGCCTGGTCGATCTGGCCCGCAGTCTCGCCGCGCACGGCGTCGAGTTGCTCTCCACCGGCGGCACGTCCGCCGTGCTGCGTGAAGCGGGGCTGGCGGTGAAGGATGTGTCCGAACACACCGGGTTTCCCGAGATGCTCGACGGGCGCGTCAAGACGCTGCATCCCATGGTGCACGGCGGGTTGCTTTTTCGCAGGGATCTCCCCGCGCATGTCGAACAGGCGGCGGCGCACGGCATTGCGCCGATCGACATGGTTGTGGTGAATCTTTATCCGTTCGCCCAAACCGTGGCGCGAACGGGTGTGACGCGCGAGGAGGCCATCGAGAACATCGATATCGGCGGTCCTTCCATGCTGCGCAGCGCGGCGAAAAACCATGCCTCGGTCACGGTCGTTTGCGATCCCTCGGATTATGCGGAGGTGTTGCGCGAGATGGATGCCGGCAACGGTGCGACCACGGCTGCGACGAGGGAGCGGCTGGCGCGGAAAGTTTTCGCCCTGACCTCGGATTACGATCGCGCAATCGCCGCCTATCTGGGAGCAGGTGAGGGGTCTTCGTTCGGATGCTCTGAGCCGCTCGCCATGAGTTTGCGCTACGGCGAAAACCCGCACCAGCAGGCGGAACTTTACGGCGATCTATCCGCTCACCTTGAGCAACTGCACGGCAAGGAACTCTCCTATAACAACCTTCTCGATATCACCGCAGCGGTCGATTTGATCGGTGAATTCACCGAACCGACGGTGGCTATCCTCAAGCACACCAATCCCTGCGGGGTGGGGAGCGATGCCATGCTCGTTGGCGCGTGGGAGAAAGCCTTCGCCACCGACCGTCAGGCCCCTTTCGGCGGGATCATCATCTGCAACCGGCCGGTTGATGAACCGCTGGCCGCCGCCATCGCGGAAATCTTCAGCGAGGTGATCATTGCCCCGGATTTCGCCGCGGCCGCGCTGGATATCCTTCGCCAGAAGAAAAATCTCCGCCTCATGCGGTTGAAGGCAACACCACAGCGATCGGCCCGCGATGTGCGTTCCGTTTTGGGCGGTTTGCTTGTACAGGATCACGATGCGGGCTGCGAAGCGGTCGCCGATGGCAAAGTTGCCACCCGGCGTGCGCCCACGCCGGATGAAATCCGCGCGCTCGAATTCGGATGGAAGGTCGTCAAGCACGTCAAATCCAACGCCATCGTCTTCGCCGGATCCGACCGCACGCTCGGCATCGGGGCTGGACAGATGTCGCGTGTCGATTCGGTGCGCATCGCCGTGTGGAAAGCGGGCGAGGCCGGGCTCTCTCTTGCCGGTAGCGGGGTGGCTAGCGATGCCTTTTTCCCTTTCCCGGACGGTCTCGTCTCCGCGGGCGAGGCCGGTGCGACCGCCGCCATCCAGCCGGGCGGCTCGGTGCGGGATGCGGACGTCATCGCCGCGGCCGAACAACGCGGCATGGCCATGGTCTTCACCGGAAAACGTCACTTCCGGCATTAAATTACTCCGCATTCCTAAAGTTGATGCGTTAGCTTGTCCGCCGTGAGCTACCAGGTTTTCGCCCGCAAATACCGTCCGCAGATTTTCGAGGAAGTTCTCGGGCAGGATGCCGTGGTGCGCACGCTGCGCAACGCGATCAAGTCCGGCCGCCTGGCCCACGCCTATCTTTTTGTCGGCCCTCGCGGGGTGGGGAAGACGTCCACCGCGCGTATTTTCGCCAAGGCGCTCAACTGCGTGAAAGGCCCGACGGAAAAACCCTGCGGCGAATGTTCTCCGTGCCGCGAGATCGCCGGCGGCAACAGCCTCGATGTCCTCGAAATCGATGGAGCGAGCAACAACGGCGTCGAGCAGGTGCGGGAGTTGCGCGAGAACGTTCGCTTCCTTCCCTCGCAGGGCAAATTCCGCATCTATCTCATCGACGAAGTTCATATGCTGAGCACCGCCGCGTTCAACGCGTTGCTCAAAACGCTCGAGGAGCCGCCGGAGCACGTGAAGTTCCTCTTCGCCACCACCGAGGCGCACAAACTTCCTGCCACGATCATCAGCCGTTGCCAGCGTTTTGATCTGCAACCGATCCGCGACGAGGTCGCCGCGGCCCATCTTCTGGCCATCGCCAAAAAGGAAAAAATTTCCCTCGATCCCGGCGCAGCCGAGGTGATCGCGCGCGCCGCCGAGGGTGGTATGCGCGATGCCGAGTCGATGCTCGACCAGGTCGTGTCGTTCTGCGGCGACAAGGTCGGTGAGGAAGAGGTGCTTTCCATCTTTGGTTTCGCCTCTGCGGCCGATGTGGCTGCGCTGGCCGGACATATCCTTTCCGGCGATGCCGCCTCCGCGCTTGATCTGGTGGCGACGCAGTCCGAGAACGGAAAAGACCTCGGGCGGCTGCTTTCCGACCTGGTCGCGCTGGGACGCGATTTGCTCGTCGGTGAGGCCACCGGCCGGGAAATTCCCGGGCGGCGGGGCGAATTGCTTGCGCCGCTGCGCGGACGCTATTCGGCGCGCAAGCTTACCGAGTTGCTTGAAATTCTTTCCGCTGCCGAAGCCGGGCTGCGTTTTTCGCCGGACAAAAAACTGCCGCTGGAAATCGCGGTGATCAAATCGATCCAGTTGTTGCACACCGCCGACCTCGACGAGGTGCTCGACACGCTTTCCGCCTTGGGCGGTGGAACCGTCGCACCGCGCCCGGTCGCCCGCGCCGCCGCGCCGCGACCTGTCGTGGCCGCCAAACCCGCGCCGTCCGTGCGCGAGACAGCCGTCAACGGAGACCAGTCCCCGCGGCAAACTTGGAACAAAATCGCGGCCGAGATCGCCGAAAAGCACCCGCTGCGCAGCGAATGGCTCGATAGCGCACAGGATATATCGGAGGAGGATGGCAAACTTTGTGTCGTCTTCCCCGCGAACAAAGCAAAGGTTCTGCAGACGCCCGTGGTCGAAGAGCAGGGAGCGCTGATTGAAGACCTTTGGAAAAAAATCACCGGACGCAAAGTCGCCTTCCGCCCCGCGGCCACGGGCGATGCGGTGGTGGAAAAAGCGCCTTCCCCCGTGCCGATCACCGACGATTTTGAAAACGATCCAGGCATCGAGGCCGCCATCGAACTGTTCGGCGCGACGCTCGAGCCCGAGGAGGTTGAAAAATCATGAACATCCAAAAAATGATGAAAGAGGCGCAGAAAATGCAGGAGCGCCTGGCCAAAGCGCAAAACGATCTCGCGCAGGAGTCGATCGACGTTTCCGCCGGAGGCGGGAAAGTGAATGTCACGGTAAATGGTGCCGGCGACATCACCGCGATCAAAATTTCCCCCGATGTGGTCGATCCACAGGATGTCGAGATGCTCGAGGACCTCGTGCTTTCCGGCATCCGCGAAGCCCAGGAGGCCTCGCGCAAACTCCAGTCCGACACCATGGGCAAAGTAACCGGTGGACTCGGGGGATTGCCCGGCATGGGGATTTGAGTTAGTCTGCCCTTTTATTCGCCGGCATAGCTCAGCTGGTAGAGCACCTGATTTGTAATCAGGCGGTCGTCGGTTCGAATCCGACTGCCGGCTTCTTGTTTACGCCGCTCAAGCCAAACGGACTGCAGGAGGTCGCCTATTGTTCGGGGCAAACTTTGCACAAGTCATTTGCCTTGATTTGCTTAATACTTTTCATACATTTAACACAAATGGCCGCGAGCACGACCTTAAGCATCAGGATTCCGATAGAGACTCGGCGGTGGCTCGAGCGGTTTGCCAAGCGCCGCGGCAGTGCTGGTATGGCGGCGACGCGCGTGTTGGAGGAGGCCTGGCGGCGTGAGGATTTTTCCGCGGTCGAATTCCGCGACACGCCGCTCGGCCGGGTGGCCTACGTGCAGGGGACGCGGGTGCAGGTTGCTTTCGTTCACGGGCAGTTGTTGCGCGAGCCTTCGCTGACTGCGGCGCGGGTTGCCGAGTCGTTCCGCTGGCCTTCGTGGAAAGCGGCGGGCGTGCTGGCTTACATCAAGGAGTTCCGCGACGAATGCGCGCAGGAATGGGATGATCTGCAATCGGCCGGTGTGTCTTCGCTCGTGCGTGGCTTGCCTTCGCTCGAACACGTCGAAGCCGGGGCGTATTGAAACTCCTGCTCGACGAGCACATTTGGCCGGGTGTCTCCGGGCTTGTCCGGAAATTCGTGCCGGGTGCAGTGGTGGAGAGTATTCACGACCACGCGGCCGGTGCTCTCGTGAATTGCTCCGATGAAATCGTGCTCGCCGAAGCACATCGCGGCGGACTCACCCTGGTGACTTTCGATGTGAACACAATTCCGGTTTTGCTGCGGGAAAAAGCCGTAAGCGGCGAGGACCACGGCGGTGTGATTTTCGTCTCGAGCAAATCATTCGCGCAAAATGACCATCCCGGATTGGCGCGCGCTCTGGCCGGGATCTTGCGCGGGAACGCGGGAGCGTGCTGGACGAATCGCACGATTTATCTCACACGCGGGGAGAGTGCCTGAGCGTTCCGCGCCCTCACCTTTGCTCCACGCGCCCGTCGGCTTTGAGCACGTTCAACCCGAGGTTGCGGCCGTTGGCGTGGACGGCTTCGATGTCGGAGGCGACGGTGAGGCGGCCGATTTTGGAAATCTGGAAGGTTCCGCGGGAGGTGTAGATTTTCACGCTTGCGGGTGTTTCGTCCTGCACCACCGGCGAGAAGAGGTAGCTGGTGCCGTGTTTGACGTAGCTTTTGTTTTTCGCCACATCGCTCGGACAAATGAGGGTTTGCTCGGTGATGCCGTAAGTTCCAAGC
>JBEDBL010000127.1:0-7797 GCA_041177245.1 Verrucomicrobiota bacterium
CGCGGAGACCGCGGCGGCTACTAAGCCAAGCCGGTCAACAAATTCACGAAGGGCGTCCCGACGGACGCCCTTCTTTTTTACGGGCGCGTCACCTTCAGGCGCAAATAGCGCTGAAGCGAGTTCGTCTCGGGAACCGGATCCTGCACGATGACTACCTCGGAAGGATTTGTGCCGCCGCCGTAGACATTCGTCGCGCTGGTCCAGATATTGGTCCAGGTAGTTGTCGTGCTGTCCGCCGCTTCCACCTTGATGGTCACATCGGACGCTTCCTTGGCGCGGCGGAACTTGATGGCCAGCGGCGGGAAGTTTTGCAGCGAGGGTTTTTCCGCCGCCGTTGCGGCGTTCGTCGGGTTCAACCCGAGCGCGTATTTCAGAAGATTCGGCAATCCGTCCCCGGTCGCCACATTGCTGTCGGAGGCGGCACCGCTGTCCGGCGCGAGGGCGATGTTGATACTCGCAACCGATTGCGCGGTGTTGTTGGTGCTGTTGATATCGCCGCCGCCGGAAAGCGTGACAGAGTTGGTCGCCGCGGCGGGGGCATTCGTCGCGATGCTCACGCCGACGGTGATGGGCGGATAGTTCGTGCCTGCGGACAAGACGTCTGCGCGGGTGCAGGTGAGGTTGTTCGAGTTGAAGGTCCAGCCGTCGCCGCTCATCGATGAGACGGTCATACCTGCGGATGGCAATTCGGTCACCGTGACCGTGCTGCTGCTTGGAGATCCGCCGATGTTGGAAACCGTGACGTTGAATGTTCCTGTGCCGCCTTGCTGGTAAGTGCCGTTGGTTGACTTTGCGACGGTAAGATCAGGACCGCGCAAGACGGACGAAAGCATGGTGTTGGTGTTGTTCAGCACGTTGCCGTCGCCACCGCCGGAAACGGTCACCGTGTTCGTGAGCAGGGATTGGGCGTTGGATGCGACAGCGAAGGCGATGGTGATCGGGGGATAGTTTGTGCCGGTGTTCAGGGTTCCGCTGCGCGTTGCCGTCAGATTGTTCGAATTGAAGCTCCAGCCGCTGCCGCTCATTGACGTCATGGTCATACCGGCGGGGAACTGGTTGCTCACCGTGACCGCTGCGGAGGTGCTGTTGGACCCGCCGAGATTGGAGACTGTGACCGTGAATTGTCCGGTGCCGCCCTGCACCAGCACGGAGTTTGTGTTCGTCGCCGCAACGGCAAGATCGATCCCGGTGTAGAAGGTGGTGTTTGCCCCGTAGTTGATGCCCCCGTCGAGATTCATCGCGGCGACGCGGTAGTGATAGAGCGTGTTGGCCGAAAGTCCGCTTAATGCGTTGGAGACCGAGACTGCATTGGTGCCGCCACCCACCGGAGACGAACCGAGCACCTGCAGGCTGTCGAACATGAGATCCTGAAATGCTCCCGCGCTGTTCCAGTTGGCGAAGCCGAGGTGGGTCACATTCGTGCCTGTCCCGCTCATTTCACCGCTGATGGTCTTGGTGAAGACCGGGTTGGTGCGAAACTTCGCCCCGACCACATAGCGCCGGTTCAACGCATCGAAGTCGACCTCGAAGTCGATGATGGTGTTGATAATCGGCGCTCCGAGATCCAGCACGCGCTGCCCAGCCGCATCGGTGACCAGAATGCCGTTGCTGCCGGCCGCGGGCGCGATGCCGAAGGAAACCAGTTCGCCGGAACCGAACCCGCCTGAACCGGATCCTTGTGTGGACTTGATATTGAATCCGGTGAAACCCTTCGTGTTGTCGACGTTGAAGCGTGCGGACACCGTCACGGTTCCGTATTGGCGAGTGGTGCTGATCGCCCGGCGGAAAGAAACTCCCGTATCCGTCCCGGCGTATGCGCCCCAACTTTTGCTGCCGTCAATCGTCTGGTTGGACGAGTTGTTGGCGAGGAAGGTTCCCGCCCCGGTGCCGATGGAGAAGCGCGTGAAATTGCCGAATCCTGTTCCGCCCCCGACGGAACCGCCGGAAAGATTGAAGGCCGTGTAACCCTCGGCGTTGTCGGCGGCGATGGTGCGCGAGGTCGATCCGTAATTTGTGCTCGTCCCCCATTCGAACCACGCGGAGGCCTGCGAATCGTTCGGGTTGACCGATCCTCGCAGCGTCGCTGCGGTCGTGTTGAGGCCGGCGGGCGCCAGCGTCGTCGCAGCGGGCGGAGGCAATCCCGCGGAAAAGCTTTGCGCGGAGCCGTAGGAAATGCCGAACGCGTTCGAGGCTGCGGCACGGTAGTAGTAGACTTGGCCTGCGATGAGGTCGGCGAGCGTGACCGTGTTGGTGAGAGTGTTTGTGCCACTGCCGACCGCCTGCGCCGCGGTCGCTGTTCCGTAGGACTCGTTAGTCCCATATTCGAAGAAGAAAACGGTTCCGGAGCCGTTCGGGTTCACGGTGCCGGCCAGCACGGCGTTCGTGACCGAGATGTTGGCGGCAGGGAGCGTGTTCACAATGGGCTTCACCGGGAGAGTCTTGAAACTGATTGTCGCGCCGTAAACTTTGTTGGTGGTGCTGTTGGTCGCATTCACGCCCACCATGCGGAAAAAGTAAGTGGTGTCGGGCGAGAGGCCGGACAGCGCCGCCCATTGGTTGGTCAGAGTTGTGCCGGCCCCGGCGCTTTGCAGGGCCGTGGCATTGGTGATCACATCGGAGCGGTCGCTCCACTCGAAGTAGACTGAAGTATTCAGACCATTCGGGTTGACTTCGCCGTTGATGTTAGCCGAGCCCGTGCCGACGAATGACGCCGCCGTGGTTGTGACCTGCGGCAAGGGTGACGCAGTGGTGAAAGTTTTGTTCGTCCCGTAGGTGGTGCCGGCCGAGTTGGTCGCGTAGACGCGGTAATTGTAGAGTGTTCCCGGAGTCAAAGCGCTCAGGTTCGTGGCCACGTTGACCGGCGAGTTGCCGCTGCCGATCGCCTGACTGGCGGTTGTCGTGCCATAGTTGGTAGCCGTCCCGTATTGGTAGAACACGGTGGTCGCGGCCCCGTTCGCGGTCACCGCTGCGGCGAGACTCGCCCCCGTGTCGGTGACACCCGACGACGACACCGAGTTGATGGACGGCGCAGCGGCATTCGTCGAAGGTGCCGCCGTGGTGAATCTGGATTCGAAGGGCGCATACATGGCGAGCCCGTTGGAATCCGTTGCGTTGGTGCCGATACGCACGGTGTAAAGATTGGTGCCGGCGAGATTCGACGACGGAGTGTAAGTCATCACGGTGTTGTTCGACGCCCAGACGAAGCCTCCGGTCGAAGCGGGGTCGGTGGAAAAAGCCGTCTGTGCGGAATTTGTATTCATCCCTTGGCTGAATGTCACCGTGATGGTCGAGGCCGTATTGACTCCTGTGGCGTCGTATGCGGGCGAGATGCTACCGACCACCGGAGCAAGTGCCCGGAGTTGCGTTTGCGCCACATAGACACGGTAGGAGGCCGCCGGCATGGTGAACGAGGGGATGCCGTCGGTGTTTGTGCTCACGGTGAGCGTGTTCGAGGAGTTCATCACATCGACCAGCATCGTGCCGGCCGGATGGATGGTGGGTCGCGTCCCGATCGTCTGTGAATTCGTTGCCGTGTTGATGACCACGTAGGCTTCTTCTCCGTTGAGGCGGCGCGCATAGGCAAGCAGACCGGGCCCGCTAAAGTTGGCCCAAAGGTTGTCATGCGAACCGGTGCGCAGCGCGGGATAGAGGCGCCGCAGATTGTTGAGCTTGGCCACCAGTTTGAAACGCGCTCCGGTCATGTTGAAGTTGTCGCCGAGCGAAGGACCCTGCTCGAACGCGCCGTCGAACATGTCTTCGCGGTTATTCGGATCCGCGCCGCCGTTGAAATCCTGTTCCGTGCCGTAATAAAGGCTCGGGATACCGCGCGAGGTGTACATGAACACGAGCGCCACCTCGAGTCGCGCGGTGCTGCTTCCCGTGGTGGCGAGGAAGCGGGGGTTGTCGTGGTTGTCGAGATTGAGAATTAGCGAGTTCAGCGCCGTGGCGTCGTAGTTATTCGTGGTCAGGTTGTTGTAGCGCGCCTCGATCTGGCCGGTGCTGCTCGAGGCGCTGCCGAACACGCTGCCCATCTGGTAATAGAGCGGATAGTCGATCACGCTCTCCATCTTGTAATTCCCGCCGGATTTTGTGCCCGTGTAGGAACCGCATTTGCTGTCCGATCCGTCGAAAATTTCGCCGAATTGGATGAAGTTCGGGTTGTCCGCCGCCTGCGCCGACGCACGGATGGCCGGCGACCAGGCGTCCCAGAAGCCCATCTCGACGTGCTTCACCGTGTCGAGTCGGTAGGCGTCGAATCCGGCCGCATTGATCCAGTAGGTCCAGATTTCCTTCATTCGGTCGCGGATGTAGGTGCTCTCGGTCTTGAAGTCGTCGAGCGAAACAAGTTCGCCCAGTTCGACCTGGGTGGCATCGCCGTAGTTCGGGATGGAACCGCAGTTGTTGTGGAAAATATTGGCGAGGTCGGTGTTGCCGAACGTGGCGGTGAGGTTCGTGTTGGCGAACGGCGCCGCGTATTGCTGGCCTCCGGAGTTGTAGCGGAGGGTGTAGCCCGACGGCGGAAAGCGGAATGTGCCACCCCATCCGGCATCGCCGCTGTCCACCCATGTGCTTCCGTGGTTCACCACGACGTCGTTGATCACGAGGATGCCGCGCTTGTGCGCCTCGCGGATCAGGCTCTGCAGTTCCGCCAGCGTACCCATGCGCGGGTTGACCGCGTAGAAATCGGTTGCCGCGTAGCCGTGGTAATCGCCGTTGGCGTTCTTCACCACCGGGGAAATCCAAATCGCGGTCGCGCCGAGGGCCTTGATGTAGTCGAGTTTCTTCTCGATGCCCTTGAAGTCGCCACCGTGGGCTTGGCCGCCGTTGGCGGCTCCGAAGTTCGGCACCGCCGAGTCGTTGGTCGTTTCGCCGTTGTAAAAGCGGTCGGTGATGATCTGGTAGATGTTCTGGTTGCGCCAGAAGTTCGCATCCGGTGCCGGCGAAAAATTCGGGTTGCGCGTCAGCACAATGCGGTCGACATCCAACCACGCATCGCGCATCCAGAGGTTCAGGGTGTAGGTTCCGGAGGAGGGGATGTTGATGCTGACCGGCGTGGATGATCCGGCCGCCGTATTCGCCCATGACCACGCGTTGAACTGTTGCAGATCGACGCGAGCACTTGTGGGACTGTTGCTGTTGACGCCGACGTAAACTCCCGCCGAACTCGCGTCGCCCGCGTAACCGCGAACCCAGACGTAGTAGGTGCCTGGGTTGTTGAATGTGATCCGGTAGTCGGCCTGCGGGCTGGTTGTTTCCCAAGCGTTTGTAACCGTCGCTGTGGAGTTGGTATTCGCCGGGAAAGCCTCAATGTAGCCTGTGCCGGAAAAGCCCGGCGTTGCCGTGTCATTGTTCCACGAGTAACCGACACCTCCGATTGTCCGCGAAATTCTGTTGGTTGAAGATTCCGCCTCCAAGCGGACCACGCCGTTTGTTTCCGCGATCTGGGCGTTGGCCATGCCGGCCAGGCAGCACGCCAAGGCGCAAAGCACCACGAAACAGAATCTGCGCCTGCCGAGCATGACCGCTCAAACTAATCCAAAACAAAAATTATTCCACTGCAAGAACCCGAATATGAGAATATCAAACCGACAGAGGCCTCAACTTTTGCTCAGTTCAAGCATTCGTCTGATGGGAACCTCGGCGCGGGCGCGGATTTCCTCGGGGATGAGGATTTGCGGTGCCAGATCGCGCAGGCAGTCGCGCAACTTTTCCAGCGTGTTCATCTTCATGTAGCGGCAATCGGCACACGCGCAGTGGTCGGTTGGTCCGGGGATGAAGGTTTTTCCGGGAATTTCGCGGCGCAGGCGGTGCAACATGCCCGATTCGGTGACGATGACAAACGTCTTGGCCGGTGAGTTTTTGCAGTAGCTGACCATTTTTTCCGTCGAGCACACTTCATCGGCGAGCAACCGGACGGCGTGTGTGCATTCTGGGTGGGCGACAACCGGAGCATCGGGGTGTTCCGCCCGGATGCGTTCGATGCTTTGACGCGTGAACTCGACGTGCACGTAGCAGTTGCCCTTCCAAAGCGTCATGGGACGCCCGGTCTGCTCCATAACCCATGAGCCGAGGTTCTCGTCGGGAACGAAGAGGATGTTGCGACCTTCCGGCGCGCTCTGGACGATTTTCACCGCGTTGCCGCTGGTGCAAATGACATCGGAGAGCGCCTTAACCCCCGCGGAGCAATTGATGTAGGCGATGACGTAATAATTTTTGTCCGCATTTTCGCGCAGGTAAGCCTCAAGTTTTTCCGCAGGGCAAGAATCACTGAGCGAGCAACCCGCGTTGAGATCGGGAATGACCACGGTTTTTCCGGGGTTCACGATTTTGGCTGTCTCGCCCATGAAATGGACGCCGCAAAATGCGATGACGTCGGCCTGCGCCTCGGCCGCGCGGTAGCTCAACCCCAGCGAGTCGCCCACATGGTCGGCCACTTCCTGGATGTCGGCCGTCTGGTAGTTGTGGGCGAGAATGACGGCGTTGCGCTCTTTTTTCAGGCGCCTGATTTCGTCGGCCAGAAACATGGGAGGGAGTATGTGTCCGTTGCGCGCCGCGGGCAATCAGAGCGCGAGCTTTCCGGCGTCTTCCGCTGTTCCGAGAGATTGCACCGCCGTGCCCTTGCGGATGCGCGCGATCATGCCGGCCAGCGTCGTTCCGGATCCGAGTTCGAAAAAGGTGTCGCAGCCGATGTCATCTAGCAGGCATGTGATGCAATCCGCCCAGCGCACACTGCCCGTGACTTGGTCGGCGAGGGTGCGGCGGATGTCGTCCGGATCGCGGACTGCGCGCCCGTCGACGTTGCAAACGACTGGAAAGGTGGGTTTTCTGATCTCCGTCGCCGCAAGCACCTCGCCTAGTCGTTCGTAAGCGGGTTGCATGAGGCGCGAGTGGAAAGCGCCCGCGACTTTGAGTTCAACGGCTTTGCGGATGCCGTAATCCTTGGCCAAGCCTACGGCGGCCGCGACCTTGGCAGCTTCGCCCGAGACGACGATTTGCCCGGGGGAGTTGATGTTGGCCACATCGATATCGGTAGCCGCGGCGAGATCACGCACCACGTTTTCGTCGACACCGATCATCGCTGCCATGCCTCCGCGCGTCGCCTCGCACGCCTCCTGCATGAACTGTCCACGTTGCGCGACGAGGCGCAGCCCCGTGGCAAAATCGAACGTCCCCGCCGCAGCGTGGGCCGTGAATTCACCGAGCGAGAGACCCGCGGCGCCTGCCACCGGAAAGTCGCCCGATTTTTCGCGTGCCACGGCCAGTGCCGCCAACCCGTGCACGTAAAGCGCGGGCTGGCAGGCGGATGTTTTGGTCAGTTCCTCCTCAGGGCCTTCCCAGCAGATTGTGCTCAGGGGCCATCCGAGGATTTCGTCGGCTTGGCGGAAAAGATCGGCGGCCACCGCGTAAGTGGAGGCAAGTTCCTTGCCCATCCCGACGGCCTGCGCCCCTTGGCCCGGAAAAACAATGGCGATTTTTTTGTCCATGCTGATGTTGCCGCTCTTCGGCGGGTCAGTTGGTTAAGGGATGGATGGGTTCTTGGCAAAACAATCACGCGGGGACGCTCGGCGGTAATGAAGTCTTGATCGACAGCCGGAGGCGCCCCGCGCATAACGCCTCAGTGGGAGTTCCGGACAAGACGCGAAAATGGAGTTTTCTCAGCAGGGCCGCGCTGCCCTTGTCCCTGCTGCTCATTTGCACGGTCTGGGCGAGTCTTTCGCAGGTGGCGGTAGTGCCCGGGCTGCGCGGCCCTGTCCTGCTTGGTCCCGATGGTTTCTTGTCCTTCCTCGAAAAGCCGAC
>JBEDBL010000128.1:0-7794 GCA_041177245.1 Verrucomicrobiota bacterium
GTGTGGAAAATTTCCTGCAGGGCTTTGTCCGAACGCAAAGCGACATTGCCCCAGGCAACTTCATCCGCCCGCTCAAGACGCGGCAATCCGGCAAGGACGCGCGCGCGCAGGGCGTCGGGCACACCGGCGGCGGACTCGACAGGCCAGACTTCGAATTCCCACGTGACGTGCAGCGGATGTTTCACTTTCGGCCGGATGGCGAGGGCGCGGGACGACATGACGACTCAAGCAAAGCCGCGCCGGACTCCATCGGCAAGCGCTTTGCCTTTGCAGCGACGACAAAGCGCTTAATATCACCGCGCCGAACTCCCATGAAAACCATCACCATCACCGAGGCGAAGAAACATCTCAGGGCGCTTTTGAAAGACGCGCTGGACGGACAAAATATCGGCATCATCTGCGGCAACCGCGTGGTGGCCTTGAGACCGGTCGAGGTAACATCGCTGGATTTCGAAAAAGTCGGCGATCCGGAGGTGGTCGGAAAATTGACCGTGGAACAGCGGGAGCAACTCTACGAGCGGCTGAAAAAAGAGCGCAAAGAAGCCAAGCGCCGGCGGAAGGAACTGCTCGCCGCCGTTCCGCAAACTTGACCGTAGAGGCGGCTCCGCAAATACTGGACGCATGTCCAGCAATCCGACCGCGCGGCAAAAGCAAATCCTCGATTATATCGGGCGCCATCGCACGCGGCACGGGGTGCCTCCGACCGTGCGGGAGATCCAGAGCCATTTCGGTTTTGCCAGCCCGAACGCTTCGGCATCGCACCTGCGCGCGTTGGAAAAAAAGAAACTGCTCCAGCGCGGTCGCGGCGCCGCACGCTCGCTCAAGTTGACAGGTGACAACCGGCGCGAGGTGGCGGGCATTCCGGTTTACGGGGAGATCCCGGCGGGATTTCCCGATACGCGGGAGCAGAGACCGGACGGTTGCGTCTATGCCGACCTCGATTCGCTCGATATCCGGCGCACGGCGCGCACCTTCGCCGTGCGGGTGCGCGGCGATTCGATGACCGGCGCGCACATTCTCGACGGCGATCTTGTCGTGCTGGAATTGCGCGAACCCAACCACGGCAACATCGTGGCCGCCCTGATCGACGGCGAAACGACGCTGAAACGTTATCTCGTGCGCAACCGACGGCCGTTCCTGCGCGCGGAAAACCCGAAGTATCCCGACCTCATTCCCGCGCACGAGTTGGTGATCCAAGGCGTGATGATTGCGCTCTTCCGCAAACCGAAGGACGCGGGGCGCGCCATCGAACCTTAGCGCGAAGTCGCTTGCCATCGGCGCGGGCGCGCTTTGAGATGCGCGGATGGAACGATCTTACGGACGCGGGGTGGGCGATTTACGCCCGGTGACATTCGAACCCGGCATCGCGCCACATGCAGCGGGGTCGGTGCTGGTTTCATTCGGCAACACACGCGTGGTCTGCGCGGCGACAATCGACGAGGCCGTGCCGCGCTGGATGCAGGTGCAGAAAGTGAGTGGCGGATGGCTCACCGCGGAGTATTCGATGCTCCCCTACTCCACGCTCGATCGCAAAGCGCGCGATATCTCGCGCGGAAAACTCGACGGGCGCACCACGGAAATCCAGCGCTTGATCGGCCGCGCGCTTCGTGCGGTGGTTGATCTGGAAAAACTCGGCGCGCGCACGCTTTGGGTCGACTGCGATGTGTTGCAGGCGGACGGCGGGACGCGCACCGCGGCCATCACCGGCGCGTGCGTGGCTGTCGAGTTGGCCTGCCGCAAACTGATCGCCGAGGGCAAAATCAAGGAGTCCGCCCTGCGCGAGCGCATGGCAGCAGTCAGCGTTGGCGTGGTCGACGGGGAAGTCCTGACCGACCTTGATTATTCCGAGGACAAGGATGCCACGGTAGATATGAATCTGGTGATGACCCAAAGCGGCGAGTTCGTGGAGGTGCAGGGGTCGGGCGAGGAAGCGACATTCGGCGAAGAGGCGTTATTTGAGATGTTGCAATCAGGTCGGGCAGGGATTGAAAGATTGCTTGCCCTTCAGGAGGATGCACTTAGGCTCTCCTACCCGCTAAAGGTATGAAGAAAGCGCTCGTCACAGGAATCACCGGTCAAGACGGATCGTATCTGGCCGATCTGCTGGTGGCCAAAGGCTATGAGGTCCACGGGATCATCCGCCGCGCCAGCACCTTCAACACCGCCCGCATCGACCATCTTTACCAAGATCCGCACGTCAATGGCGTGAAATTGTTCCTGCACTACGGCGACCTGTCGGATTCGGTCAGCATGACCAAGTTGCTCTACGAACTGCAACCCGACGAAGTTTACAACCTCGGTGCGCAGAGCCATGTGCGCGTCAGCTTCGACATTCCCGAATACACGGCCGATGTGACCGGCGTGGGCACCATCCGTATTCTCGAAGCGATCCGCGAATCTGGGGTAAAGCCCCGCTTTTATCAGGCCTCCAGCAGTGAAATGTATGGCAAAGTGCAGGAGGTTCCACAGACCGAGACGACGCCGTTCTGGCCGCGCAGTCCTTATGGTTGCGCCAAGATGTTCGGTTACTGGGCCACAGTGAACTACCGAGAGGGCTACGGGCTGTTTGCCAGCAACGGCATCCTTTTCAACCATGAGAGCCCGCGCCGCGGCGAGACCTTCGTGACGCGCAAAATTTCGCGCGCCGTGGCTGCCATCAAGCTCGGCCTGCAAAAAGATTTATATCTGGGCAACATGGACGCCAAGCGCGACTGGGGCTATGCGCCTGAGTATGTCGAGGGCATGTGGCGCATGCTTCAGGCCGACCAACCGGGCGACTACGTTCTGGCCACCAACGAGACGCATACGGTGAAAGAATTTGTGGAGGAAGCCTTTGGGCACGTGGGACTTGAGTCGGACAAGTATGTTAAATACGACGCCCGCTACGAGCGCCCCGCCGAGGTGGATCTCCTCATCGGGGACCCGGCCAAAGCCAAGCGCCAACTAGGCTGGGAACCCAAGGTCCGCTTCAAGGAACTGGTCCAGATCATGGTGGACGCCGATCTGGAAATGCTTGAAGGCAGAGGGCTCGTCCACCAACATCAAGGCTAGTCAACAGAAGAGAGAGATTTTTATGTCCAGAGTTTGCAGCATCACAGGGGCCAAACCGAAGCGCGGATCGACCATCCATCGCCGGGGTATGGCCAAGAAGAAAGGCGGCGTCGGTCGCCACGTCACGGCCAACACACCGCGTTTCTTTACACCCAACATTCAGGAAAAACGCGTCTGGGTTCCCGAACTGAAGCGGTTCGTCAAAGTGAAACTCACTGCGCGCGCCCTGAAGACAATCAACAAGAACGGAGCTTATGCGACTCTCAAAAAGGCCGGTCTTATCTGACAGGTCTCTTTGAATTCCACCCAAAACAGAAAGGAAAAAAAACCATGGCATTCAGCACAGTCAGCAAAAAAAGCGGTAAAACCTACTTCCTCCACGCCCGTCTGCAGAAATTGCGCGGCGGACAGGAAGTGACCCTCTATTACTTCGCCGGTGCACCCGGACAAGGCGCGATCGACGCCCTTCCGGCCGGATACGAGGTTTCGGAAAACGAGCGCACGGGACTTCCCTTGCTCAAGAAAAAGAAATAAGGCGCAAACGGTAATTTGACGCAGGGCGGTCCGGCAGCAATGCGGGACCGCCCTTGCTTTTGGCGGCATGAGCAAGGCGGCGGAACCCATCATCATCGGCGGCGGACTTGTCGGCCTCGGCACGGCTTGGCAGCTGCTGCGCTCGGGCCGCGCGCGGACGTTGACGCTTTTGGAGAAAGAACAGCGCGTGGGCGCGCACCAGAGCACGCACAACAGCGGCGTCCTTCACGCGGGGCTCTACTACAAGCCGGGCTCGCTCAAGGCCCGCATGGCCGTCGAGGGGATCCGCGAAATGACCACTTATTGCCGGGAGAAAAACATCCCGCACGAGATTTGCGGCAAGGTGGTCGTCGCGGTCGACGAAAACGAAGTGCCGCGGCTGCGCGCACTCGAGGAACGTGGACGGGCCAACGGGTTGGCAGGACTGCGCTGGCTGGATCGCGCATCTCTGCATGAGATCGAACCGCATGCCGCGGGTGTTGCCGCGCTGCATGTTCCGGAAGAGGGAATCGTCGATTACGCGGCGGTGTGCGAGGCGTTGCGCGAAGACATCACGGCAGCTGGCGGAAAGATCGTGACCGGCGCCGAGGTCAAATCGCTGCGCGGCACGAGCTCGGGTTGGGTTGCGGAAACAAAAGCCGGCGAATTTGACGGTGATTTTCTCGTCAACTGCGCGGGCTTGCAGTGCGACCGCGTGTGCCGCATGGCCGGAGAAAAACCCGCCGACCGCATCGTTCCCTTCCGCGGCGAATACTACCAACTCCAGAAGCAAAGCGCGCATCTTGTGAGGAACCTCATTTATCCTGTGCCCGACCCGAAGTTTCCTTTCCTCGGCGTGCACTTCACGAGATTGATCGGCGGCGGCATCGAAGCCGGCCCCAACGCCGTGCTCGCCCTGGCGCGCGAGGCCTACCGGAAAACACAATGGAACCTGCGTGACATGGCCGATGCGCTGACCTTTCCCGGTTTCTGGAAATTCATGGCCACACACCCGGGCATGGCCTGGGAGGAAGGCATCCGCTCGCTGAGCAAAAATCTTTTTTGCCGCTCCCTTCAGCGGCTTGTGCCCGATCTTCGCAGGGAGGATCTTGCGCCCGGCGGCGCCGGAGTGCGGGCACAGGCGATTTCGCCCGGCGGGGAACTGGTGCAGGACTTCAGTCTGGTCCGCGGTGAGCGCGCCCTCCACGTCCTCAACGCGCCCAGCCCCGCCGCCACCGCTTCGTTGGCCATCGGACGGCACATCGTCGAGACAATCGGCGCCAATTGAACCGCGCTAAATCCTTCCGCATCGAACGCCCGGAGGTTAATTTGACCCCCTTTCCCATGAGCCGCGAAGCCAGCATCGAACGTAAAACGAAGGAAACGGACATCCGCCTGCGGTTCAACGTGGACGGCACCGGCCAGTCGAGCATCCGCACCGGCATCGGCTTCTTCGACCACATGCTCGTTCTTTTCGCCAAGCACGGTTTGTTTGATCTCGATCTCGAGGCCAAGGGCGACCTCGAAGTGGACGCGCACCACACGGTTGAAGACGTCGGCTTGGCTCTCGGTCAGGCTTTGCGCGAGGCCATCGGGGACAAAAAAGGCATGGCTCGTTACGGTTGGTGCCTGTTGCCCATGGATGATGCCCTCGCCCGCATCGCTCTCGATTGCAGCGGGCGTCCGTATCTTGCTTACGACGCGCCCGAGGAAGCCGGGCCGATCGAGAATTTTCCGTTCCAGTTGCTCGAGGAATTCCTGCGCGCCTTCAGCGTGCAGGCCGGACTCAACCTTCACGTTGCGCTGCTCGACGGACGCGATTCGCACCACATGGCCGAGGCCGTCTTCAAAGGATTGGCTCGCGCGCTCGATCAGGCGACACGCCTCGATCCCCGCGTGCAAGGCGTGCCCAGCACCAAAGGTTCGCTCTGATGGCCCCGCGCGTGGCTGTCATCGACTACGGCAGCGGCAACCTGCGCAGCGTGGAGAAAGCGCTGCAGAAAGCGGGAGCCGAACCGGTGAGGTGCGCGGATGCCGCGGCCATCGAAGGATGCGAGGCAATCGTCCTGCCGGGGGTCGGATCTTTCGGCGACTGCGCACGCAGCCTTGAGGAAAGCAGTCTTGCGCCTTACCTGCGCGAATGGCTCGCCGCGAACCGCCCGTATCTCGGGATTTGTCTCGGCTACCAGATTCTTTTCGATTCGAGCGAGGAATCGCCGGAAGCCCGCGGTCTGGGTCATTGGCCGGGACGCGTGGTCAAGTTCACCGAAGCTCCGGGGCGCAAAGTTCCGCACATGGGATGGAACAATCTCGAATGGGGTGCGGCCGATCGAATTTTTGCCGGCATCCCGGAAGAATCCCGCGTTTTCTTCGTGCATTCTTATTATCCCGCGCCCGCGGACCGGTCGCTCGTCACCTCGTGGTGCGACTACGGCGTGAAATTCGCCGCGTCCGCCGCGAGCGGTCGCGTGCACGGCGTGCAATTCCATCCCGAAAAAAGCCAGGATATCGGGTTGCGCATTCTCGAAAACTTCGTGCGAGGATTGCACGGAGACAACTGACCATGCTGCTCTATCCGGCCATCGATCTCATGGGAGGACAAGTCGTCCGCCTCAAACAAGGACGCGCATCCGACAAAACCGTCTACTCCGACGATCCCGTGGCCGTGGCGCGGGAATGGGAGGTGCGCGGCGGGGACTGGTTGCATGTGGTCGATCTGGACGCGGCCTTCAGCGGCACGCACGGCAACTTGGAGAAGGTCCGTGCAATGGCTGCGTCGATTTCTATTCCGGTGCAAATGGGCGGGGGCATGCGCGACGAGGCAGCTATCGCGCGCGCACTCGAGGCCGGCGTCGCGCGTGTGGTCATCGGGACAAAGGCAGCCGAGGATCCGGACTTCGTGCGCCGCGCGGCGGAACGATTCGGCGGAGATAAGATCGCTGTCGGCATCGATGCGCGGGACGGCAAGGTCGCAGTCAAAGGATGGGCGGAGACAACCGCCATCGAGGCAGCGACGCTGGCCCGCCAGTTGGCCGGATTCGGCATCGGCGCCCTCATTTACACCGATATCGCGACTGACGGAATGTTGCAGGGCCCGAATCTCGCCGCAGTCGCCGCCGTGGTTCTCCAAACCTCCTGCCCGGTCATCGCCAGCGGGGGCGTTTCCTCCGCCGGGGATCTGGCTGCACTCGGCAGGATCGAGGGGCTGGCCGGGGCCATTGTCGGAAAAGCCCTCTTTGACGGCCTGATCAAGGGCGACCTCAAAGAAGCCTGCCGCACAGCCGGGGCGTCGAAACCCTGAAGTCCCCAGACGCAGATTCGCCTTGCAGTCCGGGTGGCGCTCTGGTGAGTTTCTCTGCATGAAGATTCCCAGTCTGGCTGCCGCCTCAGTGGCTTTGGCGACAATCGTTTTCCTGAGCGCTTGCGAAACGGAAAAACCGCAACAGCAAACCCAACCCCGCAACCGTTATGGGTTTGGCGGAACGCAGACACTTCAGCAATCGGCGACGAACGCGCCGACCTCGAGTCCGAGCACGCTCCCGCCGTTGAGCGGCACGAACTCGATGAGCGGCATGACCGATTCCGCTTTGGTCAATCCCGTCCCGACACCGGCCCCCTCGCCGACACCCGCCGCGCCGGCAAGCTTGCCGACACCCGAGGTTTCCTACGGCATTCCGGTTCCCGGCAAACCCGGCTTTGTGACCAGTCCTCACGCTCCGAATGCCGGCTTCGTCGATGTGCGCGGATTTCCTCCGGGCACGGAAGTCAAAGATCCCTACACGGGCCGCATTTTCCTTGTCCCCTGAGCACGCCGGTTTTCCGGCGTGAGATTCCCCGAAGGCACTGCCATAGTCTCCGGACATGAGCAGTGAGCCGACGCACATCGCCGTTTTCGGACCGGGCCTGATGGGCACTTCGTTGCTCATGGCGCTGCGCGAAAAAAATCCCGCGGCAAAACTTTCCGTCTGGGGGCGACGGGAGGAAGCCGTGCGCGAGATGATGCGGCGCGGTTTGTCCGACAAAGGGTCTACCGATGCGAAGGAAGTTGTCCATGGCACCGACACCGTGGTCCTGTGCGTTCCCGTGGATCACATGGAAGAAGTCGGCTCATCCATTGCACCGCATGTCGGCACGGACACCGTGGTGACCGATGCCGGAAGCACGAAGGAAAAACTGGTATCCCGCCTTGAAAAAAACTTCGCAACCCACCGGAATTTCGTCGGCAGCCAT
>JBEDBL010000129.1:0-7738 GCA_041177245.1 Verrucomicrobiota bacterium
GTCGAACGCGAACCGCTGGTCACGCGCTACCGCGATTGGAAGATCGTCGGTGTCCCTCCGCCGAGTTCGGGCGGCGTGCATGTCGCGCAGATGCTCAACATCCTCTCCAACCTGCCGAAGCAGGAGCCCGGCACCGCGCCTTTCGCGCAAACCGTCATCGAGGTGATGAAGCTCGCCTTCGCCGACCGCGCGCACTGGCTCGGCGATCCTGCCTTCGTCGATGTGCCGCGGGGACTTGTCTCGGAGGAATACGGCCGCACGCTCGCCAAAAAAGTCGATCCCTCGCGCGTTACTCCGGTCGACGCGCATTCGGACCCGCCCGACTGGCAGAGCGATCATTTCGAAAAGCACACCACGCATCTGGCCACCGCCGACGAGGATGGTTGCTGGGTCAGTGCCACGGCCACGATCAATACCGCGTTCGGTTCCAAAGTCGTCGTGCCCGGCACCGGAGTGCTGCTCAACAACGAGATGGACGACTTTTCCGTCGCACCCGGCGTGCCGAACCATTTCCGCCTCGTCGGCGGCGAAGCCAATGCGGTGGCGCCCGGCAAGCGTCCGCTCTCCAGCATGACTCCCACGCTCGTTCTCGACGCCAAAGGCGAGCCCGTCATGAGCATCGGCGGGGCGGGGGGACCGACCATCATTTCGCAGGTGCTGCTCGGGCTTCTCTA
Organism: Verrucomicrobiota bacterium; assembly: GCA_041177245.1. Lineage (GTDB taxonomy): Bacteria > Verrucomicrobiota > Verrucomicrobiia > Chthoniobacterales > JACTMZ01 > JACTMZ01. Next base: position 675 of record JBEDBL010000129.1, read on the forward strand.
CTGTCTCGACCACGGCATGACGCCGGCCGAAGCGCTGGCCCTTCCGCGATTCCATCACCAATGGAAACCCGACCAGGTGCGAATCGAAAAAGCGATGCCCGCGGCCGTGATGGAAGCCTTGCGAAGCGCCGGCTACACGCTCGACGAGCAAAAAGAATTCGGCGCCTGCCAGATCATCGTGCTAGGCAAAGACAGCGCGCTCTCCGGAGCCTCCGATCCGCGCGTGCCCGGCGCGGCGGGTGCGGTCCGCTGAGCCGGCAGCAGGATTGGAGGCGGAGGCTAAAAAAGAGAAGGATATCGCGCTATTTTATTGTGCACATGAGTGCGTGGTGGGTTTGGGGTTTCATGGTGGAATTTTGTGGATCCTAAGCAGTTGTTTGCTATTTTTTACCTCGGTAAGTTTCCCCAGATGACCCCCCTTGACGATTGCATCGATCGTTCACTTGGCACGGCATGCCGCCGTGCGCTGCGCGCTATTTGCTTCACGAAGCGCGTTCATAACTTTCAAGGCCAGCCGACCACCATCCACTGACCAACCTTCACCTCCGAACAACAACCAAAACCCCAAGCGCCCCAACGCCCATGAAAACAAAACAAATCCCACGCCGGACCGCAATCTCGCGAGCAATATTTTTGCTCACGCTTTTCTTATTGGTTTTTACCGCGAGCGATACGATTGCGCAGACTTACACAACCAATACTTTCACCACTGGCACAGCTTGGTTAACGCCGGGCAATTGGTCAGCCGGTTCGGTTCCCGTCTCTAACAGCGTTGTGCGGTTCACGAATGCGTCTACCCTTGCCATAGGTCTCAACGGCAACAGCAATAACTCCCTCGTCAGCATTGCGGGTTTTTTGTTTTCGGGTAACGCTACAAATAGCATCTCCAACAGCAGCAGCTCTGTTTCCGCAAACAATAGTAACGCAGCTATTCGTCTTTTTGGTTGGGTTGAGAATAGCCAAACGAACCTCATTGTTAACGACTCGACGAGCGGGCATCTCATCATCACCAACGGCAACGCCGCCACCACCAACGCGACGATCGGCCGTTTGCCGCTGGTGCTCATGACCGGTGGCGTGATCAACGTCTCCAATGTGGGCGCGCAGGTCAGTCTGATGAGCGAAGTCAGGGACTCCGCGGGTACGACCAACACCATCACCAAAACTGGTGCGGGCACACTGACCCTCGGCGGCACCAACGCGAACACCTTTGGGGGCGGCGTCATTCTCAACGCCGGCACCTTGAACGTGAGCAAAGCCAGCGCGCTCGGCACCGGTTCGCTGACCATCAATGGCGGCACTCTCGGCAACAGCTCCGGCGCGAACCTCACCGCGGCCAACAGCATGTTTTGGTCCAACAGCTTCAGCTACAACAGCGCGAATCTTCTCAACTTCAACGGCGGCGTCACTACGATTTCGACAAACCTCACTGTTACCGTCTCCGGCGGAGCTCTGCAGCTGAATGGCGTCAACTCCGGTGGATACGGCCTGACCAAGGCCGGTTCGGGAACGCTTACCTTCGGTTCGGGAGTGACCAACCTCGGCGGCGTCACGGTCAGCGCCGGCACCCTCGGTTTGGGAGCTAGCCAGTCCTCCTTGGCTGGTCTGGGCACGGTCACGATGAATGGAGGCAGCCTTGCTTCAGTTAGCAGTGCGCGCACCATCACCAACAGCATCGTCGCGGGCGGGGACTTTGCCTTCGGCGGCAGCGGTTCCTCGCTGATCATCAGCAACCTCGATCTCGGCGGGGTCACTCGCATTGTCACCTTGGGCAATTCGCTGACCGTCAACGGCGCGATCTCCAACGGCGGCCTGACCATCGACTCGACCAACTCGGACCGCAAAGTCACGCTGAGCAACACAGCCACCTACACCGGACCGACAACGATCAAAGGCGGCGCGTTGATCATGGGAACCGCTGGGTTGCTCTCTTCAAACAGCGCTTTGGACATCAGCGCGGCGACCACCGCCGCGACCAACGATATCAGCGGCATCAGTGGATCGGGCATGACGGTCGCTTCCTTGGCCGGCGGGGCCAATGGTGCGCTGGTGCTCGGTGCGAAAAATCTGACGGTGGGCGCCAACAACACCACGACAACTTTCGCCGGCGTTGCCTCGGGCACAGGCGGCAGCATCACCAAGAATGGCACGGGCACGATGACCTTCACCGGCACGAGCACCTACGACGGGGCAACGACCGTCAGCGGGGGTGGCTTTGTCATGAACGGAACCAACTCTTCCAGCGCGGTAACCTTGGCCAACGGCGCCTCTCTCGGGGGTTCTGGCCGGATCGGCGCGCTCACCTTGAGCGGCATGGTCTCGCCCGGCAACAGCGTGGGCACGCTCAGCGCAGGCAACACCATCATAGATGCCGGATCGTCCTTCCAATTGGAGATGTATGACTGGAGCGGTTCCGCCGGCACGGGTTGGGATCTTCTTTCCTCCAGCGGTTCACTGACTCTTTCGAACACATCCCTCTCGCCCTTCACAGTGAATCTCGTCTCGATGTCCGCGACCAACACCTCGGGCAATTCGATCAACTGGAACGCCAACCAAAACTGGACGAACAACTTCATCACCTACACCTCATTGGTCGGAACTTTCAACAGCTCCGCCTTCTCGGTGAACACCAACTCCTTCTCGAACACCCTCAACGGCACCTTCTCGATCGTCACGAACGGCAATGCGTTGGCCTTGCTCTACACCACGGCCTATGTGCCCGCGACCACCTTTGTCTGGAACGCCGGCTCCGGCGACTGGTCCTCCACAGGCAACTGGCAAGGCGGAACGGCTCCGACCAACGATTCGGCCATTGTCTTCAGCGGGCCGGCCGGTGTGGCCACCAATAATGCAGTCGTCACCTCCGCGGTCGGCATCACTTTCAGCAACACGACCGGCTCCATCGCCTTGGCCGGCGATGCACTTGCCATTGGCGTCGAAGGCATTGTCAACCTGGCGACCGATGCGCACACGATCAGCAATAACATCTCTTTCGCCACCAACGTTTCCGTCAATGCCTCGGCGGGTGCATTGACCATCGCCGGCAATATGACCAACGACGTTTCGGGTCAGACTCTTACCTTCCTCGGTGCGAACAACACGACGGTGAGCGGTGTCGTCAGCGGTCAGGGCGGCTTGTCCAAAAGCGGCACGGGATCTTTGATTCTCTCCGGAGCCAACAACTACACGGGTGGGACCACGGTTACAGGCGGGACGCTCAGCGGCGATTCCACCTCGATCACCGGCGCGGTGACCAACGGTGCGGGTGCTACGGTGACATTCAACCAATCCACCAACGGCACGTTCGCGGGTGTGGTCAGCGGAGCCGGTCGTCTCACCAAGAGCGGTGATGCAACTTTGACGCTTTCCGGGGCCAACAACTACAACGGCGGGACCTTGGTCAGTGCCGGTGCTTTGGCTGGCAGCACAGCTTCTCTGCAGGGTGCGATCACGAACAATGCCGGTGTCATCTTCGATCAGACCACCAACGGCACTTATGCCGGGCTGATGAGCGGCAACGGTGTCCTCACCAAGAATAGCGCGGGGACCGTGACGCTCTCGGGCGCCAACACCTATTCGGGCGGCACCGTGATAAACGCCGGCAAACTGGCGGGCGACACGCGCAGCCTGCAAGGCGCGATCACCAACGGTTCCGTGGTCGAGTTTTCGCAATCGACCAACGGAACCTACTCGGGCGTGGTCAGCGGCGCGGGTTCGCTCGTCAAGAGTGGTTCGGGCACGGTGACACTTTCGGGTGCCAATACCTACTCGGGCGGCACCGTGATCAGCGCGGGCACGCTGACTGGCGATACGATTTCCCTGCAGGGCGCCATCAGCAACGCGGCAACCTTGGCCTTCAGTCAGGCCACCAATGGCACCTATTCCGGTGTCATTTCCGGCACGGGTGGCGTTTCCAAAGGCGGTTCGGGCACTTTGACTTTCGATGCCGTGCACTCCTACACCGGTCTGACCACCATCACTACCAACGCCATCGGCGCGGGCGCTTTGGCCTTGTCGGGTGCTGGATCGATTGCCGCCTCCAGCGGAGTTGACCTGATCCAGGGCGTCGTGTTCGACATCTCCGGCGTGTCCGCCGCGGGCACCACCGTGCAGTCGATTTCGGGCAACACGACCTCGACGATTTTCCTCGGCTCCAAGACGCTGACTTTCGGCAACAGTGCGTCCAACACCTTCCCCGGCACGATCACCGGCACAGGCGGGCTTATCAAGACTGGCAGCGGCTACCAATCCTTCAGCAACAACTCGACCTACTCCGGTGGCTTCACTCTGCAAGACGGCGTCGTGCGCATGCAGGCCAGCAGCGTTCTGGCGACCAACGCCGGTCCCGTGACCAACATCCTGAGCAGTGGATTCGGTACGGGAACGCTGACGGTCCAAGGGGGGCGCATCCAGTCTTCCTCCGGAAGCGGACGCACCATCCACAACAGCGTGAACATGGCGGGCAACTTTGCCATCGGTGCGACCGACTCGAACGGCGCAGTCACCGTCTCGGCTGCGACGACGGGCGCCGCCACCACGCTCACGACCAATGCGACAATCACGACCGATGCTTCAGCGATTTGGTTGCAGACCATCACCGGTGGCTACACCCTAACCAAGGCCGGCGCAGCCACCCTCACTTTGGGCGCCACCAACACCATTTATTCCGGATCAAGCTTCAACGGCCTTACCGTCTCGGCCGGCACCGTGCGTGTTTACTCCTCCAACACGATCAATAGCATTTCCGTGGCCGGCGGAGCCGGACTCGGCTACGGCACGGTCGCTTACTCGCCTTTCGGTTCGGCGACGATCACCCTCAACGACGGCTCCGCATTCGGCCAAGACACGAGCATGGGCGGGGGCACCGATGCCGAACGTACCATCGCCAACAACATCGTACTCAACGGCAATGCGACCTTCGGCGGCTTCGGCCAAGGCTTTTACTTGAGCGGCAATATCGATCTCAACGGCGGCAGCCGCACCATCACGTTCTCGAACTCGACCACCTTCAGCGGCGTGATCTCCAACGGCACGGGTTTGGTTCTCGATTCGGGCGGCAGCACTTCGCGCAACTTCAACATGACGAACGCCACCGCGACTTACTCCGGGCCGACCACGGTCAACGGCGGCAACCTGATCCTGCAAGGCAGCGGTGCGCTTGCCTCCGGAACGGCCCTAAATGTGGCCGGGACGACCACCAACGCCGGTTTCAACATCAGCGGTCTCTCCGGCGCTGGCACCACGATCGGTTCGCTCGCTGTGGCTTCCAACTCGTCTGTTGCCCTCGGCAGCAAGACCCTTAGCGTGGGTGGCGACAACACCTCGACCACCGTGGCCGGTTCGATCTCGGGCACCAACGCCGGCCTGACCAAGTCGGGCAATGGCGTTCTTACTCTGTCCGGCTCCAACACTTACACCGGCACGACCACGATCAACGGCGGCACGATCCTCCTGACCAACGGCAACGCTCTGGCTGATAGTTCCACTGTGGTGTTGTCCAACGCCAGCGGCGCCTCGCTCGACGTGCGTTCTTCCGAGACCATCGGAAGTATCTCCGGCGGCGGCAACACCGGCGGCAACGTGGCGCTCGCCTCCGGCAGCACCTTGACGGTGGCGGAGGCCGGTAGCGCAAGTTATGCCGGTGCCCTTAGCGGTTCCGGTTCGCTGGCCAAGTCCGGTTCGGGCACGATCACGCTCTCCGGCAACAGTTCGTCCTACTCCGGGGCCACCACGATCAACAGCGGCAGCGTTGTCGCCTCGGCGAATACCGCGCTGGGCACCGGTGCGGTCAACATGACCACAGCCTCCTTGGTCGCCGGCAACGGCATCACGCTGGGCAATGATATCGTTATTAATAGCGCGCTCGTCACGGGCACCAACTTCACGACTAACAGCTTCTCGGGGTATTGGAACTTCGGCACGGTGACCAATGTCGGCAGTGCCGCTGTCACGACCACCAACGGATCCGGTGTCATTTATGGCGACGTCCTCCAAGGCAACACTTTGGGAACCGCCACCATGTTGGGCACCACCTCCGCTTCCACCGGTTACACGGATGCTTCGGGCAACATGAACGCAGGCAACGTCGCCAGGACCAATGCGCTCGTCACGGGCGCGAGCGGCAGTGCCTACTTCGAGTTCACACTTACGCCAACAGCTGGTACCAGTTTGTCTTTGACCAATTTCACCGTGGGGTCCCGACAGTCTGGTTCCGGCCCCCTTCTCATGACGCTTTTGAGTAGTTTGGACAGCTACACCTCGGCGTTGGGCACTAACGCGCTGGCCACCGACAGCATTTGGAGGCTCATTGCTCCGACGGTTTCTGCCAGCGCGCAGACCAATGGCGCTGTGACATTCCGCATTTATGGTTCAGCCGGAACAGGCAACCCGACGTCAGGCACGATCAACTGGCGCATCGACGACCTCAATGTCTACGGCGCCAGTGTTGCCGGGACCCTTTTCACAAACACCCTCGGCGGCTCGGCCATCCTAGGAATCACGGAAGCTGGTTCCGCCACCTACACCGGCAATGTCAGCATCAGCAACAGCCTCAGTTCGGCCGTGCTCACCGCAGTCAGCGGCGGCCAAGCCACCTTCTCCGGCGTCATTTCCGGTGCGGGATCGGTAACCAAGACAGGCTCTGGAACCGTGACGCTCGCGGGTTCCGCGGCGAACACCTTCTCCGGTGCGACAACGGTGAGCGCCGGGACCCTCGAACTGGCCAGCACGACCGCTTCCTCGCTCGGTTCGACCGCATCGGTCAGCGTGGCCAGCGGCGCGACGTTGCTTGTTTCACAGGCCAACCAAGTGAACAACAGCGCGTCGGTCTCCCTCACGGGCGGCACCATCCGCACCGCGAGCGGTGTGAGCGAGGTGTTTGGCAATCTCTCTGTCACCTCGGCATCGTTCCTCGATTTCGGCACGACCTCTTATGCCAATGCCAACAGCATCAGCTTCGGCACGTATTCGCCCAGCGCGCTGCTCACGATCAACAACTTCGACTTCGGAAGCACGCTGGTGTTCAAGACCGATCTGAGCGGTTCGATCACCAACTCGTCCTTCTT
>JBEDBL010000130.1:0-7698 GCA_041177245.1 Verrucomicrobiota bacterium
ATGGATGTCGCCGGGGACCGCAAGTTCCCTGTGTTCGAGGAGCTATTCCGCTTTTCGTCGGTCTTACGCGAAACGCCCGAGCTGCGCTTCATCCATTACATCAATGACGAGGTGCAGCCTCTGCCGCGCACAAGAATCGAAGCGCCTCCTTGATCAGGGGTTGGAGCCGCTGCGATAGGAATCTTTATACCAAAGCACGCCGTGGCGGCGGATGTTGGATAAAACGGCGCGCAGATCGCCCGCGGCCTGCTTGTCGTTGAGGAGCATGGGGAGGGGACCGCTCCCGTTGCGCGCGTTGGCCATCAATTTGCGTGCGTCCGCCGCAGCAGCTTCCAGATTGTCGGCCGCCTTGCCGATCTCGATGAAGCCGGAGCTTCCCTGTTTGAGGTTGGCAATAGTATCGCGGAGATCCTGCAAGGACTCCTGGCTCAGGGCCGTGGAGTCGAGCCGATCGAGAGTCTTGTTGAGCGTTCCGACTGCTTTGCGGACATCGGCCATCACTTCGCTGGTGTCTCGCGTGATGTCCTCAATGCCCGTCTCGCGCACGCCTTGGATTTTCGATCCGGCCTTGAGCTTGTCTCCGAGGTTGGCCTTGGGATCGACGATCACGTCGATGAAGCGGTTTCCGAGAAGGCCCGAACTGCCGATGATGAATTTCGACATCACCGGGAGGGCGATCTCCTCTTGGATCTTGAGTTCGACGGCAACCCCCTGCATTGCCGGAAGGACGCGTGGCGGTTTGCCGACATAGCCGATGCGCGCGCCGCCAAGAAGCACATCCGAACCGGCGAGCAATCCGCTGGCATTGGGGAAGTCGACCTGCAAATCGTAAAATTTCTGCAGGCCCTGGCCGAGACGGCCGAAGTAGACAACGGTGACAGCAACGACTGCTAGCCCGAAGAGAACGAAAAGGCCGACCTTGGTTTCAGTGCGGGGATCGCGGTTGTACATGGCTCAGGGTGTCTCGTGGGAGCGTCCTTCGACGAAGTCGACGATCACGGGGTCGGTTGATTCCCGGAGCTGGTCGCAGGTTCCGTAAAAATAGCACTGCCCTTGGTGGAGCAGCGCCACATGGTCGGCAATGGAGAAAGCGCTTTTCATGTCATGCGTGACGACGATCGAGGTGACCCCTAGTTTACGCTGAAGCCGTCGGATGAGCACGTCGATACTGTCGGCAACAATGGGGTCGAGACCTGCCGTCGGTTCATCGTAAAGCATGCAGCGGGGCTGGCTGACCAGCGCGCGGGCCAAGGCCACGCGTTTGCGCATGCCCCCGCTTAGATTCACCGGCATCTTGTGCTGCTGACCGGCGAGGTCGACCATGTCGAGCGCCTCCTCGACCTTCCCTCGAACCAACGCCTCGTCGGTGACACCGTGCTCGCGGAGAGGGAACGCAACGTTATCGCCGACGTTCATGGAATCGAAGAGCGCTCCGTTTTGGAAGAGCATCCCCATGGACCGCCGGACCGGCGCGAACTCCCGCTCCTTCAAAGCAGCGATATCCTTGCCTTCATATAAAATGGTGCCCGACACGGGTTTCATCAAGCCGATGAGGTGGCGCAGAAAAACACTCTTGCCCCCGCCGCTGCGGCCGAGAAGGACGAGTGTCTCGCCTTCATAGACCTTGAGACTGAAACCGCGCAAGATTTCCTGTCCCCCGATGGTCTGTACGAGGTTGTCGACCGCGATGGTCTCCTTGCGATGGAAATGCTGGCTCACTTGCCCGCGGGGAAAAAGATGTTGAGGGTCATGGTGAGGAAAAAATTCACCACGAGGATGAAGAGGGAACCGATGACGACCGCCTCGGTTGTCGCGCGGCCCACGCCGACGGCTCCCTCACGGGCGTTGAGCCCTTGATGGCAACTGACGAAGACAATGAGGATCCCGAAGAACATTCCCTTGATAAGACCCATGGCCACATCGCGGCTGCCGGTGAAGTAGAGCATGTTGTCGAGGTAGTAGACTTCCGAGACGCCGAGAACCTGGGTCGCCACGAGATAGGCGGCAAAAATGCCCACGGTGATGCACTCCATGGTGAGCAAGGGCATGGAAATGAGCATTGCGAGAAACCTTGGAACCACAAGATAGTCGACCGGGTGCACGCCGAGTCCTCGGAGCGCGTCGATTTGCTCGGTCACCTTCATGGTGCCGAGTTCGGCCGACATGGCGGCGCCCACCCGGCCCGCGACCATCAGACCGCAGAGCACCGGGCCCAGCTCGCGGAACATGGACACGCTGACCACGGGACCCACGGCGGTATCCATTTGCAGCCGGTGGAATTGGAAAAAAGTCTGCGTGGCGAAGACCGCGCCGGTGAAGGCGCCGGTGATCAGGACAACAAGCTGCGAACGGTAACCTACCTCGTAGATCTGCTGGACGAGCAGCCTGACGCGCACGTGCCCGTGGGTGATTCCATGGATCGTTTCCCCGGCCAAAAGCGCGAGATCTCCTAGGTAGCGCGTGAAGGAGACAAGCCAGTGGCCTAGGGTTTGAACGAGCGACATGCGCGGAAGAACAGGCGACTAAAGACCGATCACTTGCGTGGCGGTGAGTGTTTGCGCGACGGAGTGCGTCTGGCCAACAAAGCGTGCCTGCAAGTCGAGCTTGCGGAAAATACCGGCGATTGCTTCGAGGGAGATGGCCGGGTCGTCCGACTCCAGGAAGATGATGTCGTGAGGGGCGTCGACTTTGTAGCGGAGGCCCGGGACGGCCCCAAGTTCGAGGTCCAAGCCCAGCAGCTTGTCCGGAGCCCGCAGGCCCTTGGCATAAACTTCAATCTCGACCATGCCACAGTCTCGCGGGGGGGCGGTCATGGGCGCAAGAATCGATTTGGTAGCAAAGCTGCGGATTGCGCCCGAAGCTTCCGCCTACTAAAAATGAATGTCGCCCCATCATGCCCAAAGACACCTCGCTCAAGTCCATCCTGATCATCGGTTCGGGACCCATTGTCATCGGCCAGGGCTGCGAGTTCGATTATTCGGGGGTCCAAGCCTGCAAGGCCCTCCGGGAGGAGGGTTACCGCGTCATTCTGGTGAATTCCAACCCTGCGACCATCATGACCGACCCGGAATTCGCGGACCGGACCTATATCGAGCCGATAACCACCGAGGTCATCGAGAAGATCATCGAGAAAGAGAAACCCGATGCGGTCCTCCCCACTCTGGGCGGACAAACGGCGCTCAATGCAGCCATGGCCCTGCATCGCAGCGGGGCGCTAGAGCGGTTGGGCACCAAACTCATCGGGGCGAAAGCCGATGCCATCGAGCGCGGCGAGGACCGTTTGATTTTCAAGAAAGTGATGCTCGAGATCGGGCTCGATGTCGCCCGCTCGGATGTGGCGCACACCATCGAGGAAGCCCGTGCCGTGGCAGCCCAGATCGGCCGGTATCCGATCATTATCCGCCCCGCTTACACGCTGGGAGGCAGCGGGGGAGGCATCGCCTACAACCGCGAGGAATTCGAGGAGATCGTTGCGCGCGGACTGGATCTTTCGCCGGTCAGCGAGGTTCTGATTGAAGAATCGTTGCTCGGTTGGAAGGAATTCGAGATCGAGGTGATGCGCGATCGCGCCGACAACTGCGTGGTTATTTGTTCGATCGAGAATTTCGACCCGATGGGCGTGCACACGGGAGACTCCATCACAGTGGCTCCGATCCAGACTCTAACCGATAAAGAATACCAGGCCATGCGCGACGCTTCATTCGCCGTTATCCGCGCCATCGGGGTCGAGACCGGGGGTTCGAACATCCAATTCGCCGTCGACCCGAGGACCGGACGCATGGTTGTCATCGAGATGAATCCGCGAGTGTCGCGTTCCTCCGCGCTGGCCTCCAAAGCCACAGGTTTCCCCATCGCCAAGATCGCCGCCAAATTGGCCGTGGGCTACACGCTGGACGAGCTCCGGAACGATATCACGCGCGAGACACCGGCCAGCTTCGAACCCACCATCGATTACTGCGTGGTCAAAGTTCCGCGTTTCACCTTCGAGAAGTTCCCCAATGCCGATCCGGTGCTCACCACACAAATGAAAAGTGTCGGCGAGGCCATGGCCATCGGCAGGACATTCAAAGAGGCAATGCAAAAAGCCCTGCGATCGCTCGAGACGGGGCGCGCAGGGTTCGGCGGTGATGGCAAAGACGCTCCACCTTTGCGGGCTGACGGATCGCTCGACGAGGCTGCGCTGGAGCAGAAAATCCGCGTTCCCTCCGCCGAGCGCATTTTCAGCCTGCGACACGCGCTCCTGGCGGGCTGGAGCGTGAACAAAATCCACGAGATCACCGGCATCGACCCATGGTTTCTGGAAGGGTTGGCCAAAATTGTGTCCGAAGAGCAGGCGTGCCCGAAGGAGTTGGCGTCCGTGGCTTGGCGCCGCATGAAGCGGCATGGCTTTTCCGACCGCCAGATTGCGCATCTCACCGGTTCCACCGAGGAAGCCGTACGCGGAGCGCGCAAGGGCGCCGGGATCGAGCCCACTTACAGATTGGTCGATACTTGCGCTGCGGAATTCGAAGCTTACACCCCTTATTTTTATTCGACCTACGGCGACGAAGACGAAACCCGGCCGAACGACAAAAAGCGGGTCATGATTCTCGGCGGCGGCCCGAACCGCATCGGGCAGGGGATCGAGTTCGATTACTGCTGCGTGCACGCCGCCTTTGCCTTCCGCGAAATGGGATGGGAGACCGTGATGGTCAACTCCAATCCCGAGACCGTTTCGACCGATTACGACACGAGCGACAAGCTGTATTTCGAACCCCTAACGCTCGAGGATGTGCTCAATATTTACGAGCGTGAGAAGTGCGATGCGGCCATCGTGCAGTTCGGGGGTCAGACGCCTCTCAACCTTGCCGCGGCACTTGAGGCGAATGGGGTCACAATCATCGGCACGTCGCCGAAAAGCATCGAGATGGCGGAGGATCGCAAGCATTTCGCCGCCATGCTCGACCGCCTCGGATTGCGCGCGACACAGGGAGGCACGGCCACCAATGAAGACGAGGCCTTGGCCGTGGCCGAAAAGGTAGGCTACCCGGTGCTCGTCCGGCCATCGTTTGTCCTCGGCGGCCGGGCCATGGAAATCGTCTACACGCCGGAGGATCTGCGCCGTTATATTCGCACGGCGGTGAAAGCCAGTCCGGATCGCCCGGTATTGGTCGACCGCTTTCTCAAGGATGCAACCGAGGTCGACGTGGATTGCCTGAGCGACGGCGAGAATACTGTCATCGGCGGAATCATGGAGCACATCGAGGAAGCGGGCGTGCACAGCGGTGACAGTGCCTGCGTAGTCCCGAGCTTTTCGCTTTCGGAAGAGGTGCTTGCTGAATTGCGCCACGCGGCCAAAGCGATGGCCAAGGAACTCAAAGTCAAAGGGCTGATGAATGTCCAGTTCGCGGTGAAAGACGAGGCTGCCTACGTGCTGGAGGTCAATCCCCGTGCTTCGCGGACGATCCCTTACGTCAGCAAGGCGATCGGGGTGCCGCTGGCCAAACTCGCGGCCAAGGTCATGGCGGGGCACAAATTGAAAGACCTCGGATTGACCGAAGAGATCGTGCCCAAGCACTACTCGGTAAAGGAGGCGGTCTTCCCGTTCATCAAGTTCCCGGGGATCGACATCACCCTCGGCCCCGAGATGCGCTCGACCGGAGAGGTTATGGGCATCGATGCCGACCTTGGTATCGCCTACGCCAAAGCTCAAATGTCGGCGCAACCCGCGCTTCCGACTCAGGGCAACGTCTTCATCAGCGTCAAGGACTCCGACAAAAAGCTAATCGTGGAGATTGCCCGCGACTTTGCTGACCTCGGTTTCACAATCCACGCCACGAGGGGAACGTTGGAGGTTTTGAGCAAGGTAGGGATCCCTGCGCGTTTGATCTACAAAATCGCGGAGGGCCGCCCGAATCTGCTCGATCTGATCAAAAACGGGGAGATTCAATTCATCATCAACACCCCGCACGGCAAAGCACCGAGGCAGGACGAGGTGGCGATTCGCAGCGCGGCCGTTGCCCAACGGATCCCGATCATGACCACAGTGCGGGCGGCGCGCATGAGCGCGCGCGCAATCAAGGCTATCAAGTCTGGCGGCTACAACGTGAAGCCCTTGCAGGATTACAAGGCCTGATCAGGACTCCCAGACCCGCCCAACCAAGGCTTCCCCTGCTGCATTGATCTCGGCCTGCTTTTTGCTCTGGCCGTGGCCGCGACCCAGTTCCTTGCCCTCCCACATGACGCGGCAAACGAATTCTTTGTGGTGGTCCGGACCGGTCTCGGAAACAACTTCGTAAGCCGGACTCAAAGGGGAAATGGCTTGGAGAGTTTCCTGCAATTCACCTTTAGGATTGTGTTCGCCAGGTTCGCGGGCGAGGGCGCCGAGTTCGTCACCAGCCACGCGGAGCACGAAACGACGGACCGTTTCCAGATCACTGTCCAAGTAAATGGCACCGACCAAGGCCTCGAACGAATCGGCGAGGGTGGAAGACCGGTTCCGGCCTTCGTTGGCCTCTTCGCCGCGGCCGAGCATGAGGTAATCACCAAGGCCCAGCGAAAGAGCATGTTTTTTCAGTCCCTCGCGGGAAACGAGGCGGGATCGCAACTTTGTCATCTGGCCCTCGCTGAAAGCAGGAAATAGCCGGTAGAGATGATGGGTCACGACGAGTTGCAAAACGGCATCGCCGAGGAACTCGAGGCGCTGGTTGTCGAAATGGAATGTTTTGCGCTCGAAGGAGAGGCTGGGGTGGGTCAGGGCCTCGGCCAGCAGGAGTGAGTTGCGGAACTTGTAGCCTATGCGGCGCTCGAGGGGGTTCATGTGAGAGGCCGTGTCGGACGACACGAGAGCCGCTCCCTCGATCGCGCGGATATCCGGCATCAGCGCAATCCCCCCAAAAGCAACTCAGCGTTCGATTTGGTGCGCTGGAGATTGCGAACAAGAACCTCCATGGCTTCGACGGCGGGGAGTTGCGACAATTCTTTGCGCAGCACGATGACGCGAGCGAGTTCATCCGGGTGATACAGGTTCTCCTCGCGGCGGGTGGCGGATTTGACGATGTGAATGGCAGGAAAGATGCGCGTATCGGCGATGGTCCGGTCGAGATGGACCTCCATGTTTCCGGTGCCCTTGAACTCCTCGAAGATGAGGTCGTCCATGCGACTCTGCGTCTCGACCAGCGCCGTGGCCACGATGGTCAGGCTGCCTCCCTCCTCGGTATTGCGAGCGGCACCGAAGAAGCGCTTGGGTTGCATCAGGGCCTTGGAATCCACGCCGCCGGACATGATTCGCCCTTTGCCGGGCTGGAGGTTGTTGTAGCCGCGGGCGAGGCGCGTGATGCTGTCCAAAAGAATGACCACATCGTGCCCGAGTTCGACCAGGCGCTTGGCCCGCTCGATGACGAATTCGGCCAACTGGGTGTGACGCTGGGGCGATTCGTCGAAGGTGGAGCTGTAAATGTCTGCATCGACATTGCGTTTGAGATCCGTGACCTCCTCGGGGCGTTCGTCCACAAGAAGCAGCATCAACTTTACCCCGGGCGACGTGGCGCGTATGCCTTGGGCGATGTCGCGCATGAGGATGGTTTTGCCCGTGCGCGGAGGGGCGACAATGAGTGCGCGCTGGCCTTTGCCAAGGGGCGCGACCAAGTCGACCGCGCGGGTGCTGAGGCTCGGATTCTTCGGGGCCTCGAGAATGATGCGCTCTTGGGGGAATAGAGG
>JBEDBL010000131.1:0-7556 GCA_041177245.1 Verrucomicrobiota bacterium
TCGCCGTTGCGGAAATGACCGAAACTGAGCAAGCTCGTTATGCAACCGTGCTGGCCAAGGCGGAGCAACTCGGGATCCCCGTTCGGGTCGAAGGACCGGAAGGCGGCCTTGCCGTCATCCATGATTTTCGCGGCGATGCGCCTCTTTACCGGACCACCCTGAACACCAATGCCGCCATATCGACCGGCGCCAATCTGATTCGTCAAACCGCCCCCTACAACCTCGACGGCTCCGGTCTAAAGGTCGGAATTTGGGATGGCGGCTCCGTGCGCAACACGCATCAGGAATTCAGCACAAACCGAGTCGTCAAAAGAAACTCTACCGCGGCAAACGATGACCACTCCACGCACGTCGCCGGAACCATCGGCGCCACGGGCATCCAAGCCAACGCCAAAGGCATGGCCCCGCTCGCGGCGATTGATTCCTACGACTGGAACAGCGACTACGCGGAGATGACGGCGGCCGGCGCGGCATCAGCCACCGATCCTTCGACCAAGATCCCGGTGTCCAACCACTCCTACGGCTACGCGGCAGCCGCCGCCGACATGGGACGATACGAAGCAGAATGTAATTCGACTGACGCGCTCGCAGCGGGCCTGCCCTATTACCTTGTATTCTGGGCCGCCGGCAATGAGCAGCAAGACTATGGAAAGCCTTTCGGCGGATACCAATCGATCACCTTCAACGGGCTTGCCAAGAACATCATGACAATCGGCGCGGCAGATGATGCCGTCACGTCGGGCGTGCGCGATGTCAGCAAGGGAACTTTGGCCACTTTCTCGAGCATGGGTCCGTGCGACGATGGTCGCATCAAACCCGACTTGGTAGCCAATGGCGTGAACGTCTATTCATGCGTCGCCACGGGCACGAATACCTACGACGGAACATACAGCGGCACGAGCATGGCCACACCCAACGCCACCGGTTCCGCCGCGCTGCTCCATCAACTCTACAAGACGAACTTTTCGGGCCAACTCATGCGGGCCAGCATGCTCAAGGCGCTTCTCATCCACACCGCGAACGATATGGGTCGTTCGGGTCCGGACTACCAATACGGATGGGGCTACATGAATGTTAAGGCAGCCGCCGATGTCATCCTCGACCAGAAGGCGAACCCAGCCGCTCCCAAGCTGATCGAAAATACTATCGATGCAGCCAACAAAGTCCGCACGAGCACTATTGTTTGGGACGGTGTCAACCCAATCCGTGCCACGCTTGCCTGGACCGACCCGGCTGGCGCGGCACAGACCGCGGCGGATAGCCGCACACGGAATCTGGTCAATGATCTCGACGTGAAAATCACGGCACCCGACGGCACCACGACTTATTTGCCTTATGTGATGCCCTATGTCGGGTCATGGACATCCGCTTCCATGACTAGCAATGCGGTGACCGGAACCAACAAAGTCGACAATGTCGAGAGAGTCGACATTGCCGCCCCAAGCCAAGCCGGAACGTACACCGTCACCGTCGGCATGTATGGCACAAACACTCTCACTGGGGCCGGACAATCCTACTCCCTAGTCCTCACCGGCGGGCAAAACTTCAATCCTCCGCCGACACCTACTCCGACACCTACTCCGGCACCTACTCCTACGCCTACACCGACACCCACGCCTACTCCGACTCCCACCCCAACACCCACGCCCACGCCTCCGCCTTCCAACACGGCTACATTCGCTGCGACGGGCCTACCGAAATCCATACCGGACAACAACTCGACGGGCATCACCAGCACTAACAACGTCACGTTGACGGGCAAAGTTTCGGCGCTGACCGTCTCGGTCAATATCACGCACCCCTACAAGGGTGATCTTGTTGTCACGCTCATCTCACCTGCCGGAACGAGCACAATCCTCCACAACAGGACAGGCAGCAGCCAAGACAACGTGGTTCTGGTAAACGTTCCGGTTACGACCTTCAACAACTCGACAGCCGCGGGACAATGGAAGCTGCTTGTGCAGGATCTTGCCCGCTCCGACAAAGGAACGCTCAACTCATGGTCCTTGACGGTCACCACCGTCCCTTGAGGCCGGTCGGCAGGCGATAGAGGTCAACCGGGATGCCCTACCTCGGCATCGATGAATTTGCGCAGCGGTTCGAGACCATCTTTCTGCTGCGCCGAGATGGCCAGGAGCGGAACACCGGGAAATTCCTGCTCCAACCGCGGGATGTTTTCTGACGCTCCGGGCAAATCCGTTTTGTTGGCGACCAGCGCCCACGGACGTCGCGCCAGCAACGGATCGTAAAGGCGCAGTTCCTCGCGGATTTTTTTTGCGTCCTCCACGGGATCGCGTCCCTCGCTGCCCGCCGCATCGACAACCAGCAGCAGCGTTCGACAGCGGACGATATGGCGCAGGAAGTCGTGGCCCAGACCGACATCGCGGTGCGCACCCTCGATGAGCCCTGGAATGTCGGCCACCGTCGCGCGGCGGAAACCGGGAAAATCCATCACGCCGACCATGGGGTGCAGCGTGGTGAAAGGATACGCTGCAACCTTCGGATGGGCCGCGGAAAGCGCGCCGAGCAGGGTCGACTTCCCGGCGTTGGGATAACCAACCAGCCCGGCATCGGCGATCATCCGCAATTCGAGAAAAAACCATCCTTCCTCCCCCGGCGTACCTTCGGTGTATTGCCGCGGGGCGCGGTTGCGGGAACTTTTGAAATGGATGTTGCCCTTTCCGCCGCGTCCACCTTGAGAGAGCAGGAACTCGGCCTCCGGTTCGTTCAGGTCCACGAGCATCTCGAGATCCTTCGGGTCCAACTTCCTGCGGCGCGCCGGCAGTTCTTCCTCGTCCTCGAAATTCAGAGGATCGTGCGGAGCAACGTCCGGCAAACGGTAAACAAGCGTGCCGACCGGGACGGGGACGATTTTGTCGGGCGCAGACTTCCCGTATTTCTGCTTCCCCATGCCGTTCTCGCCGCTTTTCGCGCGAATGATCGGCTCGTAGTAGAGATTGACCAAGGTATCGACCTGCGGATCGGCGCGCAGAATGATGCTACCACCGTCGCCACCGTCGCCACCGTCGGGTCCTCCCTTGGGCACAAACTTCTCGCGGCGGAAGCTGGAGCAACCGTTGCCACCGTCGCCGGCCTTGGCTTGGATGCGGATCTGGTCGACGAACATGACGGGAAATGCGGACGCGCCGGGAGTCCGCGCGACTTACTCTTCGGAGCCTTCCTCTTCGGCCGCCTCGCCGCCCTGCTCTTTGGAGGTCTCGAGTTGTTTGAGCGCGTCGGACGCGTCGTCCACCTCCTCGAGCACAACGCGGCTCACGAGGATCGGCGCTTTTTGCTGGATGGCCATGGCGATGCAGTCGCTGGGGCGGGCATCGAGTTCGATGATTTTCTTTTGGTGCAGTTCGTTTTCCGCCGAAACGATGAGCCGCGCGTAGAAAGTGCTGTTTTTCACGTCGTTGATTACCGCGCGTTCCACCTTGGCCCCGAAGGCGGCGAGCACGTGCGCCATGAGGTCGTGAGTCAGGGGGCGCTCCTTCTCCGTGCCGGCGAGGAACATATTGATGGCATGACCCACCGTGGCGTCGACGTAGATGACGAATGTCTTCTCCGGCGTGCCGAGGAAAAGAGCCGCGCCATTGGCCGTCGGGACGACGGCTTTGAGCTCGACTTGAACCACCTGCTGCTGGGCCATGCGCAAAACCTATGCGCGGGGCCCGCGCAAATCCAGAGCAACCGCATCTCCGCGCTCGCCCTGCCGCGCACCGGGGGTCAAGATCGTAGCCATGACGCAGGCCATCGAATTCGTGCAGGCGCACTGGACCAACGCGGTCGAGATCGTGCTGCTGGCCGTCCTGATTTACTACGGCTATCTCTACTTCCGCGGCACACCGGGGGCAAAAATCCTCGTCGGTCTGGCCCTCGTCTTCATCAGTCTTACCCTAGCCTCACAGTTGCTCGATCTGCACGTCATCGGATGGCTCCTGCGCAGCTTCTCGGTCTTTCTCGCCGTGGCTCTCGTCGTGATCTTCCAGCCGGAACTGCGGCGCGCGCTCAACGAACTGGGCAGCCAGCATTTTTTCCGGTCAGCTCTCCAGAAAAAGGAATCGATCGACCAGCTGGTCGAAACCGTCTTCGACCTTGCACGGCGGCAGTTCGGCGCGCTCATCGCACTGGAGCGCGACATCAGCATCCGCCAGTTCGCATCGACCGGCGTCGACCTCGATGCGGTTTTCTCGAAGGAACTCATCCTGACGATTTTTCATCCCAAGACTGTGCTGCACGACGGGGGGGTCATCGTCCAGGACGACCGCATCGCCGCGGCGTCGTGCATTTTCCCGCTCACTTCGCGCGAAGACCTCGATCGCAGCCTCGGCCTGCGCCACCGTGCAGGGATCGGCATCACCGAGGAATCGGACGCCATCGCCATCCTTGTTTCCGAGGAAACCGGCCACGTCTCGCTCTGCCACCGGGGCATCATCGAGAGGAACCTCAACGCGGAAAAATTCCGCCGGCGCCTCAATCAACTCCTGCTGCTCGAACGCTATGAAGCAAATCCTCCTTCATAATTGGAAAATCAAACTGACCTGCCTCGTGCTGGCGTTCGTCGTCTGGTATCTCATCCAGCACAATGTGAATCCGGGCGGCGAACCGGGAGCGCGCGCCAAGTCCGAACAGACGAAGGGATGAAGCGCCGTTATTTCGGAACCGACGGCGTGCGCGGACGCTTCGGGGCGGATCCGATCACGCCGGCATTCGCGGAAAAACTCGGCCGGTCACTTGTCCGGACGCTCGGCGGCCGCCCCGATGTCGCCATCGGCCGCGACACGCGCGCGTCGGGGCCGGCGCTCGAAGAAGCGCTGGCCCGCGGCATCGCCTCGGCCGGCGGCAACGTGCGACTGCTCGGCGTGCTGCCCACACCGGGCGTTGCCGCTTTCGTCGTATCCGAAAAAATGGATGCCGGCGCCGTTATCTCCGCTTCCCACAACCCGGCGGAGGACAACGGCATCAAATTCTTCTCGGGCGAAGGCTTCAAGCTCCCCGACGAGGCCGAGGCACGGATCGAGAGCCTGCTCGAAACCCCGGACGGATCCGAAAAGCCGGGAAGCATCGGGAATGTCGCCGGAGCAGATCGCATGTTCGTCGAGCATGCCTTGCGCTCGCTGCCCGCGGGATTCCGCCTCGACGGATTAAAGATCACCGTCGATTGCGCCAACGGCGCCGCTTTTGCCACAACACCCGCCGCCCTCCGGGCTCTCGGCGCGGAGGTGCATGTTTTCCACGCGGCGCCGGACGGAGACAACATCAACAAGGACTGCGGCAGCACGGTCGGCGGCGAGATCAGCCGGTTGGTCAAAGAAAGCGGTGCCCAAGTCGGCCTCTCCCACGACGGCGATGCGGACCGCCTCCTGCTCTGCGACGAGACGGGCGATCCACTGGACGGCGACGAACTTCTCGCCATCGCGGGACTCGATCTGCTGTCACGCGGAGAACTCCCCGGCAAAACTATCGTCGCCACGGTCATGAGCAACCTCGGCTTGGATGAGTTGTTCGAATCCCGGGGAGGCAAGGTCGTGCGCGCGGGCGTAGGCGACCGCTATGTCCTCGAGGCCATGCGCGAGGGCGGATACCTCCTCGGCGGCGAGCAAAGCGGGCACATGATTTTCCTGCGGCACGGCACCACGGGCGACGGACTCGTCTCCGCGTTGCAGATTTTGCGCGTTCTCAAAGATGCAGGCAGACCGCTCTCGGAACTGCGACGTGTTTTGCGCAAATATCCCCAGGCCCAGCGCGCGGTGAAAGTGAAGGCCAAGCCGCCGATGGAAGAACTTCCCGCGGTGCAGGCCGCCGTCCGTGCGGCCGAGGTGGCCTTGGCCCCCCGCGGACGCGTCCTCGTCCGTTACAGCGGCACGGAACCGAAGGCCCGCATTTTGCTCGAAGGTCGCGATGCGGCGATGCTCGAAGAACATGCGGACCGCATTGCCGGCGCATTGACCGAAGCGATCGGCGCGTAGCTACACTCCGACCCAATCGCGGTAGCGGACCACGCGGCGCGCAGCGGCATTTTCTCGCGCGAGGCGCAGCGCGTGCTCTCTAATCCGTTCGTGCTGCCAGTCGGGCGGATGAAGTCCGAGCCTCGCCAGCGGGTTGCGCGCCAGTCTCGAATTCAACCATGAGTTCCAGAGCAGACTGCATCCGCGCCTCCACGCGCTGCGAACGCTGTAAACGAGCGATTGCGAATCGGTGCGGTTTCCGGAGCGCAAATCGAGCACGTTGCCCAACCGTGTCGTGTAGGCAAACCCCTCGTCGCGCACGGCACGTTCCGCTTCCCGGCCGAGCAACCAGGCCGGAGCAATGAAGCCCCTCAAATCGAAACCGGACATGCTCTCGCGTCCGCGCGCGAGCCGCCGGCGCGCTTCGTCGTAATCCAAATCGTAAAATTCCCCCTCTCCCGCGGTGTAATGCTCGGTGACCAGGCGCGTGGCCAATCCTCCGCCGCTCTCTCTCAGGTGATAAAAACCATGCAGGACGATTTCATGCCCCTCCCCCTCGCGGGCGCGCAACCACTCGAGAAAACCCTCATCGCGGCCGATCGGCGCCCTGTGATGGTGGTCGGGGACAACAAATAAAGAGACCGTGTCGGCCCCGACCCCGCGCAGGTCGGACAGCATCGGATCGACCGCCTCCCGCGTCAGAGGACTGACGTCATGGATGGAGACGGCCAAAGAGGCCCCTGGGCCGGACTTCATTTGATCTTCCCTCATACCGTGCTAACACTTCATTCTTACACGCTCGTGCCGCAAAACGATTCCAATCCGCAAAATAACCGCCGTCACGGCGGCGACCCCGACCCGCAATTCAACTGGCGCGGCCTGCTGCTCTTCGCCGTGGCCTTCGCCTTGATCGGAGGAGCATTCATCTTCCGCGGAGGGGAGCTGGCCCAGGTCGACGAACTCACCTACCCGAAATTCAGCGAGCTTCTCAAGGAAGGCAAAATTGTCTCCACCGCCGAGCGGCCGCTCGAACTGATCGTGGAGGAAGGACGGAACACCCAGACGCTCTCCGGATATTACCGCAAGATGGTGGCCGAACCCCCGAAGAAGGAGGAAGAGGAACGCATCGTGCCGTTCAAAACGCCGGTGTTCATGCCTTTCAACGGCGATTCCGTCGAGGCCCAGCTTCGCGAAGCCGGAATCACCCCGGCCGTGCGCGCCGAATCGAACCTCCTCGCCACCACGCTCATCGGCTTCCTGCCCATCCTCGTCTTCCTCATCCTTCTCTATTTCATCTTCCGCTCGCAGATCAAAATGGCCGGACGCGGCGCCTTCAACTTCGGCAAGAGCAAGGCGCGCATGATGGCGCGCGACAAAAACAAAATCACTTTCAAGGACGTGGCCGGTGTCGAGGAGGCCAAGGAGGAGGTTTCCGAACTCGTCGACTTCCTCAAGGATCCGAAAAAATTCCAAAAACTCGGCGGGCGTATCCCGAAAGGCGTGCTCATGGTCGGACCTCCGGGCACCGGTAAGACACTCCTTGCGCGCGCCATCGCCGGAGAGGCCGATGTGCCGTTCTTCAGCATAAGCGGCTCGGATTTCGTC
>JBEDBL010000132.1:0-7552 GCA_041177245.1 Verrucomicrobiota bacterium
GCTCGAACCGGCTCCGGGGAGTGGCAACCCAATCGGTGAAAAGCGCATGGCTGCTCACGTCGGGCAGTCCGTCGAAAAGTGAGACCCCCGCGCGGCGTGCGGCGGCATCGGTCCGCGCGTGACGCAGGGCGAGGTTAGCTAAAGTTGTCGGTTGATCCGTGCCGAGTGACGCTAGATGAGCGGCCAACGGGGCGTGCCCGAATTTTTCCCACGGATGCAGGTCTGCATAGCCGGCTGTTTCATCGTCGAATGCAATGCGAAGGAGCGCACCTTGACGCGGACTGCGCGCGGCGCGTGCCGGATCGGATCCGGGCTGCAGCGTGTAGTGGTGCGTCCAAATTTTCACGGCAGGAGAAAAGCCAAGGCAAGGAGGAGTCCGAAAGCGGCGTGCAATGCGGCGGCTTGGGCAAGTAGTTGGTTGGTTTCGCGCGCGGGTAAGGCCTCGAGACACGCCCGGGCCAGCCACCACGCCAGCGGCAGGGTCATGAGCGGAAGGATAAACGCCCAGAAATATCCGATCGGCAACCAGAGAATCCCGAGAACAAAAGGCGCGATGACGAGTGTCGCGTTTTCGCGCCGGGCAAAGGTCAGACCGAGCCGCGCAGCCAGTGTGCGTTTGTCTGCCGCTCGGTCTGTTTCAAGATCGCGCAGATTATTCACCGCGAGAAGCACGCTGGAATGCAGTCCGATTTGCAGACCTGCGAGGACGGCATCCCAGGAAAATTCCAGCGTGTTGAGGAAAAATGTTCCAGCCACGGCGAAGATGCCGAAGAAAAGCACGACAAAGATTTCACCGAGGCCGAGATAGGCGAGGGGAAACGGACCACCGGTGTAAGCGTAGGCAAGAACCAATGAAACAATACCGAGCGCGAGGATCGGCCATCCGCCGTGGAGGACGAGCGGAATGGCGAGAATGGTGGCGAGGATCAGATAGACTGCACCGCCGGTCATCATGGCACGCGCGGACAGTAATCCGGCGCTGGTGGCACGGACGGGGCCGAGCCGTTCCACGGTGTCCGCGCCTTTGGCGTGGTCGATGGCGTCATTGAAATAATTCGTCGCGATCTGGATGAGCACGGCGCAGACAAGCGCAAGCCCGGTAGCCAGCGGATCGAATGCGCCCTCGGCAAAGGCCAACGCGCATCCGGCGAGGACCGGCACGACAGCTGCCCCCAGCGTGCGCGGGCGGGCGGCGAGGATCCACGGGTTCATCGGGAGTGATGGCACGATCCGGCGCCAACGCTAGCCGAAGAGCTTGTCGAAGTCGTTGTGTGAACCGATCCAGACCCAAATGATTTCATCGCCGCTGCGTTGCCCCACGGCCCGGTATTGCGCAGAAACGCGGACAGACCAGACATCGGGGTAGCCGGATAGTTTTTTGAAACGAAGTGAAGGATGTCCGGGTCCTGCGCGAATAGTGCGTAGGCGCGCCGTGCGTCGCGTTTGGTGTTTTCCGCCAGTGGGGCCGTAAGCTCGCCAGAAGCTGGGCCTGGCAAGGGATTTCACAGCCGATTCGGGTCGAGAGGTTCGGCCGGCTCGGAAGCCGCCTCGCGCAGGAATGCCTCGAACTTGGCCCGGGGCTCTCCCTCGGCGACGATTGCTTCCCACCTCTCATCGCCTTCGCGCTCTAGCAGAAACCGCGCGAAGTCGGTGACTTCGGTCTGTTTGGCCTCGGGCAGCGCCTCGCAGAGGCGCACCAGTTCGAGTGTTGCCGTGCTCACGGTGATACTTTATCCGCGGGCTCGAGTGCGGTCAACGCACAGCGATGGCCAAACCTCATTGTTTGCGCTTCGTCCCCTGGTCTTTGCCGCGTTAATTTGAACGCTGCGCTCAGCTCTTCGAGCTGTCCGTCTCGAAGACTCGGCTATGGCTCGACTCCTCCTTCTTCAGCTTTACCAACGGAAGTATCGGCAGCTCTTCGTGGAACGGCAGCACCTTCACCATCACCGCCATCCCCCGGCGGCTTCTTCGGTCTCGAGCAGGTCGGCAACAGCATCAACACCATCACCGCCATCCCCGAAGCCTCGACCTACGTCGCCGCGCTCGGACTCCTCGCCCTGATGCTCTGACCCCTCCGCCACTGCCTGCGCGGGAAGATTTCCTAATTTTTCAATCGCCGCTCACAAGCAACACCCGTCCCGCAAGGGGAGGTTGTTTTGTTTTTCCGGCCTGCACTTGATGCCGTCTGCCTTTCCTTTAGCGGCACCGTCCTCGGTGCCGAACGTGTGAAAGGCCCGCTTATTTCGCGAGATCGGAATGGCCCAACACATCGCAAAGCTGACGCACGGCGGCACGGAATTCCGGCGAGGTCGGACGGTTCAGGAGCCAACCGCAGGCAAACGACATTTCCACGGAGAGTGAATTCAAATCGACAAGGTCGCCAAGGTGCTTCTCTCCGACTCCCGGATTCAGCGCGGCAAAAGACTTCAGTGCGATCAGATCGAGGCGGGAGATTATGGCGACTTGCAGTCTTTTGCCGAAATCGTGCCTCGTCGCGCGCAGAAGAATTCCCGAGGGAAGTCCCATGGAAGTCACCGAAGCAGCGGCGTCGTTGAGCCAATGCCTCTCCAAACCCAACTCCTCTGCCACTTCCGCCGCGAGAGGGTAAATCCAATCCGGCATTTCACCGAGTTCGCCATTCGCGTGCATGGCACCAAGCACGTCGACATCGGCCGTGAGGCGTGTCAGCAAACCGGAGATGTTCAAGGCGGCCCCGCCGCACATGAGCAGGGAGACCGGCGCGGTCCCGCGTTCATCGAGCTTACGGCCAAGTGCGGCCAATGCCGCCAACGCCTGCTCTCCTGTCGAGAGGCTCACCGAATTTCCCGAAGAGGGCGGAAGGTTCCCCCGTCATCGTAATGCTTCTCGCCCTTGAGGCGCACCGAGCGGGTTCCCGGGCGCGGGTAGTCGAGGGGAGAGATAAAATCATTGATGCAAGTCACCCAGAAGGTCTTGTTTCGTCCGTCCCACAGGGCGAGGTCGGCATTGCGACCTTTTCCGCCATACCACTGTCTGTCTTTCAGTTCGCCTGCCGGGATGGATGCGGTGCCGCTGTCGCCCCAGCGGGCGAGTGCGGCCAGACGCGCGGCATGACTTTTGGCAGGGCTCTTCGCGCGTCCACCCTTGCGCCCGATCCGCGAGTAATGGGCTGTCAGCTTGTCGGCTGTCGGCATTCACGCAACTTATGCGAAGCAGCTTAGTATGTCAACCGAGGGTCTGCTCCTGGCTTGGGCAGACTTCGCTCGCTATGGAGAGTACTCTGCCGTTTCCACCTGCTTCTACTCCTCTGCACCGCCGGACCAGATTCCCCGCGAGCCGCGAGCGACAGCGCTCCAGAGACCGCAATTTCACCCAAGCGCTTGCTTACGTATATCCCTTTGGATATCCTTGATTAATGACCACTACTTTGCAGCGTTGGGGGAACAGTCAAGGCGTCCGCATTCCCAAGGACATGGTCGAGATGCTTGGCCTGGAGATCGGTTCAGATCTGGCCATCGAGCTGTCCGAAGACCGCTCGCACATTGCCATTGTTCCGGTTCACGACGAGCGACCGGTGCGCCGTCGGCACCGGATAAAAGACTTGGTCGCGGCGAGTTCGGCTGAGGCTTTCAAAGGCGAGTTTACTTGGGGCAAACCGCAGGGCAGGGAGGTCTGGTAAATGGCGGCTTACGTCCCGGTCCAAGGGGACTTGGTCGTGCTCACTTTCGATCCGCAGGCCGGGCACGAGCAGATGGGGAGGAGACCCGCGATCGTGGTGAGCGTCGAGCCGTTCAACCGCGCCACTCGACTTGCCGTCTGCTGCCCGATCACTAACACCAGACGTGACACGCCGTTCCATGTGCCGGTGCCCGACCATTGCGGTCTGACTGGATACGTCATGTGCGAGCAGATGAAATCGATCGATTACCGAGCGCGGCGTGCCAAGAAAATCGGCTCTGCTCCGAGGGAACTCCTCGACGAGGTTTTGTCCGTGGTTGACGCGTCTCTTTTTCCTGAATCCAAATAGAGGAAGGTCCTCGCAGGGCAACGCAGACTGCGCGCGGCGCCGCCGCCTTCATGCGCTGGCGCAAGCGCGCAAAGGTTTCCTGATTTTTCCATCGCAGCTCACTTAGACAAACACCCGCATGACAACGTGCGGGTGCGTCCGGATCAAAGCTCGTGAGCAAGTTGGCCTCGTTCCATGAGGGGCTGTTGGTGATCTCTTCGCGCTGCGATAGTTCGCGCAAGGTCGGTTGCTCCAACTTAAACCTTGTCGCAGTTTGCCGCGCATTGCCTGAACGCTTGACCGGAACTATACGATCTCTATCAAGCGAGCCCATAATGCACAGCATGTTCCAAGACAACTTGGAATCGGTTGCGCAGGAGAAACCTAAAATTCATGGCCTTTTCGCTATTCCACCCGCTCCGCGAGTCACTGGCCCGGGTGTTTCAACCCAGCGCGAAGGCAGGCGCTCCGCGGGCCGATGTGCTCAGTGCCCGCGTTGCCAGCTCAACGGCGCTCCTCTTCCAGATCCATCATTCCGCCGACCTGGGACGGCACGCGGTCGCCACCGCTGCGCTGGTGGGAGAGCCCCCCGGCACCGTCCTGCTGCGGGAGACCAGCTACATCTGGATTCCCACCGAGCCGGGTCGCGATTCAGTCTGTCACAACTGCGCGCTCGACCTCGCCGCGGCCAAGCCCTCTCGCCCGGGACGGATGACCTGCCAGGCTTGCGACGGACAAACTCATTACTGTTCGGCGAAGTGTCGCGATGACCACGCCCCCTTGCATCAGTCCATCTGCGCGCTCCTCCGCGACGTGCCGGCACTCGCTCTCCACCATGACTGTCCACCGGACTTGGTGCGTGCACTTCTCGCGCTCGTCGCGAAGCGTGCGGCCGGGTTGCACTCCAAAGCGGAGTCGCCGGATCGCGAAACGCTCCCTGCCGATCCGCTCGCCTTCGAGGGTGGTCCCGAGGCCTTTGCCCAGATGCTCGGTCATTCCGGTATCATGGACTCCTCTACGAAGCGCTCCTTGCGTGCGCTGGCGGCCTCGCTTTGCAGCAGACTGCCGGAGGAGCTGCGCCCTCCGCTCGATCTCCTCCTCACTTGGGCCGCGCAGATCAACTCCAACTCGCACGGCCTCACCCGTGCGAACTCGGTTAACGAATGCCTGGGCTTCGGCCTTTTTCCGCTCGGCTCCCTCTTCAACCACTCGTGCCTGCCCAACTGCACTTACGTCAACGAAGGGGCGCAGTTGGTCTTCCGCCTCCTGCGCCCGGTAAGCGAGGGTGAGGAGCTTTGCGTCAATTATACCGAACTCTACGCGGCGCGCGATGAGCGTCGGGCTGAACTGCTGGCGGGCAAGTCTTTCGAATGCCGTTGCCGGCGCTGCACCTTGTCCCCTGCGGGCGATGAGGAACAGCGCCTCATCGGTGCCGAGCCCTTTGTTTCGGCGGTGCGCTGCGACCAGGCAGAGGGATGTCGCGGCCTGCTGCACGAATGCGAGGTGCTTGCCGATCGGGTGGGGGATCGCTCCGCCCGCTGGGAGTGCTCGGCCTGTCACGCGCGCTGTACCTACGGCCATATCCTCGATACCCACCTCACGCCGTTGCGCGACCGCTTGCGGCAAGCCATGCTCCTCTATTCGCAGGGATTGGCGGGAGGTGCGGCGGCTTCCCTTCGCGATACCTTCGAGGCGCTGCTGCAGACGGCGCTCGTGCGCCTTCACCCCGCGCATGCCCTTGTTTTCAACTGCTATCTTCCGCTCATCAACTGTTGCTCGGCGCTCAAGGACTATCCCGCCAAGGAAACCTACGCGCGCGCCTTGGTCGGGATCGCCAGCGCGACCCTGCCTGACTACCCGCCCCTGGCCAATTATCTGGAGGCCTTCGCCCAGGCGCTCAACGAACGCAGTCGGACCACGCCCGCCGTGCCGCGAGACATTCGCAAACGCTACGCGGCCGAGGCGGCGGACGCTCTCCAAAGGGCGCTACGCATTTACCAGGTCTGCTATGGCCCGACCCACCCCAAGACGATTCAAACCCGCGATAAACTGCGCCGCGCCCAGGCGGAAAACAAGTAGCCGTGACGAGCCCTCCGGCCGTCGCCATGGCTAAACCGCCGCGCCAGCCAGCACCCTCAGCACGACGTAAAAGATGAGTAAATGCACCGGGTAAAAGACGTAGAAAAGTGCGCGGCAGTCCGGCCCCCGCCGTCCATTGTAGCGGGCTAAAAGCGGGAGCGCCAACACACAGCCGAGGTTTATGACATTGATCAACTGGTAGCTCGGATCCCCGGTCCGCGCGCTCACGACGGCAAAAAGACCGGCATTGGCCAGCAGGAGCGCGCTTAGTGCCACGACCGTCCAGCCAAAGTGCCCGCGCGTGACATAGAACACGTAGACCATGAAAACTCCCAGGTGCCACCAGTCCAAAGTAATGTAAAAACCAACGACTCCCACAGCCAGCACAAGCATCGCTGTGAGCCAGCGCGAACGGATGCGCTGCACCGCCCAGAGCAAGCACAGGCCAACCAGCAGATCAAAAAACACGTTGAGCCCGTGCGGGAAAACCAGCCGATACACCGGTTGGGTCAGCACCGCAAAAACCAGCAAGCGCAGCAGGTAACGCCCGAGGTGGTGCGTGTGGTGATACCCCTCGACCAGCAGAAAGGCGATGATCGGCATGGCTAGCCGGCCCACGACTCGCAGCCAGAGCGCTTCAGGGTAAATCAGAGCTCCGAGGTGGTCCGCCGTCATCGCGGCGATGACGATCAGCTTGAGGCCGAACGCATCGATACTCAGGCCCGTTTGCACCGGCCCGCCCGCTGTCTTGGCGCCATGTTTCGACTGCTTCCTCATTTTTGATGCCCGGATTCGCCCTACCCAACCCGAGCAATCCTATCGGGTCACTCCTACTTTAACCCGACTCCTGAGACCGGAACCGACTTCCGGCTATATTCGACGGATAAAATTACATCAATAGCTCCCAGTTAAAACACGTGTTTTCCGAAAGGGGCGGCGTAGGAACCCAAGGTCCTGCCCAGCGCGGCATGAGAACAAGATTGGGACGCCCATAACCTCCCTTGCATTCCAGCTCCACCATGCGACCGTGTTGTTTTGCCGGAAAGCGTGCGGGCTGGCTTGCGCGTTATCGTCACACCGCAGCCTTACTTCTTACCCATCAAAAAATGAAACACCTCATTTGGCTGCTCTCCTTCTTCCTCGGCCTCGCCATGGCTCCCAAGGCCAATGCCTCTGGCATGCAAATCTTCGTTAAAACATTGACCGGAAAGACGATTACTCTCGACGTGGAATCCAGTGATTCCATCGAAAACGTGAAGCAAAAGATTCAGGACAAGGAGAGTATCCCGCCCTACGAACAGCGCCTTATTTTCGCCGGCCAAAAGCTAGACGACGGCCGCACCCTTGCGGATTACAGCATTCAGATAGAATCCACGCTGCACCTCCGCTTCCTAAACAATCTCTACGCCGGTTTGAATTCCTCCGTCGTGACGACCAGCCTCACTTCGGGGACCAACGCCTACGACGACACCTACGTCGGATTGGAGG
>JBEDBL010000133.1:0-7482 GCA_041177245.1 Verrucomicrobiota bacterium
CCTCGTCGGGAGGTTCTGTTGTTTCTCAGATTCAGCGGCGGGGCTGACTCTCAACACATCCACGGGCGTCATCAGCGGAACGCCGACGGCTGTGACGGCGGCTGCCACTTACACCATCACGGCGACGAACAGCGGCGGAGCGACCACCGCCTCGGTGGACATCGCGGTCAACGACGTAGCGCCGTCTTCGCTGGGTTACTCCGGCAACCCTGCGACTTACACCAAGGACACCGCGATCACCAACAACACTCCGACTAGCAGCGGCGGCGCGGTGGTGTCGTATGCGGTTTCGCCCGCATTGCCGGCGGGGCTGACGCTCAACACATCCACGGGCGTCATCAGCGGCACGCCAACGGCAGTGACGGCGGCTGCGACTTACACCGTCACAGCGACGAACAGCGGCGGATCGACCACCGCCTCTGTGAGTATCGAGGTGGTTTCGCCCTACGGCGCATGGTCGGCCCAGCACAACCTCTCGCAAGGGCCGAATGGGGACGATGATGGCGACGGTAATTCGAACACATTTGAGTTCGTGGCCGGATTGGTGCCTACGAACGCCGCTTCGGTGTTCAGGACCACGCTGTCCGCCATGCCGGGCCAACCACGCCAATTTGCCATCAGCTTCAGCCCCATTGTCACCGGTCGCTCCTACACGGTGAAGACTGCCGGTTCCCTCGTCTCCGGAGATTGGCTCCCGTTAAGCGGGGCCACGTCAAACGATGCCGGCATCGAGCCGAACATCACCCGCACTGTCATTGATTCCGGAGTTGTTGGGACGAACAAATTTTACAAGGTTGAGATCAGTGTTCCTTGAGTCGAGGGGAATGCATTGTCGCTCTCCTCTGATCAGACCGAATGACTCATCTTCCCGGCATCTTCTTCCTGGCGGCGCTGCTGCTTGCGCCGTGTTCAGCTCTCCGCGCTGCCGAGCACGCCGAGCCGGTAGCCAAACCGAACATCGTGCTCATCCTGATCGACGACTTCGGCTACGAGAATGTCACGGCCAACGGCGGCGAAAGTTACAGGACTCCCGTGATGGATCGGCTCGCAGCAACAGGTGTGCGTTTCGAGCAGTGCCATGTGCAGCCGCTGTGCACGCCCACGCGGGTGGAGTTGATGACCGGTCTGAGCAACCGGCGGAATTACGCCAACTTCGGTTTGTTAGATCCCTCGCAGAAGACGTTTGGCAATTTGTTGAAGGACGCGGGTTACGCCACGTGCATCGCGGGCAAATGGCAGTTGGGCAATGGTTGGGACGGCCCCAAGCATTTCGGCTTTGATGAATACATTCTATGGCACCTCTTCGGGAAAACAGGCCGTTATAAAGACCCCACTCTTCATAGCGGTGGCAAAAAGCTTGAATGCCCCCCCAACGCATACGGCCCGGATATTGTCAGCGACTACGTGCTCGACTTCATCCAGCGCAAGAAAGGTGCCCCATTCTTTGTCTATTATCCTATGATGCTCACGCACTTGCCGTTCGATGCCACGCCCGACGCTCCGGACTATCTCGAATCGAAGTCAGGCAGTGGCAAGGGCAAGAAGGGCAAAACCGGCCATTTTCCCGATATGGTTGCCTACACGGACATGCTCGTCGGCAAGTTGATCGCCAAGCTGGACGAGTTGGAACTGCGCGACAAGACGCTCGTGCTCATCCTCGGCGACAACGGCACCGCCAAGGGCATGCCCGCGCGGTTCAAAGGCCGCGAGGTGAAAGGCGGCAAGGGTTTGACCACCGAATGGGGCACCCATGTTCCCTGCATCGGAAATTGGCCCGGCCATTTCGCGAACGGCAAGGTCAATCAAGATCTGATCGGGGCGGTCGATGTGTTGCCGACGCTTTGCGAGGCTGCGGGTGTGACGGTTCCGGCGGATGTGAAAATAGATGGCCGCAGTTTCCTTCCCCAACTGCGCGGCGAACAAGGCAACCCGCGCGAATGGCTCTACTCTTGGTATAATCCGGCCGGCGGCGCCACGGCGGAGGCGGAGTTCGCGCACGATGGACGCTACAAACTCTACGCGAACGGCAAGTTTTTCAACATGGAGGACGATGACCTCGAGAAGTCGCCCCTCGCCGACAGCGTCCTCGATGCCGGCGCCAAATCTGCCAAGGAAAAGCTCGAGTCGGCGCTCGAGCGATTCGCGGGGCCGCGCCCCGACTATTTTGTCCAGCAAGGCAAAACTTTCAGTGAGGGAGATGACCCCCCAAACGATGCAGCCGGATCGGGCTCCGCGGGCAGGAAGAGGGGCAACAAAATCAAGTAAGCACCCTGCATTGCGAACTATAGATCCGATGAAGCATTCAAAAAACATCATGATGCTTGGGGCGCTTTTGGTTCTCCCGCAGATTGTGCTCCATGCCGCTGACGTAGCGCATCGCGCAACGCGACCCAACGTCCTGATCATCCTTGCCGATGATATGGGCTACTCGGACATCGGCTGTTTCGGGAGCGAGATAAAAACGCCGAATCTGGACCGGCTTGCGGCCGGCGGGATGAAATTCTCCCAGATGTACAACACGGCCAAATGTTTTCCCACGAGGGCGGCGTTGATCACGGGGGTCTATTTCCAGCGGACGGACCGGAATTTTTCCCACACGGCCACTTTGGGCGAGGCGCTTCAGCCGGCTGGTTACATCACGCTCTGGTCGGGCAAACACCACGCGAAATTCAATCCGGTGACGCGGGGTTACGACCGCTACTATGGGATGCTCGGCGGTTGTGAAAACCATTTCAATCCGGGCAGCAAAGCCATCGCCGGCCAGCCAACCCCGACGCACAAGGACAACGGCAACCGCTGGGCGCTCGACGGCAAGGAAGTGGATGACTTCACCCCGCAGGACCCAGACTTCTACGACACCGACGCGTTCACCGATCGCGCGCTGCAATGGCTGGACGAGTATGAAAAGTCCGGGAAGCCGTTCCTGCTCTACATGGCTTACACCGCGCCGCACTGGCCGCTCATGGCCCGTCCTGAAGACATCGCCAAATACAAGGGCGTTTATGACGGCGGTTACGAGGCGATCCGCAAGGCCCGCTGCGAGCGCCAGATCCAACTGGGCTTGGCGGATCCAAAAACATCGCCGCTGCCTCCGATGGACTATGAGAAGAAAGCCGCGAAAAAATGGGATGCCCTTTCGGCCGCCGAGCGCAAGCAAGAGGCGATAAAGATGGAAGTCTACGCTGCGATGGTGGACCGGATAGACCAGAACATCGGCCGCTTGCTGAACCGCTTGGAAGAGCAGGGAAAGATCGACAACACCTTAGTCCTGGTTCTCTCCGACAACGGAGCCTGCGCGGAAACGCCCGCGGATTGGGATAATGTCGACCCCGATGCCCCGATGGGCAGCGTGGCATCCTTCATGAGCTACGGTCCCAGTTGGGCGTCGGTCTGCAACACGCCCTTGCGCAAATGGAAGACCGACAGTTTCGAGGGCGGAGTTTGCACGCCGCTGGTGGCGCACTGGCCGGTGGGAATCAAGCCGCAGAGCGGGTACAATCGCGAGCCGGCGCACTTGATCGACATCATGCCAACATTGCTCGAAGTCACCGGCGCAAAATATCCCGGCGCATCGAAGCAAACCGACATCCCGCCGATGGATGGAATAAGCCTGGTGCCTGCATTCCAAGGCCAGACCATAGCCCGCTCCAAACCGCTTTTTTTCCAGTTCAACAAGGGCTCCGCGATTCGCGATGGGCAATGGAAACTCGTCCGAAACAGCCCAACGTGGGAGCTTTACGATCTGGCCTCGGATCGCACGGAGACGCGTAACTTGGCCTCGGAGAGGCCCGACTTGGTCGAGGAAATGGGTAGTGCCTGGCTGGCCTGGTGGAAAGATTGCACGGGTCGAGATTGGACGGGCAACGTGACGAAGGATGGAGGCGGAGCCATCGATTGAAAACACAGGAGACAAATTATCTGAGCGACAATTGTTTTACTCCGGAGCCTGGCCGTTCAGTCGGTTCATGAACGGACACCTGTCAACGGCAACGGGTGCTTCAAAAAGGACGATCCCGCCGCGATCGCCGGTATACCAGAATCCGTGGACCTGTGCCTGATCAGCCGATGGAGAAGAACGCAATCCGCCCCATAAATATCAACCAACGAAATGAAAATACGGCAAAAGTTAAGCGCCCTCGGTGCGATGTTACTCGTATCGCCCGCCATGCTCTGTGCAGGGGATCGGGCGGAGGGCGGAAAATTAAATGTCCCGGGGCCGCACAATGCTCCGACCGAAACCGTTTCCGCGCGTCCGCCGTGGGCGGGGTTCTTCACCAACTGCAAAGATGAGATGATCGATACCGCGAGATTTCCCTTCATCAAGGGGCAAGCCGACCGGATCAAGTGGGCAGATCTCGAGCCCGAGCCGGGCGTCTATGACTGGTCGTCTCTGGACTCGCACATCCGCAATGCGGTCAACGGAAAGTATTATTACTATTTTGTCCTGTGGACCGGGCCGCACTCGCCGGAGTGGATCTACGAGCAGGGAGTGCCGAAGGTGGCGGTGACGGGAGGCAAGGGCAAAGATTATTTCCCGTATTACCTCGATCAAAACTACATCACTTACTTCCATCGTTTTATCGGCAAGCTGGCGGATCACATCGCCTCGCTTCCCGAAGCGGACCGGAAAGCTTTCGCATTTATCCAGCCGGCCTTCGGATCGACAGGCGACCGCCAGCTCTACAAGGGCACGCCGAAAGACCCGAAATACAACATCAACGCCGAGGAGTATCTCGAGTTCTGCCGCGGAGCAACGAAGCGGTTCTACGAGGCCTTCGGCAAACCCGAGCTCAAGCACATCAAATTCCTCTTCAATGTCGCCGATCAGAGCGAGCGGGGAGAGGTGAAGGGCAGTGGAGCGAGGGCGGGCGAACAGCTATTCGCCAACTGGCTTCGCCAGAATTACCCGATCGAACTCCGCAAGCAGCAGTTTACCATCGCAGTCGGTTATCAGGCCAATGGCGAGATCGAGCAGGATAACGAACTGCGTCCCACCTTTTACGGACTGAACGGCAAGCAGCCCGATTTTGTGCGCGGGGAGTTTTCCAAATTCGGGGAGGGAGGAATCTTCAGGGAAAATCCGGTCTGGAATTATTATTGGACAGCCATTTCCACAGTTGATCGCGGCCTCGATCTCTGGGAAGTGGATTACCGCACTGTCCAGACGGGCAAATACGACGAGGGCTTCGCCTTCGCCAACCGCTATTCCTATTACAAACAGCCCCGGACGAGCCCGTATGCCTTCATCGCCCTGCGCGATGTGCTAGATAGCGCGGACGCCATTCGCTTCCCCGAGGAGCAATATGGGAAGGCTGTGCAGGGCAACGCGGACCGGATGAAAAAAATCGAATCGGAATTCAGCAAATACGGCGCAAAAATCGGTGACTTGGAGGCAGCCACTTGCCTGACGGGAGCCAGTTATCTGCTGGAGGCGAAGGCGATGAACGATGTCGGTTTCGGGCTGATCGCGAGAAATTTCAGCCGGTTCCTTACCCAGATCGACGCGAATCAAACCAGCGTGGGATTGTGGCGGGTCGGACCGACGGACCAGCCCTACGGCCGCTATGCGCGGGCTTTTGAAAATTCAAGCGGGCGGAATCGAATGTATTTCGATCTGGACGATGACTTTATTCCGTCGGGATGCAAAGGCCCTGTCACGCTGAAACTTATTTACCTGGACCAAGGGACCGGGAAGTTTTCCCTTCGTTACGATGCCTCGGCGGATCCGGACAAAGCAGCAATGAACATCACCAAGACCAACAGCGGAAGATGGGTGGAAAGGAGCATCACCGTTGAGGACGCTGCCTTTGCCAACAAAGGCCCCCGGAATAGCGATTTCTCGCTTGTGAATGAGGACAATGAAGACGATGTCTTCCACCTCATTGAAGTCATCAAATGAAATGCCGGTGACATCTGCGGCTCTGGGTGCGCTGTGGCCGGCACTGCCGGGCGGTAGAAAAGGCGCCGCTCCTATCAGGAAATCGAACAGCATCCTTCCGGTCATCCTTGGCTTGGCCGCTACCCTCTGCGCATTCGGTGCGAAGGCGGAGACGCGGGAGCCAACCGCCGAGTCGCAAAGCTTCTTGTTTATCGGGAACAGCTTTACCGCCCGGCATGAACTGAAAGACATCTTCAAAACACTCGCCACCGAGGGCAATCCGGGAACGGACTTCATCACCGAGCGCATCACCTACGGCGGGCGCGATCTGTTCCGGCATTTCGAGTTGTTCCGCAGTCAGGACTTGCTCCGTCTGCAGACCGTTTCCGATGCGGACATCAAAACTTCCATGAGCGAAATGGAGGCGCTGGCCAAAGCCGACGAACCGGCGTTTTACACCGAGTATTGGAAGAAGATCGATTTCTCCGCACTGCAGCCGTGGGAAGAATACGAAGCCGCCGATGTCGCGCCGAAACGAGCCCGTGCGAACGCTGCCAAGCGCGGTTCGTCACAATGGAAAGGCGATCGGAGTGTGGTCCTGAAAAGTGCGCTGAGGAATCATCGTGCATGGTTGGCCCAGCGGAACGACTTTCCGCCGTCATGGGATTACGTTGTGCTGCAAAGCTGGCAGGATATGAATCCCGATCCGGAGAGCGGCTATGTGAAATACGCGTCGAAATTCATCGAATTCGCCAAGCAGCAGAACACGCAGCCCATACTCTACATCACAGCGCCCTATTCGCAGAACATGGCGCCGGTGACCGGGCCGGTCGAGAAAGACCGCGCGCTGATGGAGGTGCGGCTTGCCGCAGATCTCGCCAAGAAGACGAGCGCCCTCGTTGTCCCCGTGCCGCTCGCGATCTACCGTCTGCAAAAGGCCGGCACTTCGCTCGCGCTTCGCTACAAGAATGACGGTCATCCAAACCAGTATTGTGCCTACCTGACCGCATGCCTCTTCTATGCGGCGGTCTTCAACAAGAGCCCGGAGGGACTGGCGCTGACCGAGGTGGTCGAGACCAAGGTTGTCGATCCCGACAATCCCGGCTGTGATCCGGATGGCAATCCGCTTAAGCGGACATTCACCGAATCCGAGCGTCAGCTCCTGCAGCGCACCGCGTGGGAGACGATGGAAGCCTTCCGCCGCGGTGAATTTTGATTTTGTCGTCAAAAGCAACCCCGGCCGGCTGCTGCTCCCGCAGCGCCCGGGGCTGAAATCTCAGGAAAAAACATCACATTTTTCTCTTTCGGCTGATCTTTAAGGGGGCGTTTCTGCTTGTGGCGTTTACATACTAAGTGCCCGGAGACCTCCTCCCAGCCGCGGCCCAGCGGTGAACTGCCCCCTGCGAACTGTGAATTCCCCCGTTTTGTCCAAAACTTGGCCTCCACTTGACGCTGTCCAGGACCGGCGCCGCCTGAAGAACTAACCTGCATGAGGGGCATTCCAACGATCCTGTTTTCAGCCGCGCTGCTTCTGGCTTCCCGCCCCGTGCTCTGCGGGGCCGAGTCCACCAAGCTGCCAACCAAGCCAAACATCCTTTTCGCCC
>JBEDBL010000134.1:0-7431 GCA_041177245.1 Verrucomicrobiota bacterium
CCATCGGGGTCGTCGTGGCGTTGCGCGGAGTGCCACCGCTCTCGGGGGCGCGGACCTTCTGGTTGATTCTTTGCCTGGTGATCGGCGGCTTCACCTCGCTCCTCGCGGCTGCCGCGATCGCATTTTTGTCCAGGAACTACGACCCGGAAGTCGCGAGCAAATCCAAACGGGTTTCCAAGCGCGCCACGCGCAGGGTGACCTCCCGCACTGAAGAATGGGAAGACCGCTTGCGCTCGCTCTTTCGGCCGCCGCCGACGGCGAAACCGGTAGAGACGGAACTTTCTGCGACCGCCAAAGAGTCGAACTCGTCGACCGTCGCACGGGCGATTCCGGGACAAAGAGCAAAACTTCCGCCGGAGCGTTATCCTCTGAGTGAAGCAAAGGTCAAAGTTCCCAACTACGCCGGGAAACCTTCCCGTAATCCCAACCCCAGCCCGGATAGTCAGGGCAAGTTGGTGAAGCCCATCAAGTAACGGTCGCACTCGCGGGCGGCGGCGCGGCCTTCATTGATGGCCCAGACGACGAGGCTTTGTCCGCGGCGCATATCCCCGGCGGCGAAAACACCTTCGACGTTGGTGGAGAATTTCCCGTAGTCGGCTTTGACATTGCTTCGCTCATCGGCGACGAGGCCGAGCTTTTCAACGAGCGGTTTCTCGGGTCCGAGGAATCCCATGGCGAGCAAGACAAGTTGGCCGGGAATGACTTTCTCCGTGCCGGGAACGTCGACCGGCGCATAGCGTCCGTTGGCGTCGAGCCTCCATTCAATCTGCACGGTGTGCAGTTCATTCACGCGACCGTCTTTGTCGCCGACGAATTTTTTCGTTGTGGTGCAATAGACCCGCGGATCGGCGCCGTAGAGCGCAGCGGCCTCTTCCTGCCCGTAATCCATGCGGTAAATCTTGGGCCATTCGGGCCAAGGATTGTTCGCGGCGCGGGCGGCCGGCGGCTTGGGAAGAATCTCCAACTGCACCACGCTCTTGCAACCCTGGCGGATGGACGTGCCTACGCAGTCCGTGCCGGTGTCGCCGCCGCCGATAACCACGACGTGGCGGTCCTTGGCCGAGAGATGCGCAGGAACGGCGGTGCCATCAAGAAGACATTTGGTGTTCGTGGTGAGGAACTCCATAGCGGCATAGATCCCCTTCAGGTCTCGTCCGTCGATGGGAAGATCACGGGACTGGGTGGCACCGCAGCAGAGGACCACGGCGTCGAAATCCTTGCGGAGTTTTTCCGCCGGATAGCTTTGTCCGACATTCGCGTTGGTCACGAATTCGATCCCTTCGGCGGCGAGGATATCGACGCGGCGTTTGACGATGTCGTCCTTGTCCAACTTCATGTTGGGAATGCCGTAAGTGAGCAGCCCGCCGATGCGGTCGGCCCGTTCGAGAACGGTGACGAGATGGCCGGCCTTGTTGAGTTGGTCGGCGCAGGCGAGTCCGGCGGGGCCCGATCCGACCACGGCGACTTTTTTGCCGGTGCGTTTTTTCGGCGGATGCGGGACGACCCAACCTTCGTCGAAGCCGCGTTCGATGATGGAAAACTCGATATTTTTGATGGTGACCGGCGGCTCGATGATGCCGAGCACGCAAGCGCCCTCGCAGGGCGCGGGGCAGACGCGGCCGGTGAACTCGGGGAAATTGTTCGTCTTGTGCAGGCGGTCGAGGGCTTCGCGCCAGAGTCCGCGGTAAACGAGGTCGTTGAATTCCGGGATGAGATTGTTGACCGGGCAACCGCTGGCCGCGCCGTTGAGAATCATGCCGGTCTGGCAGAACGGCGTGCCGCAATCCATGCAGCGTGCACCTTGATCACGGAGCTTTTCCTCGGCCGTGTGCACGTGGAATTCATCCCAATCGCGGATGCGCTCGAGCGGCGAGCGGTCGGCGGGAATCTCGCGGGTGAACTCTTTGAATCCGGTCGGTTTGCCCATAAATCAGTTGCCTCCCACCCGCGCCAGGTCACGCGCGTTTTCCTCGAAGGCTGCCATGACAGCCTCGTCGCCGCTCAAGCCGGCCGCAATGACGCGATCCATGGCCATGAGAACGCGCTTGTAATCCTTCGGCAGGACTTTGACGAATTTCGGCAGGGACTGCTCCCAACTGTCGAGTACTTGGCGCGCGCGGGTGCTTCCGGTCAGTCCGGCGTGGCGCTCGATCATGGCCTTCAATTCGGAAACCTCGGCGGCATCGGTCAGTCGCTCGAGATCGACCATGTCCAAGTTGCAGTTCGTATGAAACTTGCCGTCGGTATCGAAGATGTAGGCGATGCCGCCGGACATGCCCGCGGCGAAATTGCGTCCGGTCGGCCCGAGGACAACAACGCGTCCGCCGGTCATGTATTCGCAACCGTGATCGCCGACGGCTTCGACAACGGCTTGGACGCCGCTGTTGCGCACGCAGAAGCGTTCGCCGGCCATACCGCGAATGTAGGCATCGCCACCGGTCGCGCCGTAGAAGGCGACATTGCCGATGATGATGTTTTCCTCGGCCTTGAAGCCGGATTCGGAAGGCGGCTGGATGATGATTTTGCCGCCGCTCAGGCCCTTGCCGACGTAGTCGTTGGCGTCGCCTTCGAGGCGCAAGGTGAGACCGCGCGGGGCGAAAGCGCCGAAGCTCTGGCCGGCAGAGCCGATGAAATCCAGCGTGATGGTGTCCTCGGGTAATCCCTCGAGCCCGTGCACCTTCGATATCTCGTAACCCACGATGGTTCCAACCACGCGGTTGACGTTTTTGATCGGGATGCTCGAGTGGACTTTCTTGCCCTTCTTGATGGCTGGCTCACAGATCTTGAGCAGCGTCGTCATGTCGAGCGACTTTTCGATGCCGTGATCCTGCTTCATCGTGCAGTAACGCCCGACTTCGTCGCCGACTTCCGGCGCGTAAAGAATGCGAGAGTAATCCAGGCCCTGCGCCTTCCAATGGTCGACTGCTTTGCGCATGACCAGCTTGTCGACGCGGCCGACCATCTCGTCGAGCGTGCGGAAGCCGAGTTTGGCCATGAGTTCACGCACTTCCGTGGCGATGAAGCGCATAAAATTGACCACGTGGTCCGCGTCACCGGTGAACTTCTTGCGGAGTTCGGGATCCTGCGTCGCCACACCAACGGGGCAGGTGTTGAGATGGCAGGCGCGCATCATGATGCAGCCCATGACAACGAGCGGTGCGGTGGCGAAGCCGAATTCCTCAGCACCGAGGAGGGCGCCGATGACCACATCGCGTCCGGTTTTCAGCTGTCCGTCCACTTCGACGACGATGCGGCTGCGGAGATTGTTGAGCAGAAGTGTCTGGTGCGTTTCGGCCAAGCCGAGTTCCCACGGCATGCCTGCGTGCTGCACCGAGGAAAGTGGTGACGCGCCAGTGCCGCCATCGTATCCGCTGATGAGCACGACATCGGCGTGCGCCTTGGCCACACCCGCGGCGACGGTGCCGACGCCGACTTCGCTGACCAGCTTGACCGACACGCGGGCGTGCCGGTTGGCGTTCTTCAAATCGTGGATCAACTCGGCGAGATCCTCGATCGAGTAGATGTCGTGGTGAGGCGGCGGCGAGATGAGTCCGACGCCGGGCGTGGAGTGCCGCACTTTGGCTATCCAAGGATACACTTTGGTGCCGGGAAGCTGTCCGCCTTCGCCAGGCTTGGCGCCCTGCACGATTTTGATCTGCAGTTCCTTGGCCTGCGAAAGATAATAGCTGGTCACGCCGAAGCGCCCCGACGCGACCTGCTTGATCGCGCTGTTCTTCGAATCGCCGTTGGGCATCATGGTGTAGCGTCCGGGATCTTCGCCCCCCTCGCCCGTGTTGCTCTTGCCGCCGATGCGGTTCATGGCGACAGCCAGCGTCTCGTGCGCTTCCGAACTGATCGAACCGTAGGACATGGCGCCGGTCTTGAAGCGCTTCATGATGGACTCGACCGACTCGACTTGCTCGAGCGGGACGCCGCCGCCTTCGGGAAACTCGAAATCGATGAGGCCACGCAGGGTGGACAGCTTCTTCGACTGGTCGTTGACCGAATCGGTGTATTTGCG
Organism: Verrucomicrobiota bacterium; assembly: GCA_041177245.1. Lineage (GTDB taxonomy): Bacteria > Verrucomicrobiota > Verrucomicrobiia > Chthoniobacterales > JACTMZ01 > JACTMZ01. Next base: position 4,022 of record JBEDBL010000134.1, read on the forward strand.
GAAGACATCCATGTTCCCCGTGCGGCAGGCGTGCTGCAGGAGATGAATTGTCGTCGGATTGAAGGCGTGGTGCTCGCCATCGTGGCGCCACTTGTAGACCCCGCCCGGGTCGAGCACTTCGTCACGGTAGTCGCCTCCGGGATAGGCGCGGCGGTGGCGCTCCCCGACCTCCCGCGCGATGCCGGCGAGATCAATGCCTTCGATGCGCGAGGCGGTCCATTTGAAATAAGTATCGACCACCTCACTGTTCAGGCCGACGGCTTCGAAAATCTGCGCGCCGCGATAGCTCTGGATGGTCGAGATGCCCATCTTAGACATCGTTTTGACGATGCCCTTCACGGCGGCTTTGACGTAATGCTTGATCGCCTTCTGGACGTCGATACCGGTGAGATTGTTGCGGCGGATGATGTCCTCAATCGACTCGAAAACGAGATACGGATTGACCGCGCCTGCTCCGTAGCCGGCGAGTAGGGCGAAGTGGTGAACCTCGCGCGGTTCGCCCGACTCGAGGACGAGCCCGACCTGCGTGCGGGTTCCGTTGGCCACGAGGTGGTGGTGCAGGCCCGACATGGCGAGGAGCGCGGGAATGGCCGCTTTGGTCTCGCTGATTCCGCGGTCGGAGAGAATGAGGATGTTCACGCCGTCGGCGATGGCGCGGTCGGCGGCGGCGAAAAGATCGTCGAGCGCTTTCTCGAGAGCCGGTCCCCCGCCCGCCACATCATAAAGAATCGGCAGGGTGACGGATTTGAAGCCCGGGCGGTCGAGCGCGCGCAATTTTTCGAGCTCCTCGTTGGTAATGACGGGAGCGGACAACTGGATCTGGCGGCAACTCTGAGGCGACGGCTCGAGCAAGTTGCCTTCCGAACCGAGCGTGGTGATGGCAGAGGTGACGATTTCTTCGCGGATCGAGTCGATCGGAGGGTTCGTGACCTGCGCGAAGAGTTGCTTGAAGTAATTGTAGAGGAGCTTGGGCTTGTCGGAGAGTGCGGCAAGCGGAGCGTCGTTGCCCATCGAACCGATCGGCTCGACGGCCGTCTTGGCCATCGGCGCGATGATGAGATTGAGATCCTCCTGCGTATAACCGAAGGCGAACTGGCGCGTGGTGACCGTGTCGTGGTCCGGGTGCGCGGGCTCCTTGCCGGCCGGCAGGTCTTCGAGTTTGACCAGGTTGTCCTTGAGCCACTGGCCGTAGGGATGTTCCTTGGCCAACGATGCCTTGATTTCCTCGTCGGCGATGATGCGGCCTTCCTTCGTGTCGACGAGGAAAATGCGGCCGGGTTGGAGACGGCCCTTTTGCGCGACGCGCTCGGGTTCGATGTCGAGCACGCCGACTTCAGACGCCATGATGACGAGATCGTCCTTGGTCACGTAATAGCGGCAGGGGCGCAGACCGTTGCGGTCGAGAACAGCGCCGATTTGCGTGCCGTCGGTGAAAGCCACCGCGGCGGGTCCGTCCCACGGCTCCATGAGGCAGGAGTGGTATTCGTAAAAGTCTTTGCGGTCCTGAGGCATGGTGCCGTGGTTCGCCCAGGGCTCGGGAATCATCATGACCGCGGCATGGGCCAGCGGACGGCCGGAAAGGACGAGAAATTCGAAGCAGTTGTCGAACATGGCCGAGTCGCTGCCGTCTTGGTGGACGATCGGCTTGAGCTGCTCCATGTCCTCGCCGAAAAGCGGCGAGGCGAATTGCGACTCGCGGGCGTGCATCCAGTTGACGTTGCCGCGCAGCGTGTTGATTTCGCCGTTGTGAGCAACGTAGCGATAGGGATGCGCGCGGTCCCAACTCGGGAAGGTGTTGGTGCTAAACCGCGAGTGGACCAGCGCCAGCGCGCTTTCCATCCGCGGGTCGGACAGGTCGGTGTAGTATTCCGCGACCTGCGCGGTGGTCAGCATGCCTTTGAAGACGATGGTGCGGGACGAAAAGCTCGGGATGTAAAAGAAGCTGCCGCCGGGCGCACCGGCGTAACGCACCTCGTTGAAGAGGCGGTGGCGGATGACGTAGAGTTTGCGCTCGAAAGCAAGTTCGTCCTTGATCGCGGGGTTACGCCCGACGAAGGCCATGCGCACCTCGGGCTCCTCGGATTTGGCCGTCTCGCCGAGAGTAGAGTTATCGGTCGGCACGGTGCGCCAGCCGAGGAATTTTTGCCCCTCGGCACGCACGACCTGCTCGAAGCGTTCCTCTATCTTCTGACGGACTTGCTTGTCCGGCGGAAGAAAAACCATGGCCACCCCGTATTGTCCGGCAGCCGGAAGATCGATGTGTTCCTCCTTGGCCACGGCTCGGAGGAATTTGTCCGGCATCTGGATGAGGATGCCTGCACCGTCGCCCGTGTTTTCCTCGAAACCGCAGGCGCCGCGGTGCTCGAGGTTGACGAGAATCTGCAGTCCCTGCTCGACAATCTCGTGCGACTTGATGCCCTTCATGTTGGCAACGAAGCCGACGCCGCACGATTCGTGTTCGAATTGCGGGTCGTAAAGTCCTTGGCGCTCGGGTCTTTTCATGGTTGTGGCCGGACGGGGCCGGACGGATCGTTTAAGGTAAGTATTTCGGCGACGAGCGCAAAGAAAATCTGGCCCGTCGCTCCGAAGAAAAGCAACGTCCGTGCCAAGTCCGGCGGACGCCTCTCAGCGGCGCTTGGCCGGAGCGCGTTTGGCGGGACGGCGGCCGCGGGAGCGAACGCGTTTTTCCGACTCGGGCCGGGCGCGCAATTCGAAGATGAGCGGAAGTCCGGGGTATTCGCGCACGCGGCGGAGTTGCGCCGCGAGGTAAGTCTCGTAGGTCAAAGCGAGCAACCCGGGCGAGTTGACGAAGAGGAGGAACTTCACCGGAGCGAACGGCCGCGGATTCGTTTCCTCGAGCTGCGTAGCGTAGAAAACCTTGAGCCTGCGGGTTCCCTTCATCGGCGGCGGGTGAAGGGTCATGCCGTCGCGGATAACGCGGTTAAGTTCGCCGGTGCCGAGGCGGCGACCGGCATGCTGCCTAACCTTTTCCAAGGTCGTGCCGAGCCGCTTGAGATTGTCGCCGGTTTTTGCAGAGAGAAGGACCATCGGCGCGTAAGGCAGGAAAAACAGCTGCGATTGCCAAGATGATAACGCCTCCCTGAGGCCCTCGCGCGTTGTGCTCTCCTCCGGCAGAAGGTCCGCCTTGTTCACCGCGACAACAACGGCCTTGCGAGCCTTTTGCACGAGCCCCGCAATGCGTTTGTCCTGCTCGGTCACGCCGGTCTGCGCGTCGATGACCAACACACAGACATCGGCCATGCGGATGGCTTCCTCGGAGCGCATGACGCTGAAGACTTCGACGGATGTGCTGTGCCTCGAGCGATGGCGGATCCCGGCGGTGTCGAGGAGGTGATAGGGCCGTCCGCCCAATGTGCAGGGAACCTCCAGCGCATCGCGCGTTGTTCCGG
>JBEDBL010000135.1:0-7431 GCA_041177245.1 Verrucomicrobiota bacterium
GGCTATCTGCGCAATCTATGCGAGGAGGGACTGGTCCGGCGTTACGGTGCGGGGGCTGCCCCGGAATTGCGCGAGCGCCTGGATTACGAACTCGGCGTCCTCGAGCGGCTCGGGTTCACGAGCTATTTCCTCATCGTCTGGGACTTCATCCGCTTCGCCAAAGAGCGCGGCATTCCGGTCGGGCCGGGCCGCGGTTCGGCGGCCGGCAGCATGGTCGCCTACGTGCTGGGCATCACCGACCTCGATCCGGTCCGCTACGGCCTCATCTTCGAGCGTTTCCTCAATCCAGAGAGGGTGAGCCCGCCGGATATCGACGTGGACTTCTGCCAGTCGCGCCGCGGCGAGGTCATCGAATACGTCCGGCAGAAATACGGCGAGCGCTGCGTGTCTCAGATTGTCACGTTCAACCAGCTCGGCGCGAAAAGCGTGGTTCGCGACGTGGCGCGCGTCCTCGGCCTGAGCTACGGCGACGGCGACCGCATCGCCAAAATGATTCCCAACGAACTCAACATCACCCTGAGTTCGGCCCAGGAAAAAAATCCGGACTTGAAGTCGGCGATCGAAACCGAACCGTCGACGCGGCAGCTGTGGAGTTACTCTCTGGTTCTCGAGGGACTGTCCCGCAATGCCGGCATCCACGCTGCGGGTGTCGTCATCGGCGACCGCGATCTCTCGGAAACAATCCCGCTCTGCCGCGGCAAGGAGAACGAGGTCGTCACGCAGTTCTCCATGGAACCGCTCGGCGACCTCGGCATGCTGAAAATGGATTTCCTCGGGCTCAAAACGCTCACCGTCATCCGCGATGCCGAGGAACTCATCCGCCGGAAGGAGCCCGGATTCGGCATCGAGAAAGTCCCCATCGACGACCAGGCGGCCTTCGATGTTCTCAACCGCGGGGAAACAGTCGGCATATTCCAATTTGAAGGTGGCATGTCGCGCTACTGCCGCACGTTCGGCTTCCGCAGTCTCGACGACATGAATGCGCTTTGCGCGCTCTACCGTCCGGGCCCCATGGCTCTCATCCCGGATTACATCAAGCGCAAGAAGGGCGAGACCAAGATAAACTACGACCATCCGCTGCTCGAAAAAGTCGCCAAGGAAACCTACGGTATCCTCATCTACCAGGAACAGGTCCAGCAGGCGGCGAACCTCCTCGCGGGGTACAGTCTCGGTCAGGCCGACCTTCTCCGGCGCGCCATGGGCAAAAAGGACAAGGAGAAGATGGCGAAGGAGCGCGAGGTGTTCATCGAGGGTTGCCAAAAGACGAATGACATCCCCGAGAAAAAAGCGGCCGCCATTTTCGACCTGCTGGAGAAGTTCGCCGACTACGGGTTCAACAAAAGCCACAGCGCGGCCTACTCGCTGATCAGTTACCGCACCTGCTGGCTCAAGGCGCACCATCCCGTCGAGTTCATGTGCGCCGTGCTGAGCAACGAAATCAACGACACGGACAAAATCGCTTTCTATGTCGACGAGACAAAGCGCATGGGCCTCACCCTTCTTCCGCCGGACTTGAACAAAAGCATGCTCAAGTTCGCCCCCGAGGAGCACGAGGGCGCGGTGGCCATCCGCTACGGCCTGAGTGGGATCAAAAATGTGGGAGAGGGGGCCATGGCCGAGGCCGTGGACGAACGGGACAAACGCGGGCCTTTCACCTCACTGGAAGACTTCGCTTCCCGGATGGATCCGCGCGCGGTCAATCGCAAATCGATGGAGTGCCTCGTGAAATGCGGAGCCTTCGATTTCACCGGCGTCGAACGGGCACAGATGGTGGAGGATCTCGAGCCTGTCCTCGCGGCCAGTGCCTCGCACCATCGCGACCGTTCGGCCGGACAGCAGAATCTTTTCGGCGCGGAGACATTGCCCATGGCGCCCCGGGGCGGCGGGCGCCGCCGCGCGCAGCCCTTCGCCGAGGCGGAACTGCTTTCGTTCGAGAAAGAACTGCTCGGCTTTTACGTCACGGCGCACCCGCTTGACGCCTACCGCGGCGCGCTCGAGAACGGCAAGTTCGCCACGGTCGCATCGCTCGAGGAACTCGACGACCGCGCCAGTGTGCGTGTCGCCGGCCTGCTCGCGGCGGTGGAAAAAAAATTCACCAAGTCGAGCGGCAAGCCCTGTGCGTTCCTTTCCCTCGAGGATTTTACGGGCAAAGTCGAGGTGCGTGTCTGGAGCGAGGCTTTCGAGAAATTCTCCTTCATGCTCGTCCCGGGAAAGGTGGTGCAGATCGCCGGCCGTCTGGACAAAAGGGACGACAAGCCGGCTGTCACGGCTTCCGAGATGAAAACGATGGCACCGGATCCGGGCAACGAGAGGCCCGTTGTCCTGCGTTTGCCCTGCGGTCGGTCCGGGCGGCGACAACTCGAAGATCTCCGCTCCGCGGTTCTCGATTTTCCGGGGCGCCGGCCGCTGGTTCTGGAATTTGTGGCCAAGGACGGGCGGGTCCGCCGCCTGCGGACCGCCGACCATTTCAAGGTGGGAAACGAGGAAAAACTCCGCGCCGCCCTGAACGGACTGCTCGTGGTCTGACAACCCGCGCTTGCCGAGCGCTCCGCAAGAGTGTTTGCTTGCCGGTTCTTTTCCTATGGCCAAAGACAAACCTGCCAAGAAGGAGTCCGACAAAGGGACGCAAAGCTCGCCGATCCTGACGCGCCCCGATTGGGCCTCAGCCGTCGTGACCGCCCTGATCAGCGGCGCCGTCTACTTTTACACGGCCATGCCGAATGTCGGTTTGCTCGATTCCGGCGAGTTTGTGGCCGCGGCGCAGCACTTCGGGGTCCCGCATCCGACCGGCTATCCGCTCTGGACGCTGCTCGCCTGGCTTTTCCAGTTGCTGCCCATCGGCAACGCGGCGTGGGAGGTCAATCTGTTCAGCGGAGTTTGCGGCGCGCTGGCTGTGGGTCTCGTCGCGCTGCTTGGTTCGAGCATGCTGCGTTGGATGATGCCGGGGTGGACCGGCGGAACAAGCCGCGACCGCGCGTGCGCCATCATCGCCGGTGCTTTCGCTCTCCTTTTCGCATTCAGTTTCTCGTTCTGGACGCAGGCTGTCATCGCCGAGGTTTACACTTTGCACGGCCTGCTCGTCGGTTTGTTCCTGCTTTCGCTCTACTGGTGGGTGAGGCGTCCGGAGCGTGATCTGCCGATTCTTTCGGCGTTCTTCACTTTCTCTCTTTGCATGAGCAACCACCACCTCACGCTGGCTCTGGCTCCGCTGCCTTTGCTCGTGCCGCTGCTTATCCGGCGTTCGGTGTTCTGGGAAGTCCTTGTCGCCTCGTTGCTCAGTGCCGCGGTTGTCTACCTCGGCTTCGCTTGGCTTTCAAAAGACGGCACGACTTGGTCCACGGCGATGAGATTTTTCTACTTCGCCATGCTGGCGCTCATCGTGCTGCTCGGTCTGCGCTGGAAGCGCACTGATCTCCGCATTGTCTTTCTCGTTCCGCTCGCTGTGATCGTCGGGTTACTGCCCTACGCCTACATGCCGATTGCGTCTTCGACCAACCCGCCGATGAACTGGGGTTACACGCGAACGCCGGAGGGATTCTTTTACTCGATCAACCGCACGCAGTATGCGGGCAGCCTTTCCGATCTCGTCGTGCGCACGCTCGGAAAAGCCATGGGCACGGCCCCGGAAAAGCCGCCGGAACCCGAGGATCCGGAAAGAATCTCCACGCTGGATCTGGGCCGGGAGTTCGCTTCCTTTTACTGCGCGAAGCTTGTGGAGAACTTCACCCCATGGTGCATCTTTGCTTTCGTCGCGGCGGTGTTGGCCGTTTTTCCGCTCGCCCTGCGACAACGCACGTTCCTCTATGTTCTGATCATCGGTTTCGTTCTCGCCGCGTTCCTCCAGCCGATCATGGAGCGCACCGAGACAACGATCGACTCGTGGTCGCTGCAATTTCCCTACCATGGCTACGCGTATTTGCTCTTTGCTTTGGTCTGTGCGGCGGGCACCGGATACATCTATGCGCGGCTTTCGGCCAAGCGTCCTGTCCTCGGCGGCTTCGTTTATCTGCTGCCGCTACTGCCGCTCTGGACTGCGATCCAGAATGCTCCGCTTTGCAGCCAGCGTGATCACTGGTTCGGCTGGGACTACGGCCACGACATGCTCAAGGACCTGCCGCGCGACGCCTTCGTTTTCGGCGGGACGGATCCCGGCCGCTTCGTGCCGACTTACATGATCCTCGGCGAGAGCTTCGTCGATCCCAAATACCGCAAAGATCCGGACTTCGACCGTCGCGATCTCGTCATCGTCACCCAAAACGCTTTGGCCGACGCTTTTTACCAGCGATACATCCACGATCATTACGCCCCGGGGCGGCCGAAAGCGAAGGGTTGGTTCGAGCATTGGCTCGGACGCGACAAGCAATACCCGAAGGACGAGACGGCGATGCCGAGCGAGCAGGAGTTGATGGAAATCGTCAAGAACGTTTCGATGAACCTCCCTCCGGGCTCCAACCCGCAGGATCCGAATATCGGCATTCTTTACCACGCGGCCATCGCCCAGTGGATTTTCGAGAAGAACAAGCACAAGCGGGATTTCTTCATCGAAGAAAGCTTCCCCATGGAGTGGACCTACGCTTACGCCGTTCCCAACGGATTGAGCTACCGACTGAACAAGGAACCCCTCCAAACCCTGCCTCCGGAAGTGGTGGAGGAAGACTTCAAATACTGGAACGCCTACGTCGACCGCCTGCTCGGAAACAAGAACTTCCACGAGGACTTCGACGCAAAGCGGTCGTTCTCCAAGTTGCGCAACTCCACGGGCAACATTTACCGCGCGCGCCGCATGTGGCCCGAAGCCGAGCGTGCCTACCGTCAGGCTCTCCAACTCCATCCCAACAACATGGAGTCGCTGGTTGCGCTCAGCGATATCCTGCGCGCCCAGAAGCGCTGGGAGGAGATGGCTGAAATCTGGGATCGTGCCATCCAAGGCGACCCGAACAACCGCTCTGTCGGCAAAGCGCGCGCCCGCGTCACACGTTTGCGCGAAGCGGACCGCGAAATCTCGGCGCTGCAGCGCGAACTTGCCGCCAACCCGCAAAACCCCGAAGTCGTCTCGAGCCTGCTGCGGCTTTACATGGAAACCGGCCAACCGGACCTCGTTCGCCAGCAACTCGAAGCTTCCGCGGTTTCCTTCGGCAACAGCCCCGAATTCCTCAAGTTCGCCGTGGAATTCTGCAACGGCAACGGCCAGTGGCAACCCGGGCTCGAATTTGCACGCAAGCTTTCCGCGGCGGCGACCAATGACCCCGGCGTTCTCCTCGCGCTCGCCCGTTTCGAATTCGCCAACCGCCAGATGCAGGCCTTCCTCGACGCGGCGCGCAAAGCAGTCCAGCTCGGCGGCGTGCAGGCCAAGGCCGCCCTGGCCAACGACCCGCTCTACGGCATGGTTCGCGGCACGCCGGAATTCCAGCAACTGCTCCAGCAATAGCTGGTCAGAAGAACGGATTGTTTTCTTTTTCCTGCCCGACGGTGCTCATCGGTCCGTGGCCCGGACAGACGATCGTGCCGTCCGGCAAAGAAAAGATCTCGTGCCTGATCGCGGCTAGGGCGCCAGCGTAATCTTTGCGCACGCCGCCGATCGAGCCGGCAAAAAGCGCGTCCCCCGTGATCGCCGCGGAGAGTAGCGCGCCTTCGATCACGAATGTCGTCCCTCCCGGAGTGTGGCCCGGCGTGAGTCGCGTGCGGATGAAATGCCGGCCCGCATTGAACAAATCTCCCGGCCGGAAGGTGCGCGTCCCGTGCACAGGCTCCTGCTCGGGTGACCACGCATCGGTGTCCAACCGGTTTTTCAACACGGATAGCGCCTGGATGTGATCCGTATGGCTGTGCGTGAGGAAAATCCCAACCACATCCAGTTCTTCCCGTTCGATGATCGCGAGGAGGGGCGCGGCATTCGCGCCCGTATCGAAAACCGCGGCACCGCGATTCTCGGGGTCCCAAAGCACGTAGGCATTCACCGTCATCCCTTTGTAGGGTGTCGTGACCTGCGCGAGGTTCACCGTTGCGGTGACTGTTGGCAGGTATTCCCCGCGTGCAAGCCGAGCGAGCGCGTCGGCCCGCAAGCCCAAGGCGCCGGCCAACTTTAGAGCGGCCTGCTCGTCGAATTCGCCGCGCAACAGCGCGCGGACCGCATCGGGGGGGAGCGACGATCTCCTCGAGGCATCGTCTTCGCCCAGACCGAGACCGGCCATCGCTTTGCCGAGAACATCGGCGAAGTTGTCCTCCAAGGGAATCATGCCAGTCGCGATTTCAGCTGGTGGCGGAGGATGAAATAAAGACCGACGAACATGGCGAGCGAGGAAACCGCTAGCACTCCGGCGTTGAAGGTCAGCACGCTGGACTGGATGCCGAAATAACGCTTCTGAGGGCCGAAGAAGACGTTGAGGAAACGGCTCTCCCGGTAGTCGCTCTGCTCCATCTCCGCCTTGTTCACGAGATCCGTCGTCTTCTGGTTCACAAAAAGGCGTTCCGCGGTGACCGGACCGGAAGAAGGACTGAGAATCTTGCCGACGAGGGGGGCGCCGCGCATCACCTCGTCGATGCGGCGCAAGCGCCTCTCCACCGTGGAAACGTCCTTGCCTTGCACCCCGGAAACAATGGCCAGCAATTCTTTAAGATCGTCCAACCGCGTTTCTTGTTCTGTCGTGAGGTCTTTGGTCCGCGCGAGTGTATTGATCTGCTCCTGGATCTGCTCCTGTCTTTGTGTCAGGGGATTGAGCTTCGCCTGCGCGTAGACGAGCGCCTCGTAGGACCAACGCATGGGCATGAACTCGCAGATTAGCGGCACCTGCAGGTCGCTGCGCGCTTGGCCTGCCTCCGGGTTCTGGTCGAACCAGCGGCTGATCGAATAGACGAAGTCGAGATTGCGGTTCATCTCTTCGTATTTGATCAGCGCGCCCCCGAGGATGATCTGCGGAATGAGGACGATGGGTATGATGTTGACCGCCGTCTTGCCCTCGCTGGCCAGGCTGGAAATAAGCAGGCCGATGGCGATGCCGCTGACCGCCGTGAGAACCATGGCCAAAAGGTAAATCCAGAACATGCCTCGGACCTCGAGGATCCAGTTGCCGATGAGGATGAAAAGGACGCACTGGATCAGCGCGAAGAGAGAAAGTGTCAGCACCTTGGCCAAGATGTACCAGCCGAGGCGCACGTTCAGGTTGCGCTCGCGCTGAAGTACAGGCCTGTCGCGGATGATATCATCCACGCTGTTGGTCAGTCCGAGAAACATGGCCACGACGAGCGAGAGAAAAAGATAAGTGGGGATGTGGAAGGCCGAGGCGAAGTCGTATTCTCCGGATTCCGAGTAGCGGAGAACGGCACCGATCAGCGCCGCCAGCAGTGGGGCCTCGACGATGGTGGTCAGCATGTTTGCCCGGTTGCGCAGCTTCCCGATGAAGGCGCGCGCCACCAGCGTGCGGAATTGCATGA
>JBEDBL010000136.1:0-7421 GCA_041177245.1 Verrucomicrobiota bacterium
GGCGGCTCATAATCGCTTGGTTCACGGTTCGAATCCGTGCGCCCCCACCAATAAGACCGATATTTTTATGCCCACCTTCGACATCGTCTCGGAAATCGACCGTCAGGAAATCCTCAACGCCGTAGATCAAGCCCGGCGGGAACTGGCCACCCGCTTCGACTTCAAGGGATCCGAAGCCAAACTCGAAATCGAGAAGGACGGCAACCTTCGCCTCACCGCGGAAGATGCCTCGCGCCTCAAGGGATTGCGTGAAATCGCGGTGAACAAACTAGCCAAGCGCAACATCGACCTGCGCAACGTGGACCAAAAGGAGCCTGATATCTCGCCGCTCGGCCACGCGCGGCAGCTTTTTGTTTTCAAGCAGGGACTCGAAGGCGACAAGGCCAAGGAAATTTCGAAATTCCTCAAGGCCTCGGGCCTAAAAATCCAGTCGACGCTGCAAGACCGGCAGATCCGCGTGACCGGAAAAAAGCGCGACGACTTGCAGGAAGCGATCGCCGCTCTGCGCGCCAAAGATTTCGGCGTCGCGCTCAACTACACGAATTTCCGGGACTGAGATTCGTCAGGCTTCGAGCAATTTTACGCCATACGCCAAGACCGAGCGATCGCGCGTCACCAAACGCAAGTCTTCCGCCAAAGCCTGCACGATGAGCATGCGGTCGAAGGGGTTGCGATGATGCCAGGGAAGACGACCCGCGGCGGTCGCGTGGCTGCTGCGGATCGGCAACTCGGCAAATCTCGAGCGCTCCACGACCTCGAGCCAGTTGTCCGGCAGTTCAAGTTTGCCTTGGGCGCGTTTGATCTCCAGTTCCCAGACCGAGGCAGGACTGAACCAGACATTGTTCGCAGCCGCGGCGATCTCCCGGGCGGCGTCCGCCGACAACTTTTCCGGAGCGGTCAGAGCCCAAAGCAGCACGTGGGAGTCGAGTAACAATCTCACCGACTCACTCCGCGACCCGCGGCGCGCCGACCTTATCCTCGCCGTAGAACCACTGCTCCACCTCTTTGTCCGGAGACCAGCAATCCGCTGACTCTTTGGCCTTACCGGCGAGGAGACCAAGCGGGCGCCCACCAACCGCAGCGGCAACGGGCACCAGTTGGACCATCGGCTTCCCGGCTTTGGCCACCACCACCGTCTCGCCCTCCACGGCCTCCTCAATGAGGCGCGACAGATGCGTTTTGGCCTGATGAATGTTTAAGACCTTTATAAACTAAGTTTAGTTTAGTGCGACTAACTGTGAACCACGGATTTCCCGCGAGATCGCATCGAACGCCGCTGCCGGACTCCCAGCCCGCGAGATCGGTCGACCCACGACCAGATGAGTGGCTCCGGCGCGGACAACATCCGCAGGCGTTGCCGTGCGTTTTTGGTCGCCGGCCTCCGCCCCCGCTGGCCGCACGCCCGGGATCACGAGCAAAGGATCTTTGCCGAGCTCGGCGCGCAAGAGCGGCAACTCCAGAGCGCTGGCGACAAAACCGCGCACACCCGCCGCATATCCCATCTTTGCCAGACGTATCACTTGCTCCCCCACACTTCCGTGCACACCGCAGGCCTCGAGCGTGGTTTGGCTGGAACTGGTGAGCACTGTGACACCAAGAATCTTCATCTGATCACCCGCTTCCGAAACCGCCGCGGCGCACATTTCAGGCCCGCCGCCCAGATGGATCGTGCACAGGTCAACCCCCAAGTCGCGCGCGGAGCGCACCGCAGAAGCCACTGTGTTGGGGATATCATGGAGCTTGAGGTCGAGAAACACACCCGCCCCGCGCGCTTTAACAGCCTCGACAGCTGCCGGTCCGGCCGCGGTGAAAAGTTGCAAGCCGACTTTGTAAAAACGGGCACGTCCTTCGAGCCGGTCCATCAGGCGCGTGGCTTCTCCCAGCGAGGGTTCGTCCAAGGCCACGATGATTTCTGCTTTGCCCGTCCCGCTTTCGCCATGAATCATGCCAAGGATGCAAATCACGGCACCGGCCAAAATCAATCTCAACCTGCGCGTGCTCGGACAGAACGAGGCCACAGGGTACCACGATATCGAGACTTGGATGGTGCCAGTCACGCTCGCCGATGAATTGCGCGTGCGGCTGACGGATGATCCGGGCATCACCCTGACCTGCAGCGATCCGGAGTTGGACAATGGTTCGGGCAACTTGGCTTGGAAGGCTGCGGATTTGTTCCTGCGCGAAACCAAACATCAAGGCGGCGCGGCGATCGAATTGCACAAGCACATTCCGCACGGTGCGGGTCTGGGTGGCGGCAGCAGCGATGCTGCCGCGGTGCTTAAAGCGCTCAACGCACAAACCGGGCACCCGTTGGATGGTTTCGCTCTGGAAAAGTTGGCCGCGCAACTCGGTTCGGACGTCCCGTTCTTCATCCGCGGCGAAGCAGCGATGGCGCGCGGCCGCGGGGAAATCCTCGCACCACATCCCCTGCCCGCGCCTCTCGACCTCCTTCTGCTCAAACCGCCTTTCCCCGTGCCGACGGCATGGGCCTACGCGGCCTACGCAAAAAAGGAATTCTGTCCGGCGGAATGGACCGCGCCGCAGCTGCACGACGGCATCGAGATTTTCAACGACCTCGAGCGCGCGGTGTTCCGCAAATACGTGATGCTTCCCGCCATGAAGCAGTGGTTACTCGAGCACTCGCTTGTCGCCGCGGCGGCCATGACCGGATCAGGCTCGTGCCTCTTCGCTATCCTGCGCGATCCGCGCGGCGCCGACCAACTCGCGGCGGAGGCCAAGGCCGAGTTCGGCGACACACTTTGGACGGCCTCCTGCCGGGCCCATATTTAGGGACACCGCAGGATTCGGCATTGACGCGCTGCGGCGCAATTCCCACCCTTCGCGGGAGTCGTAGCTGGCATGGACACCAACGCTTATCCCCCCGGCTTCCGCGCGCGTCGCGGACTGAACTGGGGCTCTCTCGGGCTGATGTATGCGGCCTACTACATGTGCCGCTACAACTTCCGCTTCGCCACGCCGGGCATGCAGGAAGAGTTCGGGTTCACCACGACCCAGATCGCCGACATGCTTGCCATATGGTCATTGACCTACGGCACCGGCCAGCTGGTCAACGGCCTTCTTAGCGACCGGATCGGCGGCAAGCGCTCGATGCAGATAGGCGCGTTCGGCACCATCCTCGCCAATCTGGCCATGGGACTGCTTCCCCTGATGGTGATCGGAGGAGCGCTCGCTGCCGCTGGTAAATTCGTTTTTCGCTCCGATTTCATCGACCCGGCTTTCGGCGCGATCGCACTGGTCTGGCTGGTCAACGGGTGGTTCCAGTCCTTCGGCGCGCCGGGGATGATCAAGATCAATGCCGCGTGGTTCCGCCGCAACGAACGCGGCACATTCGCAGGCATCTTCGGTTTCATGATCCAACTCGGGCAGGTCGTCAGCTCGAAACTATCCCCCCTCATCCTCAACGGAATCTCGATCGGCATCCTTGTTGTCGCCCCCGGCCAATGGCGTTGGCTTTTTATCATCCCGCCGGCGGCGACACTCGTGTTCGCGATTTTCATGAGCTTCGCCGCGAAGCAATCCCCGGAGGAGGCGGGATACCCCGATGTTATCGCGGACGAAATCGACAACTCGGCGGGCGTGACAGTTTCGCTTAAAGAATCTTTCAAAACGATCTTCACCCACCCGCTCGTCTGGTTCTACGCCTGCGCCTACGCCTGCACCGGCGCCGTGCGCACCAGTTCCGACCAGCTCTCCATCCTTTATTTCCAAGACCAACTCGGCATGGACATGAAAACCAACATCCCCGCCACCGTGGCGTGGACGCTCGCCGCGATGCCGATGGCCGCGGTTGCCGGTTCGCTTGCATCGGGTTGGTTCTCGGACAAGTTCTGCAGCGGTCACCGCTCGCCGGTCGCCATGGCGCTCTATTTTCTCGAAGCGGCCGTCATCAGCTTCGCCGCGTTTCTCCTCGTCAAGGGCCTCGTCGGCCCGACTCCCGCGGGTATTCTCACCGGTTGCGGCATCTTGATCGTCATCGCGCTCACCGCCAATTCCACCCACTCGATCGTCGGCGCCGCCGCACCGATGGACATCGGCGGCAAAAAAATGGCCGGCTTCGCCGCCGGCGTGATCGACTCGTTCCAATATTACGGAGCGGCGCTGTCGCTGCTCATCACCGGACGCGTGCTGGACGCGACAAAGGCCACGCACGGTTGGCTGTTCTGGTATGTCATCATGGCCGGCTTCGGTGTCCTCGGCGGAATTTCCATGCTGCTTGTCATGCGCAAACAAAAGCGCATGGCCGCGGCGCATCCGGCAAACACATGAAAACGCTACGCATCCCCCTGATTCTTTTACTCGCAACCGCCAGTGCCCAGGCTGCCCCCGACACCTTGCGCGTCACCGGTTCCAATACCTTCGGAGAAAAGCTGGGGCCTCTCCTCGTCTCCGGCTTCGAGCGCAAGAATCCCGGCATCGCGGTGGACTTGAAACGCCCCGGCTCGGGGGCTGGAATCGCCGCGCTCACCGCGGGACAGGCGGACATCGCCCCGACCTCACGCCCGGCCAACCGTGCGGAATTGCAGGCGGCGAAAAAGGCCGGGGTCAAATTGCTCCCGCGCACAATTGGCAGCTACGGAGTGGCCGTGATCGTCAACGCCGCGAGCCCCATCAAGAACCTCAAACCCGCGCAAGTCCGTGCAATCTTCAACGGCAAGACCGCCAACTGGGGCACTGTCCGCGGATCCGACAAACCGGTCCATGTCTGCATCCTCGACCAAAACACGGGTGCGCGTGCCGGTTTCCAGGAACTCGCCCTGCGCGGTGACGCCTACACCGCTTCGGCCAAAGCATTTCCCGATTACGCATCGATCGTGGCTGCCGTGGCCGCAGATCCCGACGCGATCGGCTACGCCGATATGACCAAGCTGCCCGCCGGTGTGCGCTCTCTACTCATCAACGGCCAACCCGCCAACGGCGCCGCGATTTACGAGCAGGTCTACCCCTATGCGAATACGCTTTATCTCTACACGCTGGAAGGCCGCGACAAAACGGCTGCGAAAAAATTCATCAGCTATGTTTTGTCGAAGGACGGACAACGCGTCCTGCAAAAAGCAGGCTTCGTTCCGCGTCTGACGCCACCCGCGTCGACCGCGCGCAATATCGCGCCCTGAATCCCTACAACATTCCGGTGGCCAATCCCGTCACCACCGCGATCGGAAGGACGCCGTCCGTTTTCCACAAGCGTTCCCCGGACGGATAGAGCATGAGGTATTCGCCGTCGTAGCGAAACATCCTCTCGCCCGATGGATAGCGGCAGATGTATTCGCCGTCCCAGCGGTAGAGACGCTGGCCGGAGGGATACTCAAGGAAATATCCGTCCTCGAAACGGTGGAGGCGCGAACCGGACGGATAGCGGCAAATGTATTCACCGTCCCAATGGTAGAGGCGTTGGCCCGAGGGGTAGCCGCAAAGGTAGCCTTCCTTGTATTGGTAAAGGCGCTGGCCGGAAGGATAGTCGCAGACGTAAGTCTGAGCCTGCGCGTTGCCGAGGAGCGAAACCGTCGCGAAAGCCAGAAGTAGGTTGGTCAACCGCATGTCCCAACTTTAGCCGCCGTCTGCGTTCTGCGCCACAGGCTATTGCTCGCTCCGGGACTGGGCCTAGGCGCAGCATGGCGAGCGCGAACCTTGTGCCACGGGTCGTTTGCCCGTAGTTTCCCCCGTTCGCTCTCATGCTTACTGTCTCACAAGTCGGAAAATCCTACGGCGGTCGCGTTCTCTTCTCGGATGCGTCCCTGCAGATCAATTCCGGCGACCGTATCGGGCTGATTGGCGCCAACGGCGCGGGCAAATCCACGCTCTTTTCGCTCATCCTCGGCGACAACCAACCGGACGACGGTTCGGTCAGCTTGCAGCGCGGACGCACTGTCGGTTTTCTCCCGCAGGAAAGCGCCCCTTCCGGCGACGAGACCGTTCTGCAACTGTCCACGAGCGTTTCTGCAGAAATGACCGCGGCCTACGCGAAAATGCGGCAGTTCCCCGACGAGCATTCGGCGGAGCATCACGAGGCGGCGGCGGTTTTCCTCGAGCACGACGGATACAATCTTGAAGCGCGGGCCAAAAGCATCCTGGCGGGACTCGCCTTCCGCGAGACCGACTTCGACCGCCCCGCGCGCACAATGAGCGGGGGCTGGATCATGCGCGCGCACCTCGCCCGCCTGCTCGTGATGCAGCCCGACTTGCTCATGCTCGACGAACCGACCAACCACCTCGACCTGGAGACCCTCGGTTGGTTCCAAACCCATCTCGCAGGGTATGCCGGTGCGCTGCTCGTCATTTCGCACGACCGCGCGTTCCTCAACGCCATCTGCGACGGTGTCGTGGAAATCTCGCGGCAGCAGCTGCACCGCTACAACGGCAACTACGACGATTACCTCTTGGAGAAGAAGGCCCGCGACGAACAATACCTCGCCGCCTACAAAAACCAGCAGCGGGAGATCGCACACCTCGAGGACTTCATCAACCGCTTCCGCGCCAAAGCAAGCAAAGCGGCGCAAGCGCAGGAGCGGATCAAACGTCTAGCCAAGATCGATCGCCTCGCCCCGCCGGAAAATTCCGAAGCCACGGTCAAATTCCGCTTCCCCCAGCCTCCCCGCGGAGGCCAACGCACCATGGTTCTGGAAAATGTGCGTCAGGCCTACGGCGAACATGTCGTCTACGAAGACCTGAACCTCACCATCGAGCGCGGGCAACGCACCGTGCTCGTCGGACCCAACGGGGCGGGCAAGTCCACCCTGCTTAAGATTCTCGCCGGCATGTTGCCACTCGAAGCAGGCACGCGCACCGAGGGACACAATGTGAGCGTCGGATACTTTGCCCAGCACCGCACAGACTCGCTCGATATCAGGCGGACCGTTCTGGAGGAGGCGATGGATGGCGCGCCCGGAGTCGGGGAACAATCGGTCCGCACCGTTCTCGGATCTTTCCTTTTTAGCGGCGAAGCGGTCTTCAAAAATGTCGGCGTGCTCAGCGGCGGAGAGAAAAGCCGCCTTGCCTTGGTCAAATTGCTTCTTCGCCCGCCGAACCTTCTCCTGCTCGACGAACCGACCACGCACCTCGACATGGCTAGCATCAATGCGCTTGTGGGCGCACTTGCCCCCTACGAGGGCACCCTCGTCTTCGTCAGCCACGATGTGCACTTCATCCGCTCGCTGGCCAAGACGGTCCTGCACATCAACGCGGGGCGACTCACCCCCTATGCCGGCGATTACGACTACTACCTGGAAAAATCCGGCGCGACCTGCGACCGGCGCGGATTGGTGGCCAGCCTCGGAAACCACCGGCCGGCCGAGAAGCCGAAAGCCGCAGAGCAAAAGCCCAAGCTCGGACTCAAAGAAATCAAACAGCAACGACGCGCCGAATCCGAGGCGCGCAAGGCCGCTGCGGCCGCACGGCGACAGGCG
>JBEDBL010000137.1:0-7392 GCA_041177245.1 Verrucomicrobiota bacterium
TTTTGCCACAGACCAGCGTGGCGGCCCCCTTGCCGACCGCCGTCAGCCCCCGTGGCACTTTGCTGCGCGGAGGTGCCGAGATCTTTGCCTTTGGGATCTACCATACGTCATGGATTGGCGAACGCTATGGGGACGAGCGCACTCAAGACCTGCTCGCCATCCACGACAACGGTCTTCGCATCCTGCAGACCTCCCTTGACCCCACCAGTCGCGAATCGGATTTCGCTCTTCTCGACGACGCGGCTCGACGCGACATGGGCGTCATGGCCGAGCTTTATCTTCCCGCCTTGGGCACGTTGATTGATCGCATGAAGAGCCATCCCGCCATCATCTCCTGGCAGATCGGTGATGAATTTAATGTCACCACTTCTAAAAACTACTGCTCGCCCGAACTTCTCAAGGAACGCCACGAGTTGGCCCTGACGCACGACCCCAATCACGTCACCTACGCGAGCGGCGGTTCTGCGCCAGTTACGCGGTATCGGTCATTCAAAGACTATCAAGGCTGCGTCAACATGATCGGCATCCAATGCTATCCCGTGGACAACAAGCCGGATTTTCCTGATGAACTGATGCTTGAGCGATGTTTCCAATTGCTGAAATCCCGGGTGTCGGAAATCGAAGGCACGGGCATTGTCCCCATCGCTAACCTGCAGTCTTTCAGTTGGTCGAAAAGGGGTGTTTTTCCAACTCCATCGGAATCCCGAAACATGCTGTATGGAGCTCTCGCTGCTGGGGTGAAGGGTGTCTTGTATTACACATATTACGACGGCACGCCTATCAAAGGCCGCATGACGCTGAGCCAGCAGGCCCCGGCGCTCTGGGACGAAATCGGGAAGCAGGCTAAGGAGATCAGCCAACTGGCTCCGTTTCTCCTCAAAGGCACCCGCCGCGCCCTCCCGTCCAACGCGGAGCACGTCCATGTTTTCCTGTGGAAAAAGAACGCGAAGAAAATCCTCGTGGTCTTCAATACCGACAGGAACACCTCGACAGATCTGCACACGGCAATTCCCGACTCGGCAGGCCAAACGCTCGCATCTCTGTTTGCCAACCGGCCGACCGGATTGGAGCTCAAAGGCGGTATCCTGAGCGGCAGGATTAGACCCGAGGAAGTCCACGTCTATTCTGTCTCGGAGTCCGCCCCTCCCCTCGAACAATAACCCCCCAAAATCAGTCGTCGACAGCCCGCCATGAAAGCCCCTGCCTTCATCGTGTCTATTTTGATTCTCGCGCTGGCGCACTTCGCCTGCGCGGAATCAGACCCCGCCTCGTTCGCCTACATCCTGCAGGCCGATTCCTTCGCAAAGACAAAATCTGCGGCCGTTGCGCAACTCAAGGAAAGCGGACGCGATTGGATCGTGCTCGATGCGAACTTTGCCGTCGACATGCCGTGGGAGCGAGCGGACCTCGACGCAATCCGCAGCGGGAAGGAAGGGCGGAAAGTGGTCGCCTACATTTCCATTGGGGAGGCTGAAGACTACCGCCCCTACTGGCGCACCGAGTGGGTGAGCAATGGCCAGCGCACCGCCGACGCCCCGGCGTGGCTCGGGATCGAGAACCCTGAGTGGAAGGGAAATTATCAGGTCAAATATTGGAATGCCCAGTGGCAAAAACTCATGCTACCCGCAGTTGAGGACGCGATGGTTCGCGGTTTCGACGGTGTGTATCTGGACATCGTTGATGGCTTCCAGACGTATGAGCAGGGAGCCGACGATTACTTGGACGACCGCATGAACCCGGAGACCAAACAGACCTATCGCCGCGACATGGTGGACTGGGTGAAAGCGATCGCCGCCCGCGCCCGCGCGAAGAATCCTGCGGCACTCGTCATCCCGCAAAACGGCTCCCAACTCGCCGCCCACAAGGACTTCGTCGAGGTCATCAGCGCCCAAGGCATCGAGGACTTGTTCACCAATGGGAAAAAACTCCAGCCCGCCTCGCACACAGATGAAATCCTCGGCCACTTGAAAACATTGGCTTCGGCAAAGAAGCCCGCGCTGCTCATCGAGTATCCAAAGACGCCGGAGCGGCGAGTGCTGTCCAAGAAATTAGCCGAGGAGAACGGACTCATTTGGCTCGTGACGGATCGTCAACTCAAGACGCTCGGTGAATCGGGCAAGTGACTCTCTGGTCCATGCCTGGACACTCCGGCACGCTGCTCGCGTCATCGGGACGCGCGTGATGATTTCCACGAACTCTTTACCCGCCGCCTCCGAGTGTGAGCATAAACACTCCGGGCCGACCGCAGAAATGGCGTCCCGTATCCGAAAAAGCGGCCCCAGGTAACCCCGGAGCCGCCCTGATTTTATTCGTCTGGTTAGATGGCCACGCGGGCTATTCCTGAGAGCCCCCCTCGTCGCCTTTTTTCTCGCCTTTCTTCTTCTTGGTAGATGCGTCAACGGCTGAGGCCGTGTCGGGAGTCGCTCCGACTGTGATTTTGGCGCGCATTCCGACCGCGATGTCCGCAAGCTTCGCGCTTGCGCCCTCCACCGTGATGGTCGCGTCCGCGACTTTGTAGGTCTTGTCCTCGCCGGTTTCGCCTTTCTTCCCGGAATGCACGGTGATGGTGTTGGCGGTGGTATCGACAGCGGTGACTCTTCCGCCGGGCTTTTTCCCTCCCTCGTTTTCCCCGGCCAGTGCCATGCCCGGCAGGGACAGCGTGATAGCGAAGGTCAATGCGTAGAATATGAATGCTTTCATGGTATTATCGATACTTTCTGTTGATTGTTGAATTGGTTTGAAGGCCGTGAAGCCGACAAAAGAAACCCCTGCCCCGGACGAAAGTTGCGAAATTTTCGCAAGCGGAAACATCCCACTGCCCGTTGAGGAGCGCACTATTGCCAAGCGGCGAAGATTGCGTGACGATCTTGAGATCGGGCGCGGTTAGCTCAGCGGTAGAGCGGCTCGTTTACACCGAGTTGGTCGGGGGTTCGATCCCCTCACCGCGCACCATCTTCGCCGTGGACGCCACATCGTTTTTTGTTTAGCCCTTGGCGCAACCCATTCCTCCCCATGCAAAACAAACCCCGTCTCTCTTTCTGGCAGATTTGGAACATGTCGTTCGGATTTTTCGGAATCCAGTTCGGATGGGGTCTGCAGATGGGGAACATGTCGGCCATCTACGAACGACTCGGGGCGAACGAGAGCCAGCTTCCCTTGCTGTGGTTGGCTGCGCCGGTCACCGGGCTCATAGTGCAACCGATCATCGGCTGCATGAGCGACAGGACTTGGAACCACCTCGGCCGCCGGAAGCCATATTTCCTCGTCGGCGCCATCCTCGCGTCTCTCGCACTGCTCGCCATGCCGCATTCGGGGGTTTTGTGGATGGCCGCCGGCCTGCTCTGGATTCTCGATGCCTCGGTCAATGTCAGCATGGAACCCTTCCGCGCTTTCGTTGCCGATCTGCTGCCCGAGGAACAACGCACGGTTGGCTTTGCCATGCAAAGCGTGTTCATCGGCGCGGGTGCCGTCATTGCCTCGCTGCTGCCCGGATGGTTGGGCAAATGGGGGGTGTCCACCGCTCCGACCGCGGAGCAGGCCATCCCGCAGGTTGTGGTCTGGGCCTTCACCATTGGTGCGGTGGTTTTTCTGCTTTCGGTGCTTTGGACCATTGTCACCACTAAAGAATATCCGCCCGAGGACATGGAGGAGTTGCGCCGCAAGAAGCAGGAGGGATGGGGCGAGATCTGGGTCGCATTCAAGGAAATGCCCGTTCGCATGAAGCAACTCGCCGCGGTGCAGTTCTTCACCTGGATGGCGCTGTTCGCCATGTGGATCTTTTTCTCAGTTGCGGTGGCGCGCAACATCCTCGGTGCGACCGATACGACCTCGGATCTTTACCAGCAAGGCATCGACCTCGCGAACCAGTGCTTCGCGGTTTACAACTTCACCGCCTTCATCGCCGCTATGGTTTTCCTCTGGCTCGGCCGGAAGATGAGCGCGAAATCGATCCATATCATTTCCCTCGCCTTCGGCGGCCTCGGCTTGGCCAGCGTCGGCGTGATCAAGGATCCGTTCCTGCTGAAAATCGCATTTGTCGGCGTGGGCATCGCCTGGGCTTCGATTCTTTCCATGCCTTACGCCATGCTTTCGAGTTCGCTGCCCGCCGACCGCATGGGGGTGTATATGGGCATCTTCAATTTCTTCATTGTCATTCCGCAGATTCTCGTCGCGATCCTGCTCAGCCGCGCGATGGAATACTTTCCGCAGGTCAACCGCCTCAGCGCGGTGGTTTTCGGCGGCTTTGCCATGCTGCTCGCAGCGCTCCTCACGCTGCGGGTGCAATCCGCGAGCGACTCCGCAGCTAAGAGAGCCGGCTGAATTGTCGGGCTGACGCGAAAGCTCTGTTAGGTATGATCGCCCCGTGACAACCGTTGCCCCGGGCAAACAACGCAATCTTGATCTGTGGCTGATCCTGCTGCTCGCCGCCGTTCTGCGGCTTTGGGCGTTGGATCTCAAAGCGCCGCATTTCGACGAGGGCATCAACGGGTGGTTTGCCGACCGGCTGCGCGAAACGGGAACCTTCGCCTACAACCCGACGAACTACCACGGACCGTGGCATTTCTACACGGTGTTCCTGTCGCAGAGTCTCTTCGGCAGGAATCTATGGGCCCTGCGTCTACCCCCTGTCATCGCCAGTCTGCTTTCCATTCCGGTCATTTTCCTCTTCGCCCGGTGGTTCGGTCGGACGGCGGTCCGCTGGGCGGCGCTGGCTTTCGCCGTTTCCCCAGCGTGCGTTTTCTACGGACGCTACTCGATCCACGAGCCGTGGTTTGTCCTGTCCTGCATGGTTTTCATCTGGGGCGCGATCGCGCTGTGGTTGAACCGTGACAAGGCGGGAATGTGGGCTGCCGCGGCAGGACTCACCGGGATGATTCTCAACAAGGAGACCTACCTCATCCAAGCCGGTTCGCTGGCGCTGGCCGCGGGGGTTTTTGCGCTGTGGAACCGCGTGTCGCCGCTGCAGCCGCCCGCTGAGCGCGCGGCAACCCGCGGATGGAGCCTCCGCGACGCGCTCCTTGCGGCAGGGACGATGGTTTTTCTGATCGTGTTTTTTTATTCCGGAAACTTTTTCCACTTCAAAGGCCTGGGCGACATGTTCGAATCGCTCATCGCTTGGACCAAAACAGGCGCCGCGGCCAACGGCCATGAGAAGACGACTTTCGAACTGCTGCCGTTCGTCAACTACTACTGGCTCGCGCTCCTTGCCCGCTACGAATGGCCGGCGCTTGCCGGGCTCGTCTGGTCGTTGCGCTACGCGTGGCCAGGGCCCGCAGCACCGCGCCTGCTCGCCATTTACGCGGGCGGAGTTCTGCTCGCCTACTCGCTGGTTCCCTACAAAACGCCGTGGTGCATCATCTCGATCCTCTGGCCGTGGTTCCTTTTCTTCGGTGCGGCCAGGGCAAACGCCCGACACGTGTGGGCGCGGGCTGTTGCCGTTCTGCTTCTCGCCGCATCCCTCGTAATGACGCTGCGCCTCAACTTTCGCGAATTCGAAAACGACGCCGAACCTTACGTCTATGTGCAGACGTACAATTCGCTGCGCACACTGACCGACCCGCTGCTTGATGCCGCGCGAAAAGACCCGCGTTTTTACGCGATCCCGGGCTCAATCCACACGGACTACTATCCGCTTCCCTGGGTGCTCGGCGACTTCACGCATGTTGGATGGGTAGGAAAACCTAATCCGGAAGAAGGCCAGCCGTTGCCCGACTCATTCGCGGGTAAAGACTTCATCGTCATCGAGTCAAAAGAAGCGGAAAAAATCCGTGACAAGATCGGCCCCGGCTTCGAGGAGAGACAGTTCAAATTCCGCTCCGGCATGGAGGAGTGCACGGTTTTCTTCTCGCGCAGGATCATCGGGCAAAACTGGGATTTGGCGCCATGACCGGCTGGAGACTTCTCTGCTCGGGACTGGTCTTCGTGGCAATTTCCACCACGGTCGCGGCGGGAATGGGTTCGTTGGCCGGCGAGTTGCGCGGGTTGCACGCGTGGATCCCGCTGGGCGCAGGCGCTTTGGCCGCCCTCGCGACATGGGGGCGCGCTTCCGCTTCACGCCAAAAGATCACGTTGGCCGATGGAATCCTTTTCGTGGTTTTCGCCATGGCTTCGCTGCGCGTTTTCCTCTGGCTGATCTATGAGCAGGGCAACGAGTTGAAAATACTGTCGCCCCACAATCTCGGGGACATCTCGCTTCATCTCAACCTGATCCGGCGGTGGGCCGCGGGCGGGGATTTCTGGCCGGAGAACCCCTTCATGTCCGGCGCCATATTTCCCTACCACCCGGGCATGGACCTTTGGAACGCCTTGCTCGCGATCGCGGGCGTCCCGGTTTTTGAGGGACTGCGTTGGGCCGGTTTGCTCGGGGCGGCGGCAACCGCGGCGGCACTTTGGCGCTGGGGACGCGGTTTCGCGCTCGCGGCGTTTCTCTTCGCCGGAGGATTGTCGGCATTCGCCATTTTCACCGGCGGTTCCATAAGCAACACGGAAGAGGGCGTGGCGTGGAAAAACCTGTTCCTGACGATGTTCGTCACACAGCGCGGCTTGCTCTACTCGTTGCCAGCCGGGCTTGTTCTCATGTGCGTGTGGCGCGGGCAATTGCGCGACGAAAAAGCCAAAGCGAGGTTGTCACTGCTATCCCAGGCCGCGCTCTATGCGACCATGCCGCTCTTCAACGCTCCGGCATTCCTCTTCCTCAGCGCGCTGCTGGCCGCGTGTTTCGTCGCATCTTGGAAGGCCGGTCGCGCCCGCCCCTTTCTGCAACTCGGCTTGGTCAGCATCATTCCCGCCGCATGGTTGGTCGCCATGGTCACGGCGAACTTCAGCGCGCCGTCCGCCCTGCGCTTTGCCGCCGGGTGGATGCAGGAAAACCAGGGCGTTTGGTTCTGGCTGTTGAATTTCGGAATCCTTCTGCCGCTCCTCGCCATCCTGGGGTTTTTTGTCCTGCGCCGGGGCGACACGGCATCGAGGATCTTTTATCTAACGGGCGCCGGCACTTTGCTTTTCTGCTTTCTCTTCGTCCTCGCCCCGTGGGCGTGGGACAACACGAAGTTGATGATCTGGGGCTACCTTGCGCTGATGCCGCTGCTCTGGACGCAGATGATCGGCAAATGGCCGCTTCTTTGGCGCGCCGCGACCTGCGCGCTGCTCTTTTTTTCCGGAGCGTTGACTCTCGCCAATGGTCTCGACGAACGCCACGGATACACACTGGCCGAACGTTCGGAATTGGCGGACACGAGGTTTCTTCTCCGCCGTGTGCCCATCGACGCGCGCGTGGCCTGCGCGCCGATTTACAACCATCCGGTGCTGCTCCTCGGCCAACCGTTGGCAATGGGATACGACGGACACCTCTTCAGCCAAGGCCTGGACTACGGTCCGGTGCAGCGCGACCTC
>JBEDBL010000138.1:0-7326 GCA_041177245.1 Verrucomicrobiota bacterium
CTGATTGCCTCGCCATGCAGAAACTCGCCGTAGCCCGCAACATTTTCGATCGCATGGCGAGGCAATCAGCATCGGCCTGGCTGCCGCGTTGGTCATCTCGCAAAAGAAATACGGCTTGTCCGCGCAAGATGCAGACCGCATCCGCGCCAAATTGGCCGCGTTCGGGCTCCCCCTCACCCTACCCCCGCAACTCGGCACCGATGCGTTGCTCACCGCCGCGGCGAAAGACAAAAAATTCAGCGCCGGAAAAATCCGCTTTATCATCGTGCCCCGTCTCGGAGAGGCCATTGTCGCAGAAGATGTCTCTGAGCAAGATCTGCGCGCGGCCCTCGAGGCGATCCGCGCCTAGTTAAGGGCTGAGAGATGAGAGCCGGAGCGGAGCGGAGACAGCCGCAGGCAATTGAGAGAGAGCAACTCGCCGCCCGTCACTCGTCGCACGCCACCGGTGCGAAGCACCTCTACCTCCACATACCTTTCTGCCTGCAGATCTGTCCGTATTGCAGCTTCTACAAAGACCTCGCCGGTCCGGGTAAAGCCGACCCGCTCGTCGACGGCATCATCCGCGAAGCGGAGTTGTTCGCGCACGGGATCGCTCCGGAAACGGTCTTCATCGGCGGCGGCACACCGACCGCGCTTTCCGTTTCGCAACTCGAGAGACTCTTCGCCGGGTTGGGACGGCATGCCGATTTTTCGCGGGTCACGGAGTTCACCATTGAAATGAATCCTGCCACGGTCACGGCCAAGAAGGCGGAGTTGCTGCAATCTCGCGGCGTCAACCGTGTGAGCATGGGCGTCCAATCTTGGGACCCGGAACTCCTCCGCGTTCTTGGTCGAGTGCATGACGCGCGACAAGTGCGCGAGTCGTTCGCGGTCTTGCGTGCGGCCGGCTACGACAATCTCAACCTTGACCTGATTTACGGCGTGCCGGGGCAAACACTGCCTCAGTGGGAGGACAGCTTACGTAGGACCATAGAACTGCAACCGGACCACATCTCTGCGTATTGCCTCACCTACGAGGAAGACACCGAATACTTCGAACGTCTGCAGCGCGGCGAATTCCGCGAAAATACCGATCAGGACGCGGCTTTTTTCGAGCGTGGCGTCGAATTGCTCTCGGATGCCGGATATGCCCAATACGAGATTTCCAACCACGCAAGACCGGGACGTGCCAGCCTCCACAATATAGCTTACTGGGAGGGCGCCGATTACCTCGGCCTCGGGCCCAGCGCATGGTCGACCGTTGGCGAGCGCCGCTGGCAGAATGTTCCGGACACGGCAGCCTACGTGCGCGCGATGCGGTCCGGCGTGCGCCCGATTTCAACGGAGGAAATTCTTCCGACTGAAACGCGCGAGGCGGAAAAAATCGCCTTCGGTCTGCGCATGAACGCCGGCATCGATCCGGCACAACTGACCGGCAATCGCGATCTCGTGACAAGCCTGCGCGAGGAAGGCTTGCTGGAAGACCACGGCCCGCGCGTGCGGCTCACCGCCCGCGGCCGACTCCTTGCGGACGAAATCGCGGCGGAGCTCATCTGAGCCTCACTGCCCCGCCTGCAGATAAAGATAAGCGGACAGAACACGGCGCATCTCCCCCAACTCGGCGCGCCCCAAACGGATTTCTTTGCCGTCGGCGGTGCGGATGACCGCGGCTTGGCCGCCGATCATGGAGAGAACGGTCGCGTGCACTTCATCGAAGTGAACGTCGGCGATTTGTACCACGGTTCCGTCGCCCGGTTGGTCCGCGCCATTGGGCGCGGGCGAGAAACCTCCGGACGCAGCACCGTCTACCAACACGCTGCAATTCGAGAGATCCGCTGACTGCGCACCTTGGTAACGGACCACAAAGCGCAGAGTTGATGTTCCGCGTTCTCCCAATCTTCCCAGATAAAGATAAGCGGTGCTGCCCTGTGCGGGGACATTCCCCTTGAACCATGTCGCACCGTGCGTCGTGTCGGTTTGCGTTTCCAGTCCCGGCAAAACATGCGCGCCCTCGGCAGCCAAAGCGGACATGATTTCCTGCTCGTCCATCGTTGGAGGTGATGGCGTTTTCACCGCCGAGGGCGGAGGAGTCGGTTCAGGAACTGCGGGTGCAGGCGGAGCAGGTCGATGGCACGAGGGCAAGAACGCAACGCAGAACAACAAGAATACGCGACGCATAATTTTATGGCGTCTGCGACGGCAAATCGAACAGCAACCGCATGAAAACGCGCGAATTGGTGGAGGCATCGAATTGGTAGATGCGCCGTTCGAAATTTTCGGGAACGCCAGACTGATCCTCGGCCCTCGTTCCAGGCACCGGCGCCGCGAACCAGCCATCCGCAAGCCTGGTCGAGACTTGGGCCTGCACTGAGAGATGATCGGTGTTGTTCGTCCGCACTTCGGCGACAAGCGCCATGCGCGAACCCGGCACCATGCGCGGTAGGAGACGAACGTCATCGCTGTTTGTCGAACCGCCAAGGGCATATTCGACCAGAGCCGGCACACCGTCCCCGTCCGCATCGCCCGCAGGTGCGGCGTTTCCGAAGAAGGACTCGTAGGTGATAACCTGGGCTATGATCGACAAAGTCGCTATCGACGAACCCTCGTAGTTCGGATCGGTCACCGTGGCAGTAACAGCATAATTTCCTTCCGCGGCAGGCGGAGCAAGAGATCCATCGTAAGTAATGGAGACAGGAAGCCCCGGCGGTTCGGTGGTAACACTAACGGGCTTCGGCGCCCCGTTGTAGGATTGGGAAAGGTCTCCGATCTGCACCATTGCGGCAGCCTTGTTCACGGTGACTTCGACAGCGTTACTCACACTTTCGTAATTGGCCGTGTCCGCCGGAGTGAAAGTGACACTCTGACTGTTGGTCCCTGCGGCGGGCGTTGTGGCCAGTGCAGTGAAAGCGAAAGATCCGGCAACATCCGCCGCACCACCGCTCAAGGCGCTTGAGCCAAGGGTCTGTCCGTAGGTTATCACCGCGGCGACCGGGATCTCGCTGATCACAGGCGTGGCCCTGCCGATGGTCAGCGTATTCGTCGCCGAACCTTGATAGTTAGCATCGTTGATGACGGCGATGAAGCTGTAGGTTCCCGCGTTGGTCGGCGCCGAGGCGGCACCGTTGTAAGTCACTGCGGTGACCAGATCCGGAGGTGTCGTCGCAACCAAAACAGCACGCGCTGTGCCGTTGTAAACTTGGCTTAAGTCGCCGACAGCAATACCAGCGGCTGCCTTTTCCACCGCGAGCGTGTTTGTCACGGATCCCACATAATTCGCATCATCGATACTCGCAACCACGGTATATGTCCCCGCGTTGACGGGAGCATCCGCAGAACCGTCGTACAGCAGACCTACCGACAAACCGGGCGGATCCGTCACGGCGGCAACTGGTTTTGGCGCACCATCGTAGATCTGCTCCAAAGCCGACAACTCGATCGAACCAGGGCCCTTGTCCACCACAAGCGTGCCGGAGGCGCTTCCCTCATAATTCGGATCGGTAACGACGACAGTAACTGCGTAGGTTCCGACAGCATCGGGCGGCGAGGCACTCCCGTTATACATCTCCGAAGCGGCAAGCCCCTGAGGCGTCGTCGCGACTGAGACGGCGCGCGGGGTTCCATTGTAGGACTGGGAAAGGTTTTCGATCTGCACCGTTGCGGCGGCCTTGTTGACGGTGACATCGACAGCCGTGGTCACGCTTTCGTAGTTGGCCGTATCCGCCGGAGTGAAAGTGACGCTGTGACTGTTTGTCCCCGCGGTGGGGATTGTGGCAGGTGCACTGAAAGTGAATGATCCGGCAACATCCGTCGCACCCCCGCTCAAGACACTCGAGGCAAGCGTCTCTCCGTAGGTGATCGCAGCGGCAACCGGGATCTCGCCGATCACAGGCGTCGCCCTGCCAATGGTCAGGATGTTCGTGGCCGAACCTTGATAGTTCGTGTCGGTGATGGAGGCGACAACGGTGTAGGTTCCCGCGTTCGTCGGTGCCGACGCGGCACCATTGTAGGTCACCGTAGTGAGCAAACCCGGCGGCGTTGTCGCAACCGAAACAGCACGCGCCACGCCATTGTAAACTTGGCTCAAGTCGCCGAGGACGATACCGGCGGCGGCCTTGGCTACGGTGAGCGTGGCAGCGGCGGTTCCCTCGTAGTTCGCATCGTCGATTGACGCGACGACGCTGTAGGTTCCCGCGTTTGTCGGCGCCGAGGCAATGCCGTTGTAAGTCACCACAGTGGCCAAACCTGCGGGTGTCGTGCCAACAACCACAGGACGCGCAGTTCCAACGTAAGTCTGCTTGGTGCCGCCGATGGTCACGATGGCTGCATTTTTGGAAATGCTGAAGGCGTAGGGAGACGTTTGCGCAGTGGCTTGGTTCGTTCCGGTGGAAAATCCGTCCGCGTTGTTCGTGTAGAACGAATAGGTCGTGCGGGCGCCGGAATCGAACTCCATCTGGAGGAAATATTCGGTGGTCCCCGCCGGAACGTTTGAGATCGCTCCTTTCCAGAACTGGTAGTCGCCGCTGTTGGTGTGCCAACCCAGCGCGTTGGATGACCAAGACACCGCGGGAGAACTCCGGTAAAAAAGCCAGCCACCGGTCTGGTTGACCAGCCCGTTGGTGTTGACCCCGTTGGTGTTGTTGAACTTTTTGAATCCCGAATAGACCGTGATGTTGTTCGAAATGGCGATGACCGCCGGCGTGCGCATCGCGGAGTTGATCAAGGGCTCGGTGTAGGATGGCCTATGCCAGACGAGGGCTTGCGGCAAAGTGTCCGCATCGGCTGCAGGAAGAAGTTTGGCGAGATTAAGCCGTCCACCGGTTACGCAAAGTCCCGCGAGGGCGGGAACGACATCGACCGCGCTGGGGCTGATTACACGCGCGACCCGCTGCGAAACAGTGTCACTGGGATATTCCGAAACGAGAAGAGCGACGGCACCGGCAACAATCGGAGCGGCAAAGGAGGTGCCGCTGCCGGAACTGTAGGAAGTATCGGACCCGGCACGCGTCGAGTAGATGTTGTCACCGGGAGCGAAAAGATCCACCGCGGTAGCACCGTAGTTCGAGAAACCCGTCTTGTTGTCATTCCGATCTGTGGCGCCGACGGCGATGATGTTCGCGTTGCTGTAGGAAGCGGGATAGAAGGGAAGCGAGCCGTTGTTATTGTCTCCAATGTAATCGGTGCCGCCGTTGCCCGCAGCAGCGACGAAAACAACACCGCTGGAGTTCAGGCGGCTAATCGCATCGATCTCGGCCTGACTTTGACCACCGTCTTGTCCGAAGCTGCCGCTGATGACTTTCGCCCCGTGACGACGGGCATAGTCCATGCAGAGAATTTCATCGGAGAGAGAACCGGTCCCGTTGATGAAGCGGAGCGCCATGATCTCGACGCCGGCCCAAGCCACGCCGGATGAACCGACCCCGTTGTTGCCCGACGCGCCGATAAGCCCCGCGCAGTGGGTTCCGTGCCCGTCCGTGTCCATCGGATCGCTATCAACGTCCCAGACACCGTTGCCATTCGAGTCGGTGTAGGTTTCCTCATTCGAAAACGGCCCCGGCCGCGTATCCGGGTCCCGCAGGGCGTTGAAATTCGCATCCGAGAAATCCTCCGATCCATAGGCATCGATGCCGTAGATATCGTCTTTCCATCCATTGCCATCGTTGTCGATCCCGTCGCCGGGCGTCTCTCCCGGATTCCTCCACATGTTGGCGGACAAATCCTGGTGCGAATAACGCACGCCGGTATCCAGCACCGCGACAATCACCTTGTTTGTGGTTCCGTAAGCGGCGGACGCCCGACGGTCCCAAGCTTTGGCCGCCCGGATATCCTTATCGATCTGCGTGTTGTTGTAGAGATGCCATGCGGTGAAATCGGTGACCTTTGGATCGTTCGGCAAGCGGGCGGGTCGGACAAGCAAGTCAGGTTCGGCATAGTCGACGGGCGCCGGCGAGGAGTTTGCTTTCTGCAAACCATCGGGAACCGCATCGAGCGTGCGCCCGAGTTTGAAAATCCATGTGTCGGGCGCGAACGGCCGCGGCGTGGCCTTTGCGCCGATGAGGGAAGCCAGAGACTCTGCACCAAGCTGCGTCGCACCTACCCGCAGCTTTACGATGATCTGGTCGCCGACCATCTCGCGGGTGCCCAGGATTTTTGCCCGGCCATCGGCTTCGAACGTGATCTCCTGTTCCACACGAATGAACGGATATTTTCCTCCAGCGCGAAAACTTGCCGCGCGCAGGAGGACGCCGGGTTTTTGCGGGAGCGGCTTGACGGACCAATCGAGCAGTTTCCACTCCGGACTACGTGCGGGTGGCCCGGGGCGGAGATGCGGCGGTTGATCGGCGCGCGCCGTCGCGGCGACCGTCGGAGACGCTTGCGGCGCGGGCGGAGGCGACTGCGCCGCTTGCGGCTGGGGCATGTTCCCGGCCGGGGTCGAGGATTGTCCGTCCGCCACGGATACGTCCTTGCGCGGTGAGACGGCAAGCTGCCGGTAAAGCCACAGTCCGGCCATGATGGCGAGCACCGCCACGCAGATGACCATCACGCCCGTGCGCCTTTTCATTGATCAATGTCCCGGAGAGGGAGTTTGGAATGTTCCAAGCGGGCCGAGGCTCGGAGTCTCGAAACGCGACCTCAAGGGCATTCCTCCCCTTACGGAGTGTTCGTCGGTTGCAGGGTGAATCGCAGGCGCATGAAAGTTTCCGGGTTCGCGGATGCGTCGATCGTGTAGATCCGGCGCTGGAAGCCCGCGGACACGCCGGCCTGGTTGGTGTGCGGAGTGCCCGTGAGCGATGCGCCCGACCATCCTGCGGCAATGTTGGTAGAAACCTGCACATGGTTGGAGAGTCGCTGATCGTTAGTCCGCACCACGGCGACGAGCGAGAGCCTCGAACCCGGCTCGAGATAAGGCAGGAGTTCGTGGTCGCTCCCCGAGGAATTTCCGCCGAGACCGTATTCGGCCAGCGCCGGAATGCCGTCGTGGTCGCTGTCGCTCGTCTCGTTTTGCCCGGGGAAAAGCGATTCGAACGAAGACCCGGAGGCCTGCGTAACGATGACCGTCGCGGTGACATCGGTCGCCGCCGAATAATTTTCATCGCCGGGCTGGCTGGCAGTGATGACCGCGGATCCGTTGGAGTTGAAGCTGAGCATGCTGCCGTTGACCGAGGCGACCGACGGTTCAGACGAAGCGTAGTTCACAGTCAGCCCGGAGGAAGATGATCCCGTCATGGTGAGCGGCGAACTGCCGGTCGTGAAATTGCTCGGGCTGATTCCGAATGTGATACTTTGCGCAGCTTTCTGGAAGGTGATGGTCGCGTCGGCGGTGGAGCCGTCGCGACCATCACCTTCCAG
>JBEDBL010000139.1:0-7273 GCA_041177245.1 Verrucomicrobiota bacterium
TTGCCGGTGCGCTCGATGTCTCGGCGACCTCGGCCAACAAGGAGTTCCGTTTCTACGGTAATGGAGACTACACGTTGGACGCATAGAAGCTCTTGTCCCCTGCGGTCATTTCATTGGTGACCGAGGTGTTGGTGAAGGAGATCGTGGCGGCGCCATTGGTCGCCAAGAAGATCATGTTGCCGCCCTTGAAGTTCTGCATCTTGTAATCCCCGGCAGCCGCGAGTTCGAGGGTCGGGAGTCTGGCCGCCGAGGTCGACCCGAGCAGCGAGGAGTTGCTCGACAGTGCATTCGTCGAACTGACGCGCAGCCTCATGTTCGTGCTGGTCGTGTTGTTGAGGGCCGTGTCGCCCGAGTAGGAATTGGTACCCGAGAGCACCGTGGTATTCGTGTTACCGGTGAGGGTCAGCCCGCCGCTGCCGGTCAGGTTGGCGCTGATCGTGTTGGTCTTGCCGACGGCACCCGAGGCGTAGCTGCTGCCGGTGAGAGTGCCGTTGGTGATGCGGCCACCGTTGGTGACCGTCACGGCACCCATCGCGTTGCTGTAGCTGCCGAGGTCAAACGTGGCGTTGTTGACCGTAATTCCTGTGGCGGCACCGAGCGCGCTGTTCGTTCCGAGGGCCAGGGTCCCGGCGTTGACGATGACGCCGCCGACAATGTCGAAGTTGGTGGCGGACAAGGTCAGCGTGCCCGCGCCGTCCTTGGTGATGGTGCCGGTGCTGCTGCCGGTGAAGCGCCCGCTGAAGGTGGTGTTGCCGACCCCGCCGACGAGCAGCGATCTGGTGCTGCTGATGGTGCCGGTGAACGAGGACAAGGTGAGCAAACCGGCGTCGGAATCGATGCGGTTGGTGCCGCTGTTGATGTTGATCGTGCCGTTATAGGTGTTGTTGCCCGAGATGTTGCGCAGGGTGGTGGTGCTGGCGCCGCCGTTCAAGGTGAGCGCTTCACCATCGACCGTGATGCCACCCTGCAGCGCCAATGTTCCGCCCGCTAAAACCGTGGTGCCACCGGTGGTGGATCCCAAGGCCGAGGCGTTTTGGATGTTGAGCACCCCGCTGTTCACCGCAGTGGCGCCATCGTAGGAATTGGACCCACTCAGAATTTGCGTGCCTGTGTTGGTCTTGCTCAGTCCGCCCGAGCCGGTCAGGTTGCCCGAGAAGGTGTTGGTCGCGCTGTTGGAGACGGTCAGTGTCGCGCTGCCCAAAGTCACCGCGCCCGCGCCGCTGATGCCATCGACCGTGCGGCTTAGGCCGTTGAAATCGAAGGTCGCCCCGTTGGAGACCACGACGGCAGAAGCTGCGGCGATGGCACCGCTGCCGGAAAGCTTCACCGTGCCTGCATTCACATAGGTGTCTCCGTCGTAGGTGTTCACTCCAATCAGGGTCAATGTGCCGTTGCCTGCCTTGGTCAACGAACCGCCGGTTCCCGAGGCAACGCCCGCGAACGTGGTCGTCGTATTGTCGCCGCCATTGGTCAGGTTTTTCGCCCCGAGGACGACCGACGAGTTCGATGCACCGGCCAGGGAACCAATCACCGTGCCGCCCGCCGTGATGCCGCTGACGTCGAAGCTGGCATTGGTGGTGGTCGCCGCCAGGTTGAGGGCGGTGGAGGAGGACAGGCCGGCACCATTGGTCAGCGCGAGCACACCGCCGTTGACCGTGGTCGCCCCGGTGTAGGTCGCGGCGTTGTTGGTCAATGTGAGGGCGCGGGTGGCGGATGTTGATGCGATCGTCAGAGCGCCGTTGGAGATCACCCCGCCCACGTCGGTCGAGTTGCTCAGCGTGATGGTCCGCGTGGCACCTCCCAAGTCGATGTTGCCGCTGAAGTAGTTGCCATACGTGCCGAGACCGAAGGTCACGTCCCCGCCGAGCACCAAGTTGTTTGCAAGGATGCGATCGCTGGTGGTTGCCCCGGTGGCGGCCGCTTGGCCGAGGGTCGATCCACCCTGCAGGGTGATAGTCGCCGTGCCGAACCAAGGCTGCGCGGCGGAGGAACCGTAGCCCAAGCTCGCTCCGTTCGACACGGTAATCGTGGCGATCGTGTTGGAGGAATAAGAACGGAGGAGACCGCCGGAGACAATGAGGCTGCCGATGTTGCCGCCGTTGCCGTTGAGGGTCATGGTCGCCGCGCCGGCCTTGGTCAGGGTGTACGCGCCGCTGATCGCCTGATCCCATGTCGCCGACGAGTCGGTGGTGATGGTGAGATTGGTCAGCAGGGTCGTCGTCGCCCCGGACGCATTGGTCGTGAATGTGATGACGCCGTTGTCGGCGGAATCACCCAAGGTGAAGCTGTTTGCCAGATTCACAGCGGTGTAGATTGTCCGACTGCCGGAGCTGGCAGCAGTGCCGCTCGATCGGATGCTGCCTCCCGCGATAGTCAGAGTGCCCGTGCCGAAGGTGCTGTTGGAGATGGTTCCATCGCCGTTCGTCCCGCCGCCGCTGTTCGCGATGCGGATGAGACCGTTGGAAAGCGTGAAACCGCCGGAATACGTGCTGTTGCCGTACAGCGTCAGCGTGCTGGTGCCGATCTTGATCACGCTACCGGACCCGCTGAACTTACCGTTGAAAAGATTGGAAGAGGACATGCTGCCAAGAGTCAGCGTCTTGCTCCCGAGGACCACCTCGCTGCTGGTCGTGCCTGTGCCTGCTTGCAGTGCGAGGAGGCTCGCACCGCTGCCCGAGACGCCAGAGATGTCGAAGATGCCATTGGTGATGTACAGCGTGCTTGAGCTCTCGATGGAACCCGAACCGCTGAGCGCGAGGGTTCCGCTGTCCATAATCACGGTGGCACCCGAGTAGGTGTTGGCGCCCGAGAGGGTCAGCGTCCCGGTGTTGGTCTTGGTCAGCGTTCCCGATCCGCCGAGGACCGCGGAAATGGCAGAGCCGCCGTAGCCGAGGATGCTCGAGCTGGTCAGCACGCCCGTCGTGCCCGAGATGGTTCCGTTGGAAAGCGTGACCGCTCCCACCGTGTCGCTGTAGGAGCCGATATTCAAGGTGCCGCCCGAGTTGGTGATCGCGCCCGCGTCAGCCAGCGTGTTGTTGTTCCCAGAGGCCAAGGTGCCTTCGTTGATCACGGTGCCGCCAGTGTAGGTGTTGGCACCGGAGAGGATCAAAGTCCCCGCCCCCGTTTTGACCAAGGCGCCGATGTTGGTCGATGTGCGGTTGGAAATGACGCCGCTGATCGTGGTGGCCGTGTTGTTGGTCGTTTCGACAACGGCCAAGGCGGTGCTGTTCGCCGCGCTGGCTCCCAGCGTGAAGTTTTGCGAGAGGGTCGTGCCCCCCGTGACTTGCAGGATCGTGTTGCCGAGGTTGGTGCTGCTGAAGAGGATGTTGCCCGTTCCGAGCGCCGAGCCGGCGGAGATCGAGATGCGGCCGTTGCCGAGTTCCGTGCCGCCCGTGTAGTCATTGTTCGTGCTGGTGACGTAGAGTGTGCCCGCTCCTGTCCCGGAGGTCCCGGAGCCATTGGTGGTAGCCGAGCCGGAGATCTTGAGCCCACCGGCGCCGGTGATGAACCCGTTCAGAGTGATAGTGTAGGTATTGCTGCTGCCGGTCTGGAAGGACAACACGTCGGTGCTATTCGACGCGAAGCTCGTGCTCATCTGGTTGTTGATGTCCATCGTCGCACTGGCAGGCGTGAGACCGCCCTTGCTGAGACCGATCTTGCTGTTCGATGACACCGCATAAATGGTTCCGGATCCGAGGTTGGTGTTGCCGTAGGCCCACACGGTGCCGTTGGCGTTGGTGTTGAGGTAGAGGCCACCGGAGAAGGTGTTGTTACCCGCGAGTTCGAGCGAACTAGTGCCCAACTGGGACACCGATCCGTCGCCGGAGATGTTGTTGGCGTTGGTGTAAACGTTGCTGCGGTAGAAGGCCAGGGTCGCCCCGTTGGAGATGACGATGCTACCCGAACCCGCGGTCGCGGTGCTCGCACCTGCGGTTGCGCTGCCCACTTGCAGAGTACCCGTACCCACAATGGTGTTGCCTGTGTAGGTGTTGCTGGTGGCGAGGACGGTTGTCCCGCTGCCGAGTTTGCTGAACGAACCGGCGCCGGTGACCTGGTTGGACAGGGTGTAGTTGGTGCTGAGGTTGACGATGAACGATCCACTGTTGGTCAAGTTGATGGCGTTGCTGTTGCCCAGCACTCCGGTCGCGCCGCCGTTGCCGATCTGCAGGGTGCCGGCATCGACGCTCACGCTGCCGCGCGGAGTAAGACTTCCTGCTACGATGAGGTTGCCGCCGCTGCCCACGGTCAGGGTCGCCGTGACATTGCTGCCCGAGAGAGTGAGCGCTCCCGTGTTGTTACT
Source organism: Verrucomicrobiota bacterium (assembly GCA_041177245.1). GTDB lineage: Bacteria > Verrucomicrobiota > Verrucomicrobiia > Chthoniobacterales > JACTMZ01 > JACTMZ01. The sequence goes on from JBEDBL010000139.1 coordinate 4,301, forward strand.
GACCACCATGGTCCCCGCTGACACGGGGCCGGCATCGAGCGGGCCAGAGACAGGCGTCACTATGATGTTCGTTTGTCCGAGGCCGGTGAAGGTCACATTGTCGCCGTCGACGAAGGCAATGCCGGTGGCGCCGCCCGCTTCGTTCCAGTTCGTGGAGTCGGTATTCCAAAGCGCGTTCTCGCCGCCGCTCCACACGAGATCAAAGGCCCCGCCCCAAGTGTTGAGCTGGTAGGTGTTGTCGTTGGTGTAGATGAACTGGTAGGTGTTGCGCCCCAAGGTTGTGCTGCCGTTGATCGCCACCGTGTTGGTGCCGAAGAGCAGGCTCATGTTGTTCCCGCCAGTGATGCTGCCAACGGAGCTGAGCAGGGTGAAGGTGTTGGTGGCGCCGTCCGGATCGACTCCCCATCCGCTGTTGACGATGCCCAGCTGGTTGGATGAACCGCTCAAGGTCAACGAATTGAGGTCGAGCTTGGTGTAGACATTGGCCAGCGAAAGAATTGCATTGCCGCTCATGGTGACGCTGTCGAGAGCGAGAGATGCGGGCGCATTAGACGCGCCACTGGCCACCGTGCTGATCAGCTTCGCCGTGTTCGAGGAGGTGCCGGCCAGAGAGACGGATCCAATGCCACCGGTATTGTTGGTGCCCAGATTGTTGCTGGAGGAAACCGAGACCGCACCGTTGCTGATCGTCGTGCCGCCCGTGTAAGTGTTGACACCGCTGAGGGTCAGGGTTCCCGCACCGACCTTGGTCACGCCGTAGCCAGCGCCTCCGATGATCCCGGAGAGACTAAGGTTTCCAACGGAGCCGACGCTGGTGTTATTGGTCAAGGTGATACCGTTGCTGAAAGTCGCGGCGCTGGAGCTACTGTTATAGATCGCGCCGTTGCCGTTCACTCCCGTGCCAGCCATGCTGACGGCTCGGGCACTTGTTGCCGTGTAGCCGTTGACGTCAAGGGTGGCGCCGTTGGAGATAACCAGACTGTTGGTGGCGTCGGCCCTGCCTAGTGCCAAAGCATTGCCCAAGCGCAAGGTGCCGGCGTTGATGTTGACAACGCCCTGATTGGTGTTGGCATTACTGAACGTCAACACGCCGTCGCCGTTCTTGTTGAGGATGCGGCTCGTGGTCGCGTTGGTGATGGCGCCGGTGACAACGATGTCCCGACCGCTGCCCACGTTGAAATTGTTAGCTGTGCTGTTGCTGAGATAGATGGACCCCGACCACGTTGCCGTGTTCGTCGAGCTGTTCGTCACATAGCTGTTGGCGTCGGCGAAGAGCAACGTCTCGTTGATGTTCGTCTGCCCGTTAAGATCGAGGATACCGCCGCGCAATTGGGTCCCGACCGTGGTATGATCGGCACCGTTCGATCCGAGTGCCCAACTGTTGCCGAGCTGCAACGTCCCTGCCTCGACCCTCACCAGCCCGGTGAAGTTGTTGCTGGCACTCAGTAGCGTTGTGCCGTTGGTCACGTGGTTGGTGAAACCGCCCGTGCCGGCCAAATTTGCACTGATCGTGTTAGTCACGACCGCACCAGCCGTGTTGGTGACTCGGTAACCCGAAGCAGTGATCGTTCCGTTGGTGATCACGCCATTGCTGATCACCACATTGACGAGAGTGTTGGTGAACCCTCCCAGGTCCAATGTGCCTGAGGTGGCCCCGCCGCCCACGGTGACACTGTTGCCCGTGGCGATGGCATTGCTCACGCCGTAAACGAGCGAACCGCCGCTGACTGTGGTGGCTCCCGAGTAGGTGTTGGTTGCGGAGAGGGTTGCGGTGCCGGTGCCGTCCTTGGTCAGCGTCCCGGTCGTCGTGCCGATGACGCTGGCGATGTTGAGATTGCCCGCGCCGCCGAGGGTGAGACCGAAGGTGGCGCCACTGATGGCGCTGGCGTTGGACACGGTCAAGGTGCCCGCATCCGAATTGATGCGCGAGGCCGATCCAAGGGTCACGGTGCCGGAGTACAAATTGTTGCCGCTGATGTTTCGCAGCGCACCGCCCGAGGAGATGCCGCTGCCGTTCAAGGTGAGAGCCTCCGCACCCACGGTGACGCCGCCCTGCAACTCGAGGGCCGCGCCTGACGCCACCGTGGTGCCGGCCGCCGTGCTGCCGAGAGCGTTGGCGTTTTGGATGTTGAGCGCGCCGTTGGTGATCGTCGTCGCGCCGCTGTAGGTGTTCGCGCCGGAAAGTGTGACCGTTCCCGCGTTGGTTTTGACCAAGGCGCCCGACCCGCCAAGGATCGCCGAGACCGAACCGCTCTCCAACTGGTAGCTGGTGCCGGTGAGCACACCGCTCGTGCCGGTGATGCTGCCGCTGGAAAGCGTGACCGCACCCACCGTGTCGCTGTAGCTGCCGATGTCGAGCGTTCCGCCGGACACCGTGACCGCATCGCTGCCGATGGCGTCGTTGATGCCGTATTGCAGCGTGCCCGCGCTCACGGCGGTAGTGCCGGTGTAGGCATTGGCGGCACCCAAGATGACTGTGCCGGCCGTGGTCTTGTTCAGGCCGTTCGTACCGCTGAGGGCGATGTTGGCCGTTCCGGAACGCATGTCGTAGGCGGCCGCGCTGGTCAGGACGCCCGAACCGGAAACCGTGCCGCCCGAAAGGACGAAGCTGCTCACGCTGTTGGTCGCACCGCTGGCCACGGTGAGCGTGCCGGCCGAGACGGTTTCGGTGCCGTTGACCACGACATTGTTGGAAAGAAGGAGTGTGCCGTTACCGCTCTGCACCAGGCTGGTGTTGGTCAGGGTCCCGCCGGTCAAGGTGACCGTGCCGGACGCCGCGCTATTTGTCACCGAGGCGGCGGTGACGCCGGTATTGGTCACGGTGATGGTGGAACCGGGCGTGCTCAGCGTGACGTTGTCACCTTGATAAAATGCGCTGGCGGATCCGTCCGCGTTGTTCGTCCAAGGCGTGGTGGATGTGTCGTAGGTCCAGTTCCCGCTGGTCCCGCCGTTCCAGGTGATGTTGCCCACTTG
>JBEDBL010000140.1:0-7188 GCA_041177245.1 Verrucomicrobiota bacterium
GTGATTTTTTTCTCTTTGTCCTGCTGTCCCTCGCCTTGGCGGAACAGCGTGTTGGCAAAGTTGAACTCGGCGGCCGCTCGCACGGCGGGATCTTCGGCCAGCGCCGCACGTGAAAAATATTGGGCCGCTTTCGGGTAATCTTTAAGCCGGTAGGCCGCCGTCCCGGCATTGAGTTGCAGAGCGGCATTGTCCGGCTCCATGCGCAACCGTTTCTCGAAAGCCTCGCGCGCCTGACCGTAGTTGCCCTGCTCGTACGCCTCGATTCCGGCCGGCGCAGACCACGCCTGCGCAGGGAACAATGTCAGGACGAAGGCCGCAATGACCGCGTTGCGCCGACGACGCCGTTCTCCGACCAGAGCCTGAAGCATGAGGAGACCGATGGCCGCGCCGAGCGGCCACTGGTAACGCTCGATCGGACGGCGCGAACTGTTGGCCGTGATGTCCGACTCCGCCATTTTCCCGATGCCGTCCGCGGAAATCCGGTCCGCCGCTTTGTCGTCGAGCGGCGTGTAAAATCCACCGGTGGCTTCGGCGATTTCTTTCATACGCGACTCATCGAGCCTGGAGTTCACGATTTTGCGCGTGGAGGGATCGCGGACGAATTCGCCTGCTCCATCGGGGATCTCCGAACCTTCGGAAGAGCCGACCCCCACCGTGAAAATGCGCACACCCTGCGCGGCAGCCTTGGCCGCCGCGGCCACCCCGTCGGCGCTCAATTCCTCACCGTCGGAAATGATCACCACGGCGCGCGAGAATCCCTCTGCTTTGCCGAAAGCGTCATCCGCCGTCTCGATCGCGGCGGCGAGATTTGTTCCGCCTTTGGGGATCACCGAGGGGTCAAGTTCGTCGAGCGCGGCGAGCACCGCACCATGGTCGAGTGTCAGCGGCGCCTGCAAAAACGCCGAACCGGCGAAAGCAACCAGGCCGATGCGGTCGGACCCCAGTTCGCTGACTAGATCCTCGGCGAGCAACTTGGCTCGATCGAGACGCGTCGGGACGACATCCGGCGCGAGCATGGAGCGGGAAACATCGACGGCGAGGATCACATCGCGTCCGCGGTGGGGAACTTCTAGGGTGTCGTAGCCGAGCCGCGGTCCGGCCAGCGCGGCAATGAGAAGACCGAGCGCAGCGACGATGCAGGAGGAACGGAACCACCGGCGCACCGGACTCGCGTTGCCCGCAAGCAGCGCGCGCAGTTTCGGCGCGACAATGCGGCCGATGGCTTTCCGGCGGCGTTGCTCGGACCACCAGAAAAGCGCGACGACCAGCGGCAACAGCCAAAGGACGTTAAGCACCCAGGCTCTCTCGAAACTCAGGGTAGCCGTCTCCATAGGGTTTGTCCGAGCAGGGTTTCAGCCGCGAGCAGGACGGTGCCGGCGAGCACGAACCACGGGAAAAGATCCCGGTATTGCGCGACGCGCTGCACTTCGACCTGCGATTTTTCGAGTTGATCGATGGCTTTGAAAATTTTTTCGAGGGAACTGGTGTCGGTTGCACGGAAATATTCACCGCCGGTCATGGCCGCGATGTCGCGCAGGATTTTTTCGTCGAACTCTCCCTGCATCTGCTGGTAGCCCACGATTTGTCCCGAGGCATCGATCCTCGGATAGGGCACGATGCCTCTGCTTCCGGCCCCGATGGTATAAACCTTGATGCCGAGTGCCTTGGTGGCCTCCGCTGCAGTCAGCGGCGTAACGCGGCCGGCATTGTTTTCGCCGTCAGTGAGCAAAACAACGAGCTTCGACTTGGCCTCTTTGTCTTTGAGACGGTTGGAAGCCGACGCGAGCGCGGAACCGACGGCCGTTCCGTCCTCCACGAGCCCGATTTTCGTGCGTTCGAGATTCTGCAGCAGCCAATCGTGGTCCAGCGTGAGCGGACTGACCAAATACGGGCGCCCTGCGAATGCGACGATCCCGATGCGGTCGTTGGGGCGCTTCTGGATGAATTCCTCAGTAACCTGTTTCACGGCCTCGAGGCGGTTGGCCCGCTGCATTCCGATGGAAAAATCCTCGGCGAGCATTGAACGCGAGACGTCGATGGCCAGCATGATGTCAACGCCGCTGGCCTGTGTGCGCGTGATCGTTTTGCCCAGCTGCGGGCGCGCCATGGCGAGGATGAGGCAAGCCAGTGCGAGGTAGAGAAGTCCGGTCAGGAAATCCCCCGCCCTCGACCTACGGCGAGCACCGATCTTCGAAACGGTCTTCGTGGTGGAAAAAAGAATTCCCGGCGTGCCTCCCAGTTTTCCCTTGAGCCACGCGAGCAGTGGAATAAGGAGCAACAGCCAGAGAAACTTCGGCTGGACGAAGGAAAGGCCGGAAAGATCAGGAAGCGACGGCATCTTGTTCCCCCTTTACAAGGTTCTCGGCCAAATCGACCAACTCCAGATTATCCGCCCCGGTCGCCGCGGCGCGCGCGAACTTGATCGCATCGGCCTTGTCGAGGAAGCGGGTCAGGTGCTCCAAACGCACCGCATCAAAGACGCCACTTTGACGGGCAGTCTGCAAAAATTCGTAGGACGTCTGCGTCGTGGCGGGAAGATGGTGTTCGGCGCTGAGAAAACCGCGCAGCACATCGCAGACTTCGATGCCGAACAAATACGGCGCGGCCTGCTCCGCCCCGGCGCGAGCGCCGGACAGCGCGGCAAGGGCCTTCTCTTTTGCGGTTAGCGGGCGCCGCCTCCGGCGACGAATCCAAATGACGATAGCCCAGACCAGCAGTCCGAGAAGAATCGCCAGCACAACGCCACCACCGATCATCACCGGCAAAGGAAAAGGAAGGTAATCCACAGGACCGGTGATCTCGTGCGGCAGCAAATCCTGCGGCATGGCATTGGTCGGCATCATCAGTTCAGGCGCTCAGTTGGCGTTGTTCGCGGCGGTCGAAGAAGGCGCGCAAGACGTGGAGGTAGTCTTCGTTGGTGCGCAGCGGGATCATGTCGATGCCCAGCTTGTTGAACTCCTGGTCGATCGCTTTTTTGCGTTTGTCCTCGAGGGCAAGATAGGCGCCGCGCAACGCACGGCTGGATGTGTTCACGTCGATCTGTTCGCCGGTTTCGGGATCTTCCAGCGTGACAATGCCGACATCAGGCAGGTCTTCCTCGCCGGGATCAACCACCGGGATGGCGATGAGATCGTGGCGCCGGGCCGTGACGGCGAGCGGCCGCGAATAATCCTGGTCGAGAAAATCCGAGATGAGGAAAACGACGGCGCGGCGCGTGACGACCTTGTTGAGATACTCGAGGGCGGCGGCGATGTTCGTGCCGCGGTGGCGTGGCTTGAAGAAGAGCATCTCGCGGATGAGACGCAGCGTGTGCAAGCGGCCCTTTTTCGGACGGATGAAAAGCTCGACCTCGTCGGTGAAGAGCAACAACCCGACCTTGTCGTTGTTTTTGATCGCGCTGAACGCGAGGATCGACGCGACCTCGGCGGCCAGTTCGCGCTTGCTCGACTCGACACTGCCGAAATCGCCCGACCCGCTCACGTCGACGACAAGCATGACGGTCAACTCCCGCTCCTCGGTGAATTTCTTCACGAAAGGCGCGTTCATCCGCGCGGTCACGTTCCAGTCGATCGAGCGGATCTCGTCGCCGGGATTGTATTCCCTCACCTCCTCGAAATTCATCCCGCGGCCCTTGAACACGCTGTGGTAGGACCCCGCGAACATGGCGTCCACCAGCCGCCGCGTGCGCAATTCGAGGCGGCGGATCTTTTTGAGAATCTCGCGCGTGTCCTTCATGACGAAGTTTTAAGTCTGTAAGTTTGTAAGTTTTAAGAGGGGAAGCGCCCGCGCAGAGGTGCGGGTCTTTAAACTTGAGCTCTTAAAACTTAACACTCCCTCTCACGGCACCGGCAGACCGGCGAAGATCCGCTCGATGATCTGCTCGCTGGTCATCTCCTCGGCCTCCGCTTCGTAGCTTACCGCAATACGGTGGCGCAGGACGTCGGGGCCGACCGATTTGACGTCCTGCGGCGTGACGTAGCCGCGGCCGTTGAGGAAGGCGTGGGCCTTTGCAGCGAGGGTGAGGTAAATGGTGGCACGCGGCGAGGCACCGTAGCGGATCATGCCGTCGAGATTGAGCCCGTGCGACTGCGGTTCGCGGCTGGCCCAGACCAAATCGACGATGTAGTCCTTCACGCGGTCGTCGACATAGATTTCGTTGACGAGTTTGCGGGAGGCGATGATGTCCTCGGGTCGCACCAGCGCATTGACTTCGAGTTTGGGCGCGGACGTCGACATGGCGTCGAGGATGGAGCGCTCCTCCGTGCGCGTGGGATACCCGACGTGCACCTTGAACATGAAACGGTCGAGCTGCGCCTCGGGCAACTGGTAGGTGCCCTCCTGCTCGAGCGGGTTCTGCGTGGCGAGCACAAGGAAGGGGTCGGGTAATTTGTAGGTCTTGTCGCTGATGGTGACTTGGCGCTCCTGCATGGCCTCGAGCAGCGCGCTCTGCACTTTGGCCGGCGCGCGGTTGATTTCGTCGGCGAGGATGAGGTTCGAAAAAATCGGACCGAGTTTTGTGGTGAACTCGCCGTCGCGAGGATTGTAAATCAGGGTGCCGATGAGATCGGCCGGCAGCAGATCCGGCGTGAATTGCAGGCGCTGGAATCCCGTGTGCAGACACGAGGCCAGCGTGCGGACGGTCAGCGTCTTGGCCAACCCCGGGACACCCTCGAGCAGCACGTGGCCGTTGGTGAGCAGGCCCATGACCAACCGCTCGACGAGCAGTTTTTGCCCCACGACCACTTTACCCACTTCCGAAAACAGCGGTTGGACCCACTGGCTGTTCCGCTGCACCTCTTCGTTCAGTTCATGCGTAGTTCGACTCATAAAAAACCGTTTATTTGTTACGGGCGACAACGCCCTCATTCAGAGACAATCTTCCCCGCCGTCCGTTCATTACCGGACCGGTCAAGGAGTGGGAATGACGTAATAGTCACCCCCGACCTTGGCTGCTTCGTAGACCGTGCGGTCGACCCAGACATTGAAAACCCGACTCTTGTCGGGAGTCTCTACTTTGAGGAGGTATTCGCCGGCCGAGTCCGAAGCGGTCAAACCGCCCGAACCCACGGTGATCTCGCGCGACGCCTCGGGGGTGAATTCCTTGGCGATGATTTTTCCGGTGAAAGCCCCGGAGCTTTTCATCATGCGATCGAGAGAAAGCGTGGCCAAGGCAATCGCCGCGAGAACAACCAACGCGACGAGAATGCCGATCCAGAGGATGCGTTTGCGCTGGGGATCGACGTAGACCTTCGGTTCCATTCCCAATGGCAATTACGCGCGATCCCCCCGCTCTGCACGCCCAAACAGACGAGCCGCGGCTTCGTCCGCCGCCTCGACTGCCTCTTCGACTGTCGGCTTGAGCACGCAGAAATGGCCCATTTTCCGCCCGGCACGCACTTCGCTTTTTCCGTAAAGATGCAGCTTCACATCGGGATCGGAGAGGAGGGCGGGCCAATCGGGTTCGCCGTTTTGCCATGCATCGCCCAGCAGGTTCACCATGACAACAGGCGACAAGAGCCTCGGGGAACCGAGCGGCAACCCGCACACCGCGCGCAGTTGCTGCTCGAACTGGCTGGTCGCGCACGCGTCGAAGCTGAAATGGCCGGAATTGTGCGGGCGTGGCGCCAGTTCGTTGACCAGCAACGCGCCGTCGCGGCGGACGAAAAATTCCACCGCGAGCACGCCGACCACGTCGAGGGCGCGGGCGATGCGCACAGCGAGGAGTTCAGCCTCGCGCGCAATGGATGGATCGATGCGCGCCGGGACCACCGAACGTTGCAGAATGTGGTTGCGGTGCAGGTTTTCGCACGGAGGGAAGCACTCGACGCGGCCCGAGACGTCGCGGGCACAGACGACGGAAATCTCGCAGCGGAAATCGATCCACTCTTCGAGCACGGCGCGCGGAGCACCGAGCGCGGCCCACGCGTCGGACGCATCCGCGGCGCTGCCAAGTTTCGACTGGCCTTTGCCGTCGTAGCCGAAATCCCCCGTTTTCATCACGCAGGGAAAACCCATCGCGGCCGCCTCGGCGGCGGCTTCCGCCGCGGACTCGACAACGCGATAACCGGCGATTGGAAAATTGTTCCGGGCGAGAAACTCTTTTTCTCGCGCGCGGTTCTGGCAAATGTGCAGCACTTCGGGAAGCGGGCGGACCGGACGGATGCGCGCCACGCGATCGAGGGAGGCCGAGGGAATATTTTCGAACTCGAATGTGATCACATCCACGCCGCGGGCGAATTCCTCCAGCTTCCCGAGGTCGTCGTAAGCCGCGGTGATCTCCAGATCGCTGATTTGCCCCGCAGGGCTGTCGGGCGCGGGTTCGAGCGTGTGGACCCGGTAACCCATGCGCCGCGCGGCGATGGCGAACATCCGGCCCAGCTGCCCTCCGCCGATCACCCCCACCCTCGCCCCCGGCAGCACGGGACGAAAATCTTCCTCCGACACGGAGGTGACGTTAAATTGCCCGACTGCTGTCATGGATTACGTGGTTTATCTGGTTGTCCTGGGTCTCCTCGCCGTGCTCGAGCGTCTTCCCTTGGGTCTTGTCTTCCGGTTGGGAGGAATGCTTGGACTTCTGGCTTGGGCGATTCTGCCAAAATATCGCGCCCTGGCACGCCGTAATCTGCGCATCGCGCTGGGTCCAGACGCAGACGAGCGTGAAATCGGACGCTTGGTCCGCGCGCATTTCCGCAACCTCGGCTCCAACCTGCTCAGCGTCCCCCGCCTGGCGAAACTGCCCGAGGATGCCGTGCAGGCCTGCGTGGACATGCGCGGATTCGAAAACTTGCGGGGAGCGCTCGACCGCAAGAAGGGCGTGGTCATGGCCATCAACCACATCGGCAACTGGGAGCTTTACGCCCAGCTCATCGGCCGGGTGCGCGACGTCCGTGTGGGGACCATTTTCCAATCGCAGAGCAACAAATACCTGAATCGTCTGATTGATCGCAACCGGCGGAGACTCGGCCTGCACACCTTCGACCGCAGGAAGGGCTACCTCGGCGCAGTCAACCTCATCGAAGGTGGCGGCATCCTCGCCGTGCTCATCGACCAGCACGCGGGCGAAGGCGGAATCTGGACACCCTTTTTCGGCAAACTGGCGTCGACGTCGCCTCTCGCCGCAATTTTGTCCGACCGCACCGGTGCGCCGCTCATCTCGGTGGCGATCCACACGGTCGGCACCAGTCGCTG
>JBEDBL010000141.1:0-7131 GCA_041177245.1 Verrucomicrobiota bacterium
CAAAACGCGCGGTCTTTCGGAGAAGGACGCGCGGGCTTTGTCTTCCAAGGTCCGTGACATGCTGCTCGGCCCGGAAGCGGAACCGTCCTCTGAACTCGGCGATCTTGCCGCGCTTTCCGGCGTGCGTCGTTTTCCTGCCCGCATCAAGTGTGCCATGCTTCCTTGGCGAACACTCGAGGCCGCGCTCGACGGCCGCGGCACGGCGACGTCGGAGTAGGATCTCAGCTTTTCGCGCAACAAGTGCTCTGCGACGAGCGGTTCCAAGGCATGCGCGCGACGAGGTTCATCATCGGGCAGATGCCGGAGACGCCTGCGAAGATCAGTCCGGCTCCCATAAACATCGGCAACCAGACGAAACGCGGATCCATGGTAAGGGCGAGGACCGAGCCTCCTAGAGTGAAAGATCCGATGATGCAGCGCATCTGCCGGTCTAGAGGCATGACGCCGCGACCGCTGCGCTCGACGGGTAACCCGGCGGCAATCCACGCATCGGTGCCGCCCTCGACCACGATCGGGCTGGCCAGACCGGCGGCGATCAACTTTTCCGCGGCCTGTGTGGCGCGAACTCCGGATTTGCAGAGGATGTAGACCGGCTGTTCAGGGGATTGCAGCGCGCCGAGCAACCGCTTTTCGTCCAGTTCGTGCAAGGGCTCGAGTGTTGCGCCCTTGGCGTGGACGGACTCGAACTCGCCGGCGGTGCGGACATCGATCACCGCGAGCCGGGGATTGGACTGCCAAAGTTTGGCCAGAGTTGCGGGTGTTACCAGTTCGATGGCGTATGTATTCATACCGTATTGTAGTCGCGGCGATCGCGGGCTGACAATCCCCAGCAGGCGAACTTTACGCCCGCCTGCGAAAACGATACGGAATCAATGATGCAAAAAACCAAGGCCGATTGTGTTCTGAAGGCGCGTGCCACATTGGGCGAGGGGGCGTGCTGGTTCGCCGACGAGCAGCGGCTCTACTGGGTGGACATTCTTCAATACGAGGTTCACCGCTTTGATCCCGCGACGGGAATCGATGAGATGCGCAAAGTCCCGTGCCATGTCTCCATGGTCCAGCCGACCACGCGCGGCGATCTTGTGCTGGCCACGCGCGACGGCATCGCGCGCATGGATTTCGAGTCCGGCAAGTTCGCCATCCTCTGCGATCCGGAAGCGAACCTTCCCGGCAACCGGTTCAATGACGGCAAAGCAGACCCGCGTGGCCGGCTGTTCGCGGGGTCGATTGCTTACGACGGATCCGACAAAAAGGCCGCGCTCTGGCGTATCGATCCGGATTTGTCGTTCACCAAGCTCGTCGACCATGTGGGCAACTCGAACGGCTTGGGTTGGTCGCCCGATCAGCGGACATTTTATTGGACGGACACCAAAACCGGATGTGTGTTCGCCTTCGATTACGATGCAAAAAGCGGCGATATCACCAATCGTCGCACGGTAGTCGAAGTCGACAAATCACTAGGCCGTCCCGACGGGCTTGCGGTGGACGCCGAAGGGTTCCTCTGGACCGCGCTTTGGGCCGGTCATGGTGTCGTGCGCTGGAATCCGGCGAACGGCGAAATGGTCGCCAAGGTCGAATGTCCCGCCGCCAATGTGACTTGCCCCGCATTCGGCGGTCCTAACCTTGACGTCCTTTATTTCACTACCGCGCAAAAAGGCCGCGACGAAGCCGAGCCTTCTCCCGAGTCCGAAGCAGGCAATCTTTTCGCCGCCCAAGTCGGCGTGAAAGGGTCCGCGGTGTTCTCCTTCGCGGGTTAACGAAGCTTTTCCGCTTCGCCGGTCATCGGCACGAAACGCACGGGCAGGACGGATTCTTTTTCAATTTTTCCGTCCTTCTTCCGGAGCAGAACCAACTCCTGTTCCGTGCCGCAGCCGACGGGGATAATCATGCGCCCGCCGTCACGGAGTTGGGTGACGAGGTCGGGCGGAATGTTTTCCGGGGCGCAGGTGACGATGATCGCATCGAACGGCGCGTGTTCGGGCCAGCCGCGGTAGCCGTCGCCAAGGCGCACTTGCGCGTTTTTGTATCCGAGTCGTTCAAGCGTCTGCCGCGCCATTTTGGCGAGAGGCTCGATGATCTCGATCGTGTAAACATCGGCGCCCATCTGTGCGAGGACGGCAGCCTGGTAACCGGAACCCGCGCCCACTTCCAAAATTTTCTCGCCGCGCTGCGGGTGGATCGCCTCCGTCATGAATGCGACGATGTAGGGCTGCGAAATGGTTTGTCCGTGTCCGATGGGCAGCGGGTAGTCGCCATAAGCTTCCTCGCGCAGGCGCAGGGGGAGGAATTCATGGCGCGGGACTGTTCGCATTGCTTTGAACGTTGCCGGGTCGGTGATGCCTCTCGCCGCGATTTGTTGCTCGACCATGGCTTGCCGTCGTATCGCGAGATCTCCGAGGGCGGGAGGAGGGGCTTCAGAACAGGCGGAGATGAGCGTGAGACCGAGGAAAGCGAACAGCTCAGCCGAAAGCCGCATCGGCTTTGATGGTGGGATCCTCATCGCTCCGGCCTTCGTTGGCATGCGCTTCAGTTTCATGCCACGCACGTATAGCCGCAAGTCCGTCCAGGGATTCCACCGCTCCTAAACGACGGCGAAGTTCGCGGCTGGACGGCATTCCCCTCGAGTAAGCCATGAGTCGCGAACGCATCGCGTGCATGCCTTTTTCCGTCTTTCGCCAGCGTCCGAGTTCCTGACGGCAGTGTTCTTCGATGAGGTCCCAACGGTCGGACAAAGTCGGTGCGGTTGGCGCATTTTCCCCGCGGAAAGCGGCTTTTATCTCTTGGAAAATCCACGGGCTGGTCATGGCGGCGCGTCCGACCATGAGGCCCGAGACGGGAGTCCGGGCCCACCGTTGCAAGGCGATGTCAGCAGAATCGATGTCGCCGTTTCCGACCACCGGGATCCGCACGGCGGAGGCAACTTCGGCGATCACGTCCCAATCGGCCTCGCCCGAATACCCCTGCGCGCGGGTGCGTCCGTGCACGGTGAGGCGCCGGATACCGGCATCCTCGAGACGTTTGGCGTTTTCGCAAGCGTTGACCGACTGTGCATCCCAACCGATCCGGATTTTCGCCGTGACGGGCACGGGCGCCGCCGCGCGTACCACGGCGGAGGCGATGTCCGCAAGCAGTGCGCTGTCGCGGAGCAGGGCGGAGCCGCCGTTTTTGCAAACGACCTTGTTCACCGGGCAGCCGAAGTTGATGTCGATGAAGTCGGGCTGCTTCCAATCGAGGACGGAGGCCGCGCCGCGGGCGAGTTGTTCGGGATCGCCTCCGAACAATTGCACGCCGAGGGGCCGTTCCCCGGGCGTGAAGTCCACATAGTGCTCCGTGCGCTCGTTGCGGTGCATGATACCGTCGGCCGAGACGAATTCCGTGGTGAGAACATCCGCACCGCGCGCCTTGCAGATGCGCCGGAATACGGAGTTGGTCACCCCCGCCATCGGGGCAAGGAAAAGGACGGGTTGCTCGGGTCTCCGGTCGAATCCGGGTTGGGCGTTGGCGCTCATGGGCGCGGAGGCTCAGGCCGCCTGCGGTTCAGCCTGCGCTTCGGCGCCGAGTTGGAGCCCGAGGAGTGCCGAGACCTCGCGCTGCACCTCCGGCACTTGCGCTAGGCTGAGCCGGGGATTCGGGATGAGGAAGGTCTCGCCGCTTTGCGCGCGTTCGTAGACGAGCACATCGGGATCGCTGCTCTCCATCGGCTTAAGGAGGCGCTTGCGCTCCAGCATCAAGGCCAGAATGTAGCGCGCATTCTTGGTGGTGTCGGAGTTTTCCTCGATCAGTTTGCGCAGGATACCCTCGGCATCCTGCTTGGCCAGCGGTTCGGGCGGCGGGGGCGGCGGCATTTCGAACTTCGAGCGCCAGAAGGAAAAAGGTGTGTCGCCGCCGGCTCGCGCGGCCCATGCCTCTTCGGATAAGTCCTCGCGGCGGAACCCGTCACCCTCGCGGAAAATTGCGGTATAGAAAAACTCGCCCTCGAGGAATGGCCGCTGCGTTTGCGTGCAGATCTCGGAGCGTTTGCGGATGTCCCAGTCTTGGTTCATGGCTTGGTCAGGAAAGGATGTTGGGCACTTCCCGATTGGTGGTGCGCATCCATATCATCAACATCCCGATACCGCCAAAAAATACCACCGGCGCCCAGGCGGCCAATGTCGCGTCGATGCGGTAGCCTTTGCCCAAGGCGAGAAAAAGGCTGCTGCCGAGGATGAGGAGGAAGAAAAGCCCGATTGCCATGGTGATGCTCCCCATGAAGCTCCGCCGGGAGTAGACGATGCCGAGGGGACCGGCAATGAGCACGGCGACGAAACAACCCCAAGGCAGCGCCCAGCGGTAGTCGAGTTGCGTGCGGTAAGGGGCGAGGCGCGCTGCCGTGAAGTGGTCGTTGTATTTCAGATATTCGCGCAGTTCGGGGACGGAGAGGAAGTTCGCGTCGAGCACCGAGCTGCTGATGCGCCAAGGTGTTTCTGAAAAATTGCGCAGCTGCAGTTTCTGGAACCGTTGTTGCTGCTTCACGTCGCCTTGAGCGTTGAAGTCCACCAGCTTGCCGTTGGAGAGATACCAAGTCTTGGTCGCGTGGTCATAGCTCGCTTCTTCAGCGTAGTAGTTGCGCTGGATATTTCCTTCGGGGGTTTCCTGGATGATCTGAACCCACGCGAAGCGTTCGATCGACGGATTCAGCCGTGAAATGAACCAGAAGCGGCGATCTTCCCGGTTGCGGTAAAGGTGGCCGCGTATGGCTTTGCGGTTCACGTCGCCCTTCTTTCTCAGGTCGGTGAGAATTTCCTTTTTCACCGCGCCGGCATGCGGAGCCAGCGAGTAATTCAAGGCCGTGGCGATGCCGGTGAGAAAAAGACCGAAGAGAAGCAGGGGCATGAGCAGGCGGACCACGCTGCGTCCGGCGCAAAGCATCGAAATGATCTCGTTGCGGCGCGACATCTGGGTGAGGGCGTAAAGCATGGCCAGCAGAAAGCCGATGGGCAGGCTCATCAGGATGATTTCGGGGGCGCGGAGCAGATAAAACTCCGCCAGCAACGAAAGCGGGGCTTTGTTCTCGATGAAGGCCGGTGCATTCTCGCTCAGGTCGAAAACAAGCCAGATGGAAACAAACCCCACCACGCAGTAAAGGAAGGGCTGCAGGACGCGATTGAGTAGATACCTGTCGAGTAGTTGCATAGCCGCGGCAGCGCCGGCGGCGCGCCTTGTCGAAGCGGCAATAATCGTGCCTCCGGCGGCGAGCTTCAATGACAATCCCGGCCGCCCGGATTCGCTTTCCCCATGATCTCGCTTGTCCCAGAGGGCGCCGCCCCGGCCGATCCCGCCGGGCGCATGAAAGAGATTTTTTCGCCGGGCGGGCTTCTTTCCGCGGCGAACAATTACGAATTCCGTCCGCAACAGATGCTCATGGCGCAGCGCGTTGCGTCAACCATCGCGTCATATTCTCATCTTGCCGTCGAGGCCGGCACCGGCACCGGCAAATCGCTCGCGTATCTGGTTCCCGCGGTTCTGGCCGCGCGGGAAGCCGGCCGCAAGGCGATCATTTCCACGCACACGATCAACTTGCAGGAGCAGTTGCTCTACAAAGACATTCCCCTGGTGGCGAAACTGCTGCCGGTGGAGTTCGATGCGGCATTGCTCAAGGGGCGCCAGAATTACCTTTGTCCGCGCCGTCTGGGCAAAGCGATGGAGAACCGCGCCGAGTTGTTCAGTTCGGTCGAAACAGTCGAATTGGAACGCATCCTCGAATGGAGCAGGCGCACCCGCGAGGGATCGCTTTCCGAGCTCGATCCGCAACCGGACCCCGCCGTCTGGCATCTTGTCTGCAGCGAAGCGGGAATCTGCACCCCGCGGTCCTGCGGATCGGGATCCGGGTGTTTTTACCAACGTGCGCGGAGGAGGATCGATTCCGCCGATCTCGTGGTCCTGAACCACAGCCTGCTTTTCATCTTGCTCGCGGGCCGCGGAGATTCCGGGGAAGGAGACGAGGGATACCTTTATCCTAACGACTTTCTGGTCATCGACGAGGCACACACCATCGAAGGCGTCGCGGCCAAGCATTTGGGCATCCGGCTTTCGCAATACGAACTGCGCTTCCTTTTGCAGCGTCTGTGGCATCCGCGGACGAAAAAAGGACTGATGACCGCGTTGAAATCCAAGCCCGGTGCAGCCGCGGTGGCGGCAGCCCTTGACGAGGGCGAGCGTTTCTTTACCACCATGTCCAACGCGTGCTCTTTCGCCAAGGGGCGCGAAGTCCGCGTGCGTGCGCCTCTTGATCTGCCGCTCGAAATCATCCCGCGCCTGCAGTCACTGCGCCAGATCCTGCGCGAAGCTTCTTCGCAAGCGGGCGAGGATTTTCGCGCGGAGGCTGCCGAGGCTTCGTTGCGGCTGCAGGCTTTCGCCGAAGGCATCCCGGCTTTTGTCGATCAATCGTCCGAAGAATCCGTCTACTGGGTCGCCCAGACCGGGCGCAGGGACCAGTTCATCACAGCCCATGTCACTCCGGTGGGATTGGCTGCCGAGTTGCGTGGGTTGCTTTTCCGCGAAGGCACCACCGCCGTGCTGACCAGCGCGACTTTGTCCGTAGGACGCCCAGATCTGGGCTATTTCCGCGAGCGTGTCGGAGCCGATGATGCGGACAATGTGCAGATCGGCAGCCCGTTCGATTACGCGCGGCAGATGAAGATCTACGTGGTGAAGAAGATGCCCGAACCCAAGGCGCCCGGATACGAGGAGGAGTTGCAGCGCTGGATCGCGCACTTCACCGGTCTGACGGACGGGCACGCTTTTGTCCTCTTCACCAATGCGCGTCTCATGCGCTCGGTTGCCGCGAAGATGGAAACCTTTTTCGCTGATCGCGGCTGGCCGCTTCTCGTGCAGGGAGCCGACCGTTCGCGCCACCGCATGGTCGAGGATTTCAAGGACGTGGGAAATTCCGTCCTCTTTGGTTTGGACAGTTTCTGGGGTGGCGTCGATGTGCCGGGCGGTGCGCTGCGCAATGTCATCATCACTCGCCTGCCCTTCGCCGTGCCCGATCACCCGCTGGTCGAGGCGAGGCTCGAACAGATCGAGGCGCGGGGAGGCGACCCCTTCGCGGAGTATTCTTTGCCCGAAGCGATCTTGAAATTGCGGCAGGGC
>JBEDBL010000142.1:0-7081 GCA_041177245.1 Verrucomicrobiota bacterium
CGCCGCGCTCGGACCATTGTGCGGCCGCGAGGGGATTTCGTCCGCGCTCGAGGCAACGCCGAGGATCGCAGCAATTCGCCGTCCGGCGGCGCGGATTGCGGCCAGCGAGGGTGCGTCGATCACTTCCACGCGCAGGCCAAGATCTTTCATTTGCCGTCGCGTGACCGCGGGCGTCATGGTCGTGCACAGCACCAGATCGGGCGCGAAAGCGAGCAGTGCCTCGGGATCCGCCGAAATGCCACCGGGCACTCGCGCGATGTTTGCGGGCGCATCGCAAAAAGGGGTCACCGCAACGAGGCGGCCTTCCGCTCCGAGGTGCCGCACCGTCTGCGTGATGCTCGGCGCCAGGCTGACAATCTTGGAAGGGGTGCTTCCTGCCCAAAGGGGACACGGGAGTATCAAAAGGAGGATGACGATGCGCAACCGGGCCATGGACCCTGCTTTCATAGCATCCTATGCATCCGCCGTCCCGCTCCGCGACGAATCCTTATTAAGAATTATTCTTGAAACAATTTGATGCGCCGCTACCTTCCGCCCTCCGCCATGGCCGCCAAAACAGCCAGTCCGCAAACCCAGTTGAAGCGCTACGAGGAATCGATTGCGCAGGATGGGTTGCGCCTGACCCGCCAGCGCAAACACGTCTACGAGGTTCTCCTCGGGCGTCAGGACCATCCCACGGCAATGGAAGTTTTTCTGCGCGCCAAACCCGATATGGAGTCGCTTTCGCTGGCCACGGTCTACAATGTTCTCGAGACGCTGGCCGACCGCGGCCTCGTCCGCAAAGTGCATCTCGATAGTGGTTCAACGCGTTATTGCGCGAACAATTCCAAGCACGGCCATTTCACCTGCACCCAGTGCGGCGGCGTGATGGACGTGCCGCTGCTCCCCGGGGCCGAACTCGAAAAACTCCACCAACTCCCGCGCGGCTACACCGTCATCCAGCAGGAAGTGTCCTTGCGAGGGCTCTGCGCGGACTGCCGCAAAAAATAAAAACCATGAAACACCTCAAAATCGACAACCTTCACGTCAGCATCGGCGACCGCGAGATTCTCCGCGGCCTCTCCCTCGACCTGCCGACCGGGCAAGTGCACGCCATCATGGGGCCGAATGGCTCGGGCAAGAGCACGCTGGCCAAAGTCATCGCCGGCCATCCCGACTACACCGTCACTTCCGGCGACGTCCTCTTCGACGGCGAGAGCATCCTCGGGATGGAGCCCGACGAGCGCGCGCGCAAGGGCATCTTCCTCGCGTTCCAATACCCGAGTGAAATCCCCGGCGTGACCATCGCCAATTTCCTCCGCGCCGCCCTGCAGGCCCGCCTTCCCGAAGGTGAGGAACTCGAAGCGACCGAATATTACGCGAAGCTCTACGAGAAAATGGATCTCCTCGAAATGCCGCGCACCTTCACGTCCCGTTCCGTGAACGAGGGTTTCTCCGGCGGGGAGAAAAAACGCTGTGAAATCCTGCAGATGGCCATGCTCCGCCCGACCTTCGCCTTGCTCGACGAGACCGACTCCGGCCTCGATATCGACGCGCTCAAGATCGTCTCGCACGGCGTCAACTCCCTGCGCGGACCGGACACCGGCATGCTGGTCATCACGCACTACCAGCGCCTGCTGAATTACATCGTGCCCGACATCGTGCATGTGATGGTTAACGGCCGCATCGTCGAGAGCGGCACGAAGGAACTCGCCCTCAAACTCGAGGCGGAGGGCTACGACTGGGCCACGGAACCGGAGGCCGAACCGGTCGGCGCACTTTGAACGGGAGTAACACTATGAGCGACGCACAAACCCAACTGGACATCGACCGCGAGAAGGGGAACTTCCGCTATGATGTCGATTACGAATTCGACGCTGGCACCGGGCTGACGAAAAAACAATCGACTACATCTGCGACGTCAAAGGCGAACCGGATTGGATCCGCGAGTTCCGCAAGGATGCGCTGCGCAAATTTCTCGACAAGCCCATGCCCACCCATTGGGCCTCGCATGACCTCGAGAACATCGTATTCGACAACATCCGCTACTACCTTTCGCAGGGGCAGAAGCCCAAGCGGTCGTGGGACGAAGTGCCGGAGGATGTGAAGAAAACTTTCGAGCGTCTCGGCATTCCCGAGCAGGAGCGCAAGTTCCTCGCCGGCGTGGAAGCGCAGTTCGACAGCGAAGCGGCCTACTCGAATATCAAAGAGGCCGTCGGCAAGCAGGGCGTCATCTTTGTCGGCAGCACCGAGGGTCTCAAAGAGCACCCCGAAATTTTCCGCAAGTGGTTCGGCAAAGTCATCCCGACCGGGGACAACAAATTCAGCGCGCTGAACAGCGCAACCTTCAGCGGCGGGTCGTTCATCTATGTCCCGCCCGGCGTGAAAGTCTCGCATCCGCTGCAGGCCTATTTCCGCATCAACGCGGAAAATTTCGGACAGTTCGAGCGCACCCTCATCATAGCCGACGAGGGCGCCGAGGTGACCTACATGGAGGGCTGCACAGCGCCGAAGTTCGACACGGCCACGCTGCACAGCGCGGTGGTCGAGCTCGTCGCGCTCAAGGGCGCGAAAATCCAATACATCACCGTGCAGAACTGGTCGAACAACGTGTTCAACCTCGTGACCAAGCGCGGACTCGCCATGGAAGACGCCGAGGTCAAATGGATCGACTGCAACATCGGTTCGCGCCTGACCATGAAATACCCCGGTGTGGTCATGAAAGGCCGCGGGGCCCGCGGCGAAGTCATTTCCATCGCGCTGGCCGGCGATGGGCAGCACCAAGACACCGGGGCGAAAATGATCCATGCCGCGGACGACACCACGAGCAACATTGTCTCGAAGTCGATCAGCGTCGGCACCGGCCGCGCGACCTACCGCGGGTTGGTCAACGTCCCGCGCCACCTCAAGGGCTGCAAAAACAACACCGAGTGCGACGCGTTGCTCATCAACACGAACAGCCGCACCGACACCTATCCGGCCATCACCGTGCGCGGCACGGGCAACGCTTGCCAGCACGAGGCCAGCGTCAGCCAGGTGAGCGAAGAGCAGATCTTCTACATGCAGCAGCGCGGGCTGACCGAAGCGCAGGCCATGAGCCTGAGCGTGAACGGATTCATCAACGACCTCGTGCGCGAATTCCCCATGGAATACAGCGTCGAATTGAAACGCCTCATCGACCTCGAAATGGAAGGTTCGGTCGGCTGATCAGCCCGGAAGACCGCACATGATCATGGCATCCGCACCCGTTTCCGGCGTCCCCTTGATGGAGGGCGCCCTCGTCGAAGGCCAATGGCCCGAATGGTTCGTCGCATCGCGCAAGCGCGGCTGGGAAGACTTCCAAAAACTTCCACTGCCCGCTGCGAAGGACGAAAATTGGCGCTTTTCCAACATCAAAGCGCTCGCGCTCGACGCCTTCCGCTATCCTGGTGCGGTAAGCGATGCCGCCGCATTGGTCGAACGCTCCACCGGACTCGGTGAATCCGCCGCGCGTTTCGTCTTCGGGAACAACCGGCTTATCTCCGCCACCGCACCCACCGCGGATCTGATCAAGTCCGGCCTCGTTGTCATGACCCTCGAGGAAGCGGCCACCAAGCACGCCGATCTCGTGCAAAAACATTTCATGGCGCAGGAAACCAAGCTCGGTTCGGCCAAATACGCCGGCCTGCACCGCTCTGGTCCGGTCAACGGCGTCTTCATCCGCGTGCCCAAGGACCTCGTGCTCGAAGAACCGATCGAAATTTTCCACTGGGTCGAGGGTGAAAATTCCGCGGTGTTTCCGCACACGCTCGTTGTCTGTGAGCGCCACAGCAACGCAACGGTGGTTGATTGTTTCCGCAGTGCGGACGGCGCTGCGGCTTTGGCCTGCGGCGTGAATGATCTCGTTGTCGAGGACGGAGCAAAGCTGAATTACGTCGGCGTGCAACAATGGAGCCCGGCCACAACGGCGTTCCACCTCAACTCCACCACGGTCGGCCGCGATGCCTCGTGCCTCGGCATGCAGGTCAACCTCGGTGGGAAATTCGTCCGCAACGAGAACTACAGCCGCATGGTCGCCGAGGGCGCGCGCAGCGACATGCTTTCGGTCAACATTGCCTCGGACGAACAGATGATCGACCAGCGCACCTTCCAAGACCACGCCAAGCCGAACGCCACCAGCGATCTGCTTTACCAGAACGCGCTGACTGGCAAAGGCCGCACTATTTTCTCCGGCGTCATCCGTGTCGAACCTGGCGCGCACAAAACCGATGCCTATCAGAAAGTCCGGAACATCGTCTTGAGCGATGACGCCGAAGCGAACTCCATGCCCGGCCTGGAGATCGAAGCCGACGATGTCCGCTGCACCCATGGCGCAACCACCGCGCAGGTCGACGATCGTGAGATCTTTTACCTCGAATCCCGCGGCATCCGCCCCGAAGCCGCGCGCCAACTGCTCGTCATGGGCTTCTTCAACACCGTCCTCGACCGCCTGCCGGAGGAAAAACTCCGCGGCCACATCGAGCAATTAGTCGAGCAACGCCTCGCGGCCGCTTTGCGGTCCTAGGTCTGACGAAACACTAAACAAAACTCTCCACCGGAGTGATTTAGGTGACTATTCGACTTTTTGCCAAATGTGCAATTGTCGGTAATTTTGTTCGGGTGCTGCGCTCCGGAGTTGCGAGTCGCCACTATGCTCATGCGGGCGGTTTCGATGACGGTTGGCAACGAGCTGTGTTTTGCACGGCCAGGGAGCGAGACCGGCGACTTTGGCTTGGGCTGCGGTGTGGTTCCGCTGACCGCCGAACACGCTGCGCGGCTTTGTCGGCGAGGCTGCGGGCGCGCACCGCCTAGGGCGAATTTGAGGGAACCGGCAGTTCGATTTTCTGCGCGAGCATTTTTTCGAAGAGTTCGTTCAGTGCGGAGGCGGGAAGGCGGAGCACTTGCTGTCCCTCGGACGGTTGCCAGACTTTGATGGGAAATTGCGAGGCAAAGTCGAGGCGATCGATCTCGACTTGGATGGAATAGTCCTTGCCGCTGACGGTAACGCGGCTCGGCCGGTCGTCTCCGGCGATCCAGACACGCGCTTCGAACGGTTCGGCCTTGATTGCTTTGCGCAATTCTTCGAGCAAGCAGAACTCGAGCACGCGGTGCTGCGCGCCATCGATTTCTTCGTTGCCACGGTCCTTCACGTCGAACACGACAGGCAAGAAAGCGAGCATCTGCGGGTCGAGGGCGAGTGGAATGAGCGGGAGCGATTTCTCGTCGGGCGCGGTGTTCTCGGTGTCGATGCCTGCGGCTTGGGCCAGGGTTTTCATCGCGCCCTCCGGTGCGGCCCACAATTCCTTCCCCGCGCGGCAGGCGGTCAGCACCTGGTTGTTATAGGCGATATCCGCCCGTAGGTGGTCCGGTCGTTGCAGGGCGAGGCGCAGTCGCGTGCCCTGCGCCGCCGACATTTTCCCGGTGGCTGCTGTCACTTTGCATTCCGCGACAAAAGCGCCCGGTTGTCCCTCGCCCCCGCCGAAGACCGCGGAGGCGAAAGGGGCGAGCGCCTTGGCGAAGACGTCGTAGGGTTGCCCGTCGGCTGCGGATGCGTCGATTGCCAGGGCCAGCCACGCAGCGATCTTGCACGCGGCGATGCAGGTCTTACTATGCAACCACGATCGCATGGTGAACTTCTTACTGCCGAATTTCCTCGCCGCGGACGGTCTGTATTTCGCTTTCCAAGAGTCGACCGTCGCCGGCCACGCCGTCGTGGCCGCGCTGTTCCTCGCCTCGATTTTCAGTTGGTCGGTCATCATCACCAAGTTCCGCATGATCCGCTTTGCCAAGCGGCAAACCGAGCGTTTTTTCTCCGTGTTCCGCAAGGACCGCCAACCCTTGAGGCTTTATGAAGCGGGGGTGTCTTTCGAGGGTTCGCCGGCTTTCGAGGTCTACCGCGCGGGATGTGCTGAGATGACCCTGCAGATGCTCGGTTCGCCGGAAGTGGATGACACCTTCGCGGCGCGCGTGGAGGTGGCGGACAAAATCTCCCCCGCGCAGATGCGTGCGGTCAGCGTGGCGATGGAGCGTGCTGTGGGCGAGGCGGGCCTGCGCATGGAATCACAGATGATCATCCTCGCCACGGTAGTGAGCGGTTCGCCTTTCCTCGGGCTCCTCGGCACGGTCTGGGGCGTCATGGATGCCTTCGCGGGCATCGCCATCGCGGGGACGCCGAATCTCGCAGCCATGGCCCCCGGCGTGGCAGGCGCGTTGGTCACCACCGTCATCGGTCTCCTCGTCGCGATCCCCGCGATGTTCGGCTACAATTTCCTCATCACAAGCCTGCGCTCGCTCATTGTGCAGACGGACAATTTCGCGGCGGAGCTTTCTTCGGAATTCGAGCACCGCTTCGTCAACTTCGGTCGCGGTGCCTGACCATCCCATGCGCCGCTATTCCGACAAGCAACCGCTCTCCACGCTCTCGGAGATCAACATCACGCCGCTCCTCGATCTGGCGTTCGTCTTGCTCATCATTTTCATGATCACCACACCGCTACTCGAGAACAGCATGGACCTCGTTGTTCCCTCCAGCCAAGCGGCGAGCAAGGAAGTCGATCCGCAGAAGGTGACCATCGTTTCGATCGACCGCAACGAGGTGCTCAAGCTCAACGAGGTGCGGATGACCGAGTCCGAACTCGGCCAGCGTTTGGCTGCGTTGCGTAAAGAAGACCCGCAGGCCGCCGTCGTGGTGCGTCCGCACCGCGAGCTTTCCGTGCAGAAGTTCGTCTCGCTTATGGACGTCATCCAGAAGGCCGGTGTGATGAAAGTCGGAGTGATGACGCGGCCCGAGGAAAACTGAGGTTGCCATGGGCGAACCGCGTTTCCGGCGCACGGTTGTCGCCGTTGCCCTCTTGCACGGGCTGCTCATCGGTTTGCTTTTTTACTGGAGCACGCGAGAGGTGCGGGTTCAGCAGGCACGTGTTACTTGGATGAACACGTCCGATTTTCTACCGCCGGATCCGGAGGAGGAAACGGTTGATCCGAAAAAGTTCGAGCCTTTGCCCGAGACGGAACCGGTGCCGGCGTCCGAGTTGTCGTCGAATCCCAGCGAAATCGCGCTCCCAACGCCAACGCCTGCCCCGAC
>JBEDBL010000143.1:0-7078 GCA_041177245.1 Verrucomicrobiota bacterium
ACCATGAGCAAACGCATCGTCCTGAAATTCGGAACCGGGATCCTCACCACGGATGCCAGCGGCCTGCAATTGGACCGCGGGCAATTCAAGCGGTTGGCGGCGGAAATCGCGGAACTGGTCGACGCCGGACATTCCGTGGTCGTTATCTCCAGCGGTGCGGTGGCAGCCGGGGTGGCCGCTTTGGGCCGCAAGGAGCGCCCTTCGCTTCTTCCGGCCAAGCAGGCCTGCGCCGCGGTTGGACAATCCCAACTCATGCGCGCCTACGAGGAATGTTTTGCCGGGCACAAGTTGACCTCTGCGCAACTTCTCCTCACCCACGAAGACATCGACAGCCGCCAACGGCGTGCCAATGCCGAGAACACCCTGCGCGAACTCTTCTCCTACCCTCGCGTCATTCCCGTGATCAACGAGAACGACTCCGTCGCCGTCGAGGAACTCCGCTTCGGCGACAACGATCAACTCGGCGCCGAGGTGGCGTCCCTCTGCCATGCGGATCTTTATCTGATCCTGACACGGAGCGACGGATTGCGCGCGGACGGCACCCGGCAAAGCGTGGTCACCGACGTGGCAGCGGCGCGCGCGCACGTCACCGGCGAAAAGGGAGAGCACAGCACGGGCGGCATGGGCAGCAAACTCGACGCGGTCGAGTTCGCCACGCGCGAGGGCATCGAGACATGGATCCTGGACGGGATGGCTCCGGGACGCATTGCCGCGGCGCTGGCTACCGAGGACACCGGAACGCGTTTTCCCGCAAAACAATGATCCGCCGCATCTCCGCCATCGCCGCTGTCACCTGGACGGAACTCGTCCGGCTGAAGGTCTTTTATTTCATCATCATCTTCGCCCTGCTCGTCATCGGAAATTCGTTTTTCCTCGCCCGTTTCAGCTTCGAGGAGGAGTTCCAAATGCTCAAAGACATCGCGCTCGGGGCGATGAGCATCTTCAGCGCGCTGCTGGCCATCCTCGCCTCGGCCACGCTTTTGCCGAAGGACATCGAGGACCGCACTATCTATACGATCCTCGCCAAGCCCGTATCGCGCTTCGAATACCTGCTCGGCAAACTCGCCGGCGTTTTCTCGCTGGTCGCCTTCGCCGTGTTTCTCATGGGCGCGGTCTTCGCGGTGGTGCTCGTCCTGCGCACCCAGATCGTGCTGCATTCCACCTCGGTCGAACTGGCCGCGCTCCCCGCTGCGGAACTCCAAGCCGCATTGCAAAAAATCCGTGACGCCGGTCACGACCCCTCGCTCTTGGCCGCCGGCTTAGTCATCCTCTTCAAAGCGTGGCTGCTGGCGGCCATGACGGTTTTCATTTCCACGTTCGCCACATCGACGATCTTCACCACCATCACGGCTTTTGCGGCTTACTTCATCGGTCACCTGCAGGCCACGGCACGCGAATACTGGATGGCCGGAGGCGATGTCGGTCCCGCGGCCAAGATCATCCTCGCCCTCGTCGCGCTCGTTTTTCCCGACTTGCAAGCCTTCAATCTTGTGGACGGCGTAGTGACCGGGACCCCCATCCCGCCGGAGGTGCTATTCAAAACCGTCGCCCTCGGATGCGGATACATCGCGGTCTACACTGCATTGGCCGCCGCAGTCTTCCAGACACGCGAACTGTGACCATGAACCGCACCGCGACACGGATCGCCGTCGCAGCAGGTTTGATCGTCTTCGGGTTGGCCCGTCTGCCGATCGAGCGTTCGCTGGAAACCGCCCAAAAGACGGCGTTCCTCCGCGCCGAGCCGCTGAATCTGGGCCTGCGCGACCAACTGGGCCAACTTTCCTACGCGGCGGCGCTGAGCGGTTTCCGCTCGCTCGTCGCGGCATTTCTCTGGATCGAGGCGCACACCGCTTGGGAACAGACAGCCTGGGGCCGCATGGCCGGGCTTTTCCGCACCGTGACCTCGCTGCAACCCCGATCCCTTGTCTATTGGGATCTCTCCTCCTGGCACATGGCATGGAACGCGGCCATCGCCGCTTACCAGAATCCCAAAGAACCCAGCGAGTTCCTACGTCGCCGCGCGGAGCGCGAATACCACCTTCTCGGCAAGGAATTCCTCGAGCAAGGCATCGCCAACAACCCGGAGCGCTATCTCCTGCACGAACGATTAGGCGTCCTCCTGCGCGACAAGCTGTCCGACCACCTGGGAGCGGCCGAGGCTTTCGAAAAAGCCGCTTCCATGGAAGGCGCGCCGCCTTACGTCAAACGCCTCGGGGCCTACGAACTCGCCACGGTGGAAGGGCGCGAGCAGGAAGCGTACGACAAGTTGAAAAGCATCTACGATCTCGGCCCCGACGAGAGAAAGCCCCGAGTCCTGAGCTTGCTTCACGAGTTGGAGCAGAAACTAAACATACCGGCGGAGCAACGGCATGTTCCCGTCGACACGGAGTAGCCCGCACGCTTTGGCCTTGCCTGCCGCGCCGCTGGCGCGAAGCTTTGCGCCGATACCGATGACAAAACCGTTCAGCCTGTTTCTGGCCCTGCGCTACCTCAAACCGAAGCGCACGTTTTTGAGCCTGATCACGGTTATTTCCATCCTCGGCGTGACGCTGGGCATCATGGTCCTCATCCTCGTCATTTCGGTCATGACCGGATTCGAGCAGGAACTACGTCGCAAAGTGCTGGGCTTCGACGCGCACCTCATCGCCGGGGGCGAAACGATCGTCTACGACTGGGCCGACCGGATGCAGTCGATCGACGCGGTTCCCGGAGTCACCGGGTCCGCGCCTTTCGTCCAAGGTCCCGTGCTCGCCGAATTCATGGGTCGCCGCCTCGCGCCGAAAATTCGCGGCATCGACGCCGTGGCCGAAAGCAAAGTGACCACGCTCAAGGACTTCATGGTGGCGGGAGAACTGAAGCTCGACGAAAACGAAACCGTCATCGGATCGGCATTGGCCAACATTCTCGGATGCGGCGTGGGCGACACCATCACAGTCTATTCGCCCGGCAATCTCGAGGAGATCGTGGACGAGATCAACCGGCTTGAAAAAGGGGAAGACAAGGCGAAGACGGCCGGCCAACTGCGGGAAATGATTTTGCCCATGGAACTGAAGGTGACCGGCATCTTCGAATCCGGACGGTATCTTTACGACTCGGAGTTCCTGCTTGTGCCGCTGCACATCGCCCAGGAAATCTACGGCCTCGGCGACGGAGTCCACGGCATCACGATCAAGACGGTCCATCCTTACCGCGCCGCGGAAATCCGCGACGACATTTACCGCATGCTGGGCAAGGACCTGCGCATCGCGACGTGGATGGACATGAACCGCGAACTTTTCGAGGCCATCCACATGGAACGCAACGTCATGTTTTTCATCCTTCTTTTCATCGTCATCGTGGCGGCCTTCGGCATCATGAACACGCTCATCACCGTGACCGTCCAGAAAACGCGCGAGATCGGCATCCTCAAGGCGCTCGGCGCGCGGACCGGGCAGATCGTGGGCGTTTTTGTCGGGCAAGGCATCGTGGTCGGGATCTTCGGGACCATCATCGGACTAGGCACCGGCATCTGGCTCGTGCAATACCGCAACCAAGTAAGCCATTGGCTCGCTACGTTCCTCGGCATCGAGATTTTCCCGCGGTCGATCTACCAATTTTCGGAGATCCCCGCGGAAATCGTCCCCTCCGATGTGGCCATCATCTGCACCAGCGCGTTCCTCATCTGCACCGTGGCAGCGGTCATCCCCGCCTGGTTCGCCGCCCGCATGGATCCGGTAAGCGCGCTGCGCTACGAATAGAAGCGGTTCACCCGAGAAGGCAATAACCCGCCAGACCGCCGGCGAGGATGACCAGCGCGGGGTTGATACGGGTGAGTCCGAGCACACCCGCCACAACCACACCGATACCCAAAGTCAGCAGATTGAACTCCCAATCTCTGGAAGGATTATAGCTTGCCGTTTTGCCCAGCGCATAACAACCCGCGAGCATCAGACCGACGACGACGGGCGCCATGCCGCGCTGGACCGCGGCGCGCCATGGGGAACCCTCGGCCGCGTCCCACATTTGGCTGGCGAAGTAACAAAGCAGGCATGCCGGGAAAAAGAAGGCGGCGAGCACCGCGACCAAACCGGCAACACCGGAGACCTCGTAGCCGATGAGGGCAACGCAAGTCATGTTCGGACCCGGCGCGAGTTGGCCGAGGCTGTAGATCTCGGCAAACTGCGTGTCGGTCAGCCAGCGGTGCTGATCGACCACATCATGCTTCATCTCCGGGAGCACGGCGGTGCCTCCGCCCACGGCAAGCAGGGAGAGCATCGCGAAATTGTTGATCAGGCTGATGATCTTGCTCATGCGCTCTCCTTCGGTTCCCCCGGACGGTTCAACCAGACAGCGATCGGCGCGAGCGTCAACAAAGTGACAAGGAGCGAAACATGCAGGATCCCGACAAGGACGAAGACCGCCACGACAAAGGCCAGATCCTTGGGCCGCAGCAGATGCCTCCAACCTATTTTGATCGTCACCTGCACGAGCAAGCCGACCGCCGCGGCAGCCACGCCGGCCAGAACCGAGGCCACCTTCGGGTTGTGCTGCAGCGCCGCATAGGCGAATCCAAGCGCGGTGACGATCAGTGCTCCGGGAAGAATCATTCCGAGAGTGGCGACAACCGCGCCCCATGGACCGCGCAGCTTGCGGCCGACGATCACACTCATGTTGGTCGCGTTGAGACCGGGGAGCGTCTGGGAGATTTCCAATGCGGCCATGAATCCGTCTTCATCGAGCCACTTTTCCTCCTCGACCAACGCGCGGCGCAGGTAAGCCACGATGCCGCCGCCGAAACTCGTCACGCCGATAACCGCGAAAACCCGGAAAATGCGGGCGAGTGAAACGCGGATTTCCGGCTTACTCATGGTTGACGACACTCTTGTTGCCGAGACCGTAAACCATCGCCGTCTTTGTTGTGCCGAGCAGCACCCATTCGCGGGCCACGTGCTGCAAACGTTTGTGGAAGGCGTCGGCCTTGGAGAGCGTGTCCGGATGCAGGTCGTCGGATTTCTTGAATTTGCACTGGAAAGCAAACTCCCCGCAAACCGGTTGCTCCAGTTTCCGGCTTCGCCACACGGCGATGGTGGTCTTGCCGGTGTAGTGGTGCCCGAAGTGGCTCAAACCCACATTGACCTGGACTTCCTCGACCGCCATATCGTTGACCAACTCGACCGGGGCGTCCCGATTTTCCCCGATTGGCGCGAACGCCGGGAAAGCGTGTGTGATGTTTTTCAGGGCGAAGTTCATCGCCTCCCTCGGCAGGGCGAGCACCGAGTTGTGCGAGAAAATGGACCGGATCTCCCCGAGCCGGTCGGTCAACGGTAAGAGTTCCTGCTTGAACTTGATGCGCGTCTCGCCGGCGAGTGCGGGCCGTATATCCGTCATCGCCGCTTTGTCGAAATCGGGATGGCGGAATTTCACCGTCAGCTCGGGTGTTCCCGCCGGCCATCCGTCCCGGTAAAGCGTACGCAGCCGGACGATGAAGTGGTTGTTGTAGAGATCGTATCCCGGCGTGTCGAAAAAGAGCACTTCGCGCACCTGGTTGACAAACGCATCCGGAGCCTCCTCGAGCCGCACGTCACAGTCTTTGGCCGCCTGCTTCACCACATGCCAGAAATCCTTGAAGGCCTGCGGGGAAGTGAACCGCTCCGGACGCAGCAGAATTTTGTATTCCCTGTAGTGCAGGTCGTCGTGCGGTCCGTTGGAAGGATCTTCGGCAAATTCTGGCATGCCGCTGAATTAAGCGTGCCTGGGCGCAAAAATCCACCCGCGATCACTCCGCCACATGGTAGGCTCCGTCCATGGAACTGGCATCGAACGCAGCCGAGGACTGGGAAAAACTGCGCACGTGGACCATGCCTTTCGGCAAATTTTCCGGACGGAAGCTTTACGATCTCCCGGCCGAATACTTGTGCTGGTTCGAGCAGAAAGGCTGGCCATCCGGCGACCTCGGGCGACTGCTGCAAATCGTGCTAGAAGCGAAGCGACAAGGGGCCGACCACGCCTTCGCTGCGCTGAGAAAGTAGCCCGCCGCAAAGTTTTCGGTTTTCAGACCGCGGTTTTCAGTGAAACCTGCATCGGCGCGTCACAACTGAGCAGAACCTGAAGATCCTGAAAACTGAACCACCGAACACCCTGATGAAAATCTCCAAAGACCACGCCGTATCCTTCGACTACGAAGTCCGCAACAGCCGCGCGGAATTGCTCGACAGCTCGAGTGAGAGCGGAGCTCCCATGTCATACGTTCACGGCTATGCGAGCATCGTCCCGGGGCTGGAGAAAGCCCTCGAGGGGAGAATTGCCGGCGAGCAACTCAATGTAGTGGTTCCCCCCGTCGAAGCCTACGGACTGCGCGATGAGCGCCGCATGGCCGAGGTCCAGCGCGATATTTTCCCCGCCGGAGCCGAGATCAAACCCGGCATGCGTTTCCGTGCCCAGCGCGACGGCGGAGCCGATACCGTGGTCGTCGTTTCTGTCTCCGACTCGACAGTCACGGTCGACGCCAATCACCCGCTGGCCGGAGAAACCCTGACTTTCAAAGTCACCGTCCGCGACGTGCGGCCCGCCACGGCCGAGGAAATCGCGCACGGGCACGTGCATCATGCGCATTCGCACGACGACGGCGATTGCTGCGGCGGTCATGGTGGCGGCGGTTGCGGTTGCCATTGACCGATGCGCCGGCGCACCGCACCGGCATCGGCGACCTCGCCGGCGGAAATTCTCGATCAAGTCCGCTCCGTCTACCGCGAACTCGATGGCCGCGCCGTCGAACGCAACTGCACACTGCGCACCGAATGCTGCCATTTCAAACTCACGGGTAAGACGCCCTACCTTACCCGCGGCGAGGCAATTGTTGCCGCACGCGCATTTAAGGCAAGCGGACGCAAATCGCTCCCAGCGCGCAGCGACGGCGCCTGTCCGCTGCTCGATCCCCAGACTTCGCGTTGTCTCGTCTATAACGATCGTCCCTTCGGGTGTCGCACGCATTTCTGCGCCGCGGCCGGCGGCCCCTATTCGCGGCGGGAAGTCACCGACTTGATCAGGCGGTTGGAAGAGTTGGACGAACAACTGGGAGGCGACGGGCCGCACGGACTGC
>JBEDBL010000144.1:0-7050 GCA_041177245.1 Verrucomicrobiota bacterium
GTCCGGCGCGCCGGACAAGCCGAAGAAAAAACGCGTGGCCAAACCGGAAGTGAAACACTCGGACAAACCCGAGCCGACGATCAAGGGACTGCCGGTTCCGGCGCACGCCGGCGGTGCGGCCTATCTCTCGCCGCGGATGAAAGCGCGCATGGCCGAACTCGGATTGAGCGCCGCCGATCTGGCCGGCGTGGCCGGGAGCGGCGCGGGCGGGCGCGTCACCATCGAGGATTTCGAGCGTTTCATGGAGAACCTCGACCAGCAGAAAGTCACCGAGGCTTCCTCCATGCGCGTCGCGGTGGCCGATGCCATGCGCCGCAGTTGGACAAGACCTTTGGCCACGGTGGTCCTGCCGGTCGAACTCGACAAGATGCTCGCGCACCGCAAAGCGTCGGCCGAAAAAGCCGGCGTCTCGCTCTACGCGCTGCGCGCACTGGCCATGGCCCTCTCGGAAAACAGTGCGCCTGCCGGGCGCCTCATCGGAAGCCAGGTCGTGCACCCGGGCTCGATCGACATCGGATTCGCCGTCGAAGCCGAGGACGGGGTGCTTGTTCCGGTCATCCGCCACGCGGACAAACACAAGCTGAACGAAATGGTGCCAATGTATGCGCGTCTCGTCGAACTTGCGCGCCAGCGCAGGCTCACGCCGGCCGACATGGGACAATGCATTTCCACCGTGACGAATTACGGGACCTTCGGCCTCACCTTGGCCACACCGATCCCGCTGCCCGAACAGACCGTTCTCCTCGGACTCGGCGCGGGACGCATCGAACCGAAGTGGGACAAGGAGAAAGCCCAATTTCTTCCGGTGACCATGGCGCAGTTCACGCTCAGCTTCGATCACCGCGTGCTCGACGGCGGCGCCGCCGGACGCCTGCTCACGCGCATTTCCGAACTGCTCAACAATCCCGAGCAGTTATAGAACTCACACAAAACCGCGGGCCACGCGCTGCAGTTCGTCCTGGAAGGCGAGCACATCGGTCTGCGAGGGACGATAGCCGGGTTTGGCCGGCACGAGGCCGAGTCGCCCCGACTGGTCGAGCATCCACTCCGCGGTTTCACCATCGGAAAAAGTGACTTTGCCGCTGGCGAGTGCGTGGGGTTTCGTGATGCTATCCATCGACACACTCACCCCGCCGGACGCCGCCGCGCCTTCGCGCTGCATTTCGCCCTCCTGCTTGGCCGCGGCAATTCGATCAGCCGCCTCGGATTGCTTCGGTTGCTCTTCTTTGAGTTGCAGTTTGAGATCGTCGACCAGAAAGCGGACATCCATGTAAGTCAGCGCAATCTGGAATTCATCCTTCAACCGCTTCTGCACTTCGGACAGCGACGCGCCCCCGGCAATCCAGTCCCCTACCGCTTTCTTTTGTTCTTCCGGCAAAACCATGGGTGAAAATTAACCGCTTTCGCGCCGCATGGAAAGGCGCGGACTTGCCAAAGCGGGATCTTTGCGTGATTAGAATATCTTATGAAAATGCCTGCACGCTCTTTGGCCGCTGTCGCCGCCGCGGCTGCCCTCGGCACCTCGGGTTGCGAGAACATGACCGCGGGGGAAAATGCCTTGATTGCCGCCGGATTGGCCGGCGCCGCCACGGGCATTGCCTTGGGCACGACCGGGGTACCCGTCGGAACAACACTGCCGGTCGCGCTGGGGGCTGCAGCGGGCGCCGGGGCGCTCGGATACGGTGTTTCGAAAATGCAGGTCAACCGCGATCAGCGGCGCTTCGCCGAGCAGCGGGGACAAGCCCTTGTCGGACAAGCCAACCAACGCGGCGCGACGAACATCCCGCGCTACATCCTTGTTGATACGATCGCCGAGAAACCGTCGGGCGGCAGGCCCGTCATGGTTTACGACACGGCCACCGGTCGTGTGGCGAGCAACCGCATCTACTACGTCAATGTTCCTGCGGGGCCCTACGGCTACACCGAAGCCCCGGCAAGCATGATCCGTGACTGATCCCGGACCATCGGTCCGGGGAGAACGTCCCCCGTTCCAAATACTTCCGCCCGAGAGTCGGGCGAAGGTCTTCGGCGTCGACTACGCGATCGTCCCGCAGCCCTGCGGAGGGGAACTCTACGTCTCCCGTGTCGCATGGCACTGGCTCGACTATTTGCAAACAGAGCGCTGGTGGGACAACGAGGGATGCGCCGTGCGCGGCGAAAGACTGTCGGGCAGCACGGGAACGGTTTACCGCACGCGCAGCGAACCGCCGGGGATACCGCCCCGCGATCTCGTGGTGAAATTTTCCCGCGTGGCGCAGGATGTGCCGTTGTTCATTCCGGACGAATTCGTCGAATCAATGCCACGCACCGCGGTGGCCGACGCGCGTTTTCTCGCCCCTTTCGACGGATTCGGACTGATGCAGGAACTGCGGGGCAACATCCTCAACAACGGCCCGCACCGCCTGAGAACGAAGCTGCCGCTGGGAATTTATTCGCCGCCGCAGAAATATCCACTGTGGCAGACGGGGAGGCACCCGGACGTTTTTCGCGGCCACCAGCAAGCCATGGCCGGCGACCAGTTCGAGAATGGTCTGGCGCAGGTACAACTCGATATCGGGCGCGACTACCTGGAAATTTTCGCGTGGATCGACGGGATCGACGCCGAGGAGGCTTTCAACCGCGGGATGATGGACAAGGAACTGCTCACCCTGCTCGCGCGCTCGAGCAACCACGCGCTCTCGCGCCTCGGCTACCGTATCTTGGACAACAAGCCGCGGCATCTCATCGTGCGCCCGCGGACGGACGGATCACTGCTGCAGCGCGACGGGAAAATCATCTACACGATGATCGACTTCGAACTGCTCCAGCGCCACGAGGACACCGTGCGACGGGAGAAAGGCTAGCGCGGGATCAGCGCCGCGAGTCCATGAAGAGCCGGAGCACATACCAGAACATCATGGCGATTCCGGCGAAGAGTTGGATCGATGCGGCGACGTCGGCGTTGGCGGGAAATCCGCGCATGATGTTCGACGTGGTGTAGAGCACCGAGCCGCCGGCCAAGACGACCATGGCCACGCTGAACCACGTTCCCAAATTGAATTTGAAGAGCACGGCGCAAACGATGAGCGCGAGGGCCAAGAGTCCGCCCCAGACAAGGAACGAGCGCAGGAACGAAAAGTCGCGACCGGTGGTCACGACAACGGCGGTGAGCAGGAGAAATCCGCCGACGGTGACCTGGGCCGCGCTGGCGATGACGCCCGGCGCGGCGCTGTCCGCCGCGGCAAGCAGAGGTATGAAGATGAGTGCCTGCAGCAGGATGTAGAGGAAAAAGCCGACATATTGCAGCGGACGCGCCACGGATGGAACGGCGATGAGCGTGGCGACCCAGGACAAAAGCATGAATCCGCCGAGGACAACGAGCCATGACACACCCGAAAAAACATGAAGGACGGTATTGGCGATTCCGGTGCGGAAGAACCAGACCTCAAGTCCGACAAAAATCAAAACGGCAAGGACGAGGTGCGCGTAAACGCGGGTGAGGAAGGAACTCTGCTCGCGGGCGGCGAGGTCGGCCACGGGGACAGTGTAGGGATTTTGCATGGCGGAATGGTTGCCTATCCTGCAGCCGGCGGCACGCTTTTGTTTCGGGCCCGCGGGTGAAATTGCCGGTGGGCCTGTTGCAGTTGGAGGGGATTGACGTGTGTGTAGATCTGGGTGGTCGTGATGTCCGCATGGCCCAGCATTTCCTGGATGATACGAAGGTCGGCCCCGCCGCCGAGGAGGTGCGTGGCGAAGGAATGGCGCAGCATGTGCGGATGGATTTCCTTCTCCAGTCCGGAACGCTTGCCGAGCGCGACCATCAGCTGCCAGATGCGCTGGTTGGTGAGCCGGCGTCCGCGCACGGAGAGGAAAATCTCGCCGCCGGTTTTTTTCCCGACGAGTGCGGGACGCCCCGCATCCAGGTAGCGCTGCACCGCTTCCCTCGCCCGTCCGCCAACGGGAACGAGACGCTGCTTGTTGCCTTTGCCGACAACGCGGATGAATCCCTGCTCGAGATCGAGATTTTCCAGCCGCGCATGGCACAACTCGGAGACACGCAACCCGCTTGCGTAAAGCAGTTCGACAACCGCACGATCGCGCATTTCCAGCGGCGTTTTCCCCACTGCCGCGGCGATGAGGCGCTCGACTTCGGGCGGTGACAATGTCTCGGGCAAATAGCGTTCGATCTTCGGGACGAGGAGAAACTCGGTCGGATCGCGTTCGATTGATTTGCGTTGAACCAGATGGCGGAAAAAAATGCGGAGGGCGACAGCGTGCAATTTGATCGTCGCAGCGGACACCCCGCCCCGCTTGCGCCACCCGAGAAATTCGCCGATGTGATCGGCCTCGATGAGCGCAGGCGAAAGGATTTTCTTTTGCTCCGCCGCCCAGCGCGCGAATGACTCGAGAGAGGCGCGTGTGCTCAGCTGGTAGTTGTCCGAAAGCCCCCGCTCGGTGGCGAGATACATGATGAACTGGTCGATCTCCGCATTCACGCGGGACGGCGCCCAAGGGCGAGACGCTCGTAGGCCTCGCGGTATTTCGCCGCGGTCTGCGCGATGACGGCGGACGGCAGGTGCGGTGCGGGCGGCTGGCGGTTCCAACCCGATTGCAGCAGCCAGTCGCGCACGAATTGTTTGTCGAAGCTCGGCGGGTGCGTTCCCGGTTCCCAGCGGTCGGCCGGCCAGAAGCGCGACGAATCGGGCGTGAGGCATTCGTCGATGAGGAGCAGATCGTCGTCGACGAGACCGAATTCGAGTTTGGTGTCGGCGATGATGACGCCGGCGCGCTCGGCGTGCGCGCGCCCGTAATCATAAATCTCCAAACTTTCCTCGCGCACCCGGTGCGCAAGCTCGTCGCCGAGCAGACTGCGGCATTGCTCCCACGAGACCGGTTCGTCGTGCCCGCTCGCGGCTTTCGTCGTTGGCATAAAAATCGGTTGCGGCAATTTCGAGGCTTCGCGCAGTCCGCGCGGCAATTCGTGCCCGCCCGCCGTTCCGCGCTCGCGGTATTCGTCCCACGCGGCTCCGGCGAGGTATCCGCGGACGATGCATTCGACCGGCAGCGGCTTGGTGCGACGGACCAGCATGGCGCGGCCGGACAAATTTTCGGCAAACGGTTTCAGCTCCGCGGGAAAGGCGTTGAAATCGGCCCCGATGAAGTGGTTCGGCACGAAATCCAACCGCTGGAACCAAAAGGCCGACATGGAGGTGAGGACTTCCCCTTTGCCGGGGATGGGGTCGGGCAAGACGCAGTCGAACGCCGACAACCGGTCCGATGCGACCAGCAGCGCGCGGTCGCCCGACGCGTAGACCTCGCGGACTTTGCCGCTCCGGAGAAGTTCCCAGCGGGGGATATGCAGGTCGCTCATCGGCGCGGGTCTTTTAGAGGCGGGGATGCCACGCGGCCAAGCCGAAAGAGAAAACCGCAAATTCCTTGGAAGCCCCCCGCCATCCGCCTATCCTGCTCGGTTTTATGGAAATCCCGCTCCTTCTCGCGCAAGCCGCACCCGCGCAACAGCCGCCGGCGCTGTTCCAGTTCCTGCCGCTCATCATCATCGCGGTCTTGTTTTACTTCCTGCTCATACGCCCGCAGCAGAAAAAACAGAAAGAGCACGAGAAGCTCGTGGGCGGCGTCAAAACCGGCGACAAAGTTGTCACGGCAGGCGGTATCCACGGGATCGTCGCCAATGTGAAAGAGACCACTTTTCTGCTCAAGGTGGCCGAAAACGTGAAAATCGAAATCGATAAAAATTCCATCGCCACCGTCGGCAAAGCAGAGGCCGCCTGATCCGGTGCCTCGCGCCACCAAAATAAACATATGAGTCCGACCATCACCTTCCTCTTCGGCCTGCTCCTCCTCGGCCTTTTCGCCTGGTATTTCATGACCGAGGCCGCGGGTCGCAAACGCACCATCGGACTGGTGCTCAACCTCCTGCTCATCGCCTTCTGTCTCGAGGCGATCATTCCGCCGGAGAAAAAAATCCGCCTCGGCCTCGATCTGCAGGGCGGCACTTCCTTCCTCCTGCGCCTAGTCGGCGAGGACGGCAAGGAAATCACCCCGACCACGCTCGATCAGGCCATCGAAGTCATCCGCAAGCGCGTCGACCAGTTCGGAGTGAGCGAACCGGTCATCGCCGCGCAGGGCAGCGACCGCATCCTCGTGCAGATTCCGGGTCTGGACACAAAGCAACTGGGAGAGACCAAAGAACAACTCCAGCGCGTGGCCAAGCTCGAGTTCTCCCTCGTCCACCCGCAAAGCGAATCGATCCTCGCGCAGGTCGACGCCGGCGAGGCCGTGCTGCCTCCGGGTTACCTGGTGAAGGAATACAAGGACGTCGTTGAAGGCAAAGAAAAGACCTTCCGCCTGCTGGTCAAGCAGCGCCCCGACCTGACCGGCGACCGCGTGACCTCCGCGCATCCTTTCTACGACAACCAGGGCTACGGCGTAGCCATGAAGCTCGACGGCGACGGGGCGAAAATGTTCGGCGACCTCACGTCGGCGCACACCGGCGAACGTCTCGCCATCATGCTCGACGGCGACGTGCAGAGCGCGCCGAATATCCGTCAGCCGATTTACGGGGGCGAAGCGGTCATCACCGGCCGCTTCACTGACAAAGAGGCACGCAATCTCGCGAGCGTGCTTGAGAATCCGTTGCGCACGCCCGTGGAAATCGAGGAGACGCGCAGCGTTTCCGCTTCGCTCGGCGCGGACTCGATCAAAAGCGGCGTAGGCGCCGGCCTTCTCGGCCTCGCGCTCACGCTCCTCTTCGTCCTTGTTTACTACCGGCTCGCGGGTCTCGTCGCCTGTCTGGCGCTCGGCGTGAACATCATCCTGCTCTTCGGAGCGATGTGCATGTTCAACTTCGTTCTCACGCTTCCCGGTATCGCCGGCATCATTCTCACCATCGGCATGGCCATCGATGCAAACGTGCTCATCTACGAGCGTTTGCGCGAAGAAATGGCTGCCGGCAAGTCGCTCGGCGCATCGCTCGGATCGGCTTACGACAAGGCGTTCTCCGCCATCTTCGATTCCAACCTCACGACGCTCATCACCTCGGCCATCCTTTTC
>JBEDBL010000145.1:0-7007 GCA_041177245.1 Verrucomicrobiota bacterium
ATTTCACCCGAAGCACGTGCCGAATTCGAGCGCACCGCGGAGCTTCTTCGCGGCCACCCTGCATCAAAAGCCGAGGACGAGATCCTCATTGCTCGACTTTCCCTTGCCGCAGATCCCTCCCGCTCCGAGGAGGTCGCGCGCAGTCTCGTCGCGCTTCTGGTCAAGGCGCGGAACGCAAGCATCGACACCCGGGTGGCGGCCGCCCGCCTGCTGGTCAGCGCGAGCCGTCTGAACGAAGCGCTCGAGCTTGTTTCGGACGAGGACGCCTCCGTGCACGCCGGCGCTCTCATGGCGCGCCTCGATGCGCTGAGCGGCTTGGAGGATTGGGAGCGGACATCGCAGCTGATCGAAAAAAACCACGGGACGACATTGCCGGACACGCTTTATCGCCTCTTCCGCGCTCGCATGGCGATGGTCCGCGGCGACACAGAGGCAGCCGAGGAGGAAAAGCGCATGCTGCGCCAAGTAATGGCTTTCGCCGAATTGCCCCATGTGCTGTTTGCCGCGCGCTACGCCGAAACCGTGGGTTGGAAACCCGAAGCGCTTGCCGCTTGGCGGATTCTTGCTGGCAACGAAAGCGCGCGGCCCGACGCACTCCGCGCGCAGTTGCGCAATCTTCCGCCCGATGCGCCGGTGGCCGAGGGACTGGGTATT
The DNA here is from genome assembly GCA_041177245.1 of Verrucomicrobiota bacterium. Taxonomy (GTDB): domain Bacteria; phylum Verrucomicrobiota; class Verrucomicrobiia; order Chthoniobacterales; family JACTMZ01; genus JACTMZ01. Next base: position 655 of record JBEDBL010000145.1, read on the forward strand.
ACCGATGAGCTGATCAAGCTCACTCCGGGCGACCCTTCTGTGCGGCTCAGCGCGGTTTATTTCCGCCTGATGGCCGGCCGCGAGGTCGAGGATTCAGCTGCGATCGCCGAGGAATTTCTCTCGGCCGACCCCGCGTCGGAGGACGTCCGGCGTGTGGCCGCACTGGGACGCATGCGCCGGGGGCAAGCCGGCAAAGCTCTCGAAATTTGGCCGGGAGACGCCGGTGAAAATCGCTGGAAAGCAGTGCATGTGGCATTGCTGCGCGAGGCCGGCAAAAAGAAAGACGCCGAGATAGCGGCGAAGGAAGTGGATCAAGAATCCCTAGGACCCGAGGAGAGAGACTTCCTTTTCGGACGCAGCGACGGGGCCGCGCCAAGCAGCGAACGCTGACACCGAAGCACGCACGCCCCGCGCGCGATGCCCCTACGGCTGCGCAGCCTGAGGCGCCGCCGCCCCTTCCTCGACCTCGGCCGTCATCTCTGCCTGGCGGACGGAGTGCTCGATCTCAGAGTAGCGCGTGTAAAAGTAAGCGACCAATACGAGGGCTATGGCAACCGCGGAAACGCCGACGGCCAGCTTGAAAATGCGGTGACGCCGGAAGGGATCTGTGCTCCCGCAGTTGATACAATGATCGGCTTGGGCGTGGGAAAAACCGCACGAGTCGCAATTCGGCATAAGAGCTTGAGAAACAAAAAAACACAGAGCCGATGCCGCGACAAGCGGAATCCGGACAGTCGATTACCTGATCAGCGCAAGTTGGCGATCAGTCCGGCTTCTTCCGGCGTCAACTTCGAACTGTCGATTGCTTTTGAAAGGCCCAGCGCCCTGTCGTGCTGGCCGTTAGCATCGATCACGGCACAGACCACGGCTTGGGAACCGGCCGGCAGAAAGTCGTAAAAAATCGTGATGTCATCGAAACTGCCAAGCGCCTCGGCAGCCTTGCCTGCCCGCAACTTGGCCAGGGCGGCGGTGATGCGAACGAGCTGGTCACCGGGCGCCGCGCTTACGTCCGCTTCCGCCGCGGCAAGGTCTACTTCGCCGTCTTCGTCTTTGAGCAAGGACAAATACCGGCCGTAATCGCGCACCGAAACCTCGTCGGGAGCAGCTTGGTTCGCACGGGCGTAAGCGGCGCCCATGCGAGCGTGGTCTCCTGCTGCGGAGAAACGCTCGCGCGCCAAACGAAAGACAAGGCCAGCGGAGGACGGATTTCCACTCAACTCGACAAGGGCGTCGCTCACCACGCTTTGCGCGCCAAACGAATCGGCGGCCGCGATGGCGCCGGGCAGGGTTTGCTCTTTGGCCGCGGCCTGCAGTGCTTCACCGATCGAGTTGGCTCCGCTCACCGCATCGGATCGCAGAGCGTATTGCGCCTTCGCGCGGGTAAGCAAAAGAACCGAGTGCGGAACATTTCCCCCGCTCTGCGCCGTGGCAATCACCGCCTTCCAGTTGCCCTCTTTGCCGAGCGCCTCTGTCCGCGCAAGAAATGCCTTCGTGTTCTCGCCCGCTTCCTGAGCGGTGATCAAGGTCAAGGCATCGCGGGAAAGTCCGTGGCGGCAAAGCCACGCGGCGTAGGACGAACGCAGGTCCAGCGGCGCCGCGTCGAACAGAGGCCTCAACTTGGCGCGAAGTTCCTCGGGGGTGGCGTATTTGTTGTCGATCAGCACCGTGGCTGCGGGCAGGAGGGCCGGGTTCCCCGGTTCCATGCGGGCCATCGCGGCGTCCGCCCAAGATTTCTGCGTGGCCGCCCCCGGCAAGAGAAAGCTGAGACCGAAAGCCAGAGCGTCAAGGCCGACCCCGGGGTCATTCTGCAGGGAATTCACGATCGCTGTCATCTCGGCGAAAGCCAGACGCGCGGGGCTGCCCTTCGCGGAAGACACGGCCAAATCATCCACGTAACGCCGCAAAAGCAACTTGGCCAAATCCAGGCGCAGCTGGGGATCGTCGGAGAAGGAGATACCGCGCCGGACTTGTTCGATCGTGTCATCCAAATCCCCGCGGGAAAGCCGGTTGGCGGCGCGCAGGCGTGCAGCGACATCCCTCTTTTCCGAGGCATCGAGCGCGGCCACGGCCTGCTCGAATTGCGCTTCATCACCGAAGCGTATCGCGGTGCGGGCGCGCTGCTCCTGCTCCTCGGGCGTGAGAGTCTTGGCCTCGGCGAGACGGCGCCACGAATCGAGGGCCTCCTTCCGACCGAACGCGGCATCGACCATGGCCGACGTCTTCAGCACCTCGGGATCATCGGGCTTCATGCTCCGCGCCGAATTGGCCTGCAACCACGCGAACCTGTAGTTGGCGTTTTCGAGATTCTCGCGCGCTTTGAACGCAAGGTCGCGGGCACGCCAACCGACGAACAGCCAGTATCCGCCCGCACCCAAAAGCGCCAAGGCAACAACCAAAATGGCGACCAATTTCAGCAGAGTGCGCAAGCGCTCGCTCCTGGCGCTTCTTCCGGACGGCTTCTTGTTCGGGGATTCAGGCATGATTTCGAACCTCAATACAGGCAAGGCAAACGATTCACTAGACCGAAATCCGCATTATCGGCGGTAAACCGCCGCCGCTTCTTCCGCGGCGCGGGCGACTTTGACCCGCAATTCGTCGGGGGACAGAACCTCCGCTTCGCCCCCCCAGCCGAGAATCCACTGCACCAAATCGGGCGAGAGGCCCACGCGCATGGACAGAACAACGCCGTCTTTGCGCTGTCCCAACTCCTGCGAGGGATGCCATGAACGCTCACCGACCAAACGCGCCGCCACGCCCCTGAACAGAACTTTCACCGGTTTGGCATTGCGCCCCTCGAAAACGGCGAAACTTCCGTCCAGCAACTTGGCCACGGAGAAATCTTTCGGACGCCGGAATTTTTCCCCCGTCTTGACCACGTCGCGGATGCGCGGAAGGGCGAATGTCCGGATCGCGCCGCGACCGGCATCGTGCGCGAAGAGATACCACTGGTCCTCGATGCATCCGAGATGGTAAGGGCGCACCTTGCGGCTCTCCGCTTTCTCGCCGGCCAGTTTGTGGTAGGCGAACTCCAGCTCGTCGCGCTCGGTCACGGCCTTGGCCAGAACGTCGAAGACCTGCATGTCGGCCAGGCCCACGCCGCTGCGCCGCACGGACATGGCCTGCTCGAGTTCATGCCAGGCCACCTCCATGTCGCCGCCGAGCGACTGGCTCAATTTTCGGAACGCTCCGGACAGCGGACGCTCGAAGGGCGTGCCGCGGAACTGCTCGAGCGATTTCTGGGCCAGCAGCAGCGCCGCCACTTCCCCCTGCGAAATTTTCATCGTCGGAAAATCCCGCACCGGCGCGGTGTAGAAAAACCCGTGCTTCGCCGCATCGTATTCCAAGGGCAATCCGAGACGGTCGCGCATGAACTCGAGGTCGCGCATCACCGTCTTGGCTGAGACCTCGAGCTCCTCCGACAATCCGGTGCAGTTCGGGTGGGATCCCCCGGACAGTATCTGGTGAATCCGCCACATCCTCTCCATCGGCGGTCTGGTCAGAGCTTCGGGGGCTTTTTTCGGGAGTGAAATTTTTTCGGGCATGGGACAGCGAATGTCCTACCCCATCGCGCAAACTCGTGGACGATGAAAGCAAAAAACCACCGCACGCAACGTAACAACAACCGCCGCGAGGAGATCCTGCCGCACGAGGCGGGCACTCATCTCTTCGCGCTGATCAAGCGCAACCTGCTTGCCCGGCGCGAGAAAGCACCAGCGCAGCCACCCAGCCAACTGACCTTCGCGTTCTGAGCCGGCTACGCGCCGCTGAGAATAGAGAACGCCGCGTAAACCAAGGCAAGCACGCCGAGACCGGCACAGCCCCACGCCACCATGCCAAGCACATCTTTGGGCGGGGCCGGACGCGGCAACGGCGACATGTAGTGAAAATTCGCCGGGCGACCGGTGCCTTCGGCTCCGACCACGGCAAGCTCGGGTTCGGAAGGCGGAAGAGGCGCAGGGGCAGCGACCGGCTCCATGAAAACCGCGCGTACATTTCCGAAATAAATTTCGTCGCCCTCTTTGAGCGCCGCCTCGCCGGTCACTTGCTCGCCGTTGAGAAAAGTTCCATTGGTCGAACCCTTGTCGACCAGAACGCCTTCGCTGTCGCGAAGGACAACTTCGGCGTGGTGGCTCGAGACCGAACCCTCGTCCAACTGGACGTCATTGTCCCCCAACCTGCCGACGGTCAGCTTTTGCCCGACAAACTCGTGGGTCGTGGGACTGTCCTCGGGGAAATAAACGGTCAGGCGCATGAGTGTGGAGGCTAACCGCCGCCCTTCGTTTCGGCAACAAGATCGGCGAACTGGTCGAAAAAGTAGGCGGCATCATGGGGCCCCGGGGCCGCCTCGGGGTGGTATTGCACGCTGAAAACCGGCATCGACCTGCTGCGCAACCCCTCGACCGTGCCGTCGTTGAGGTTGATATGCGTGACTTCGGCATCGGACGGCAAAGAGTCCGCATCGACGGCAAAGCCGTGGTTTTGGGCGGTGATGGAAACCTTGCCGGTGATCAGGTCTTTGACCGGTTGGTTGCCCCCGCGGTGGCCGAACTTAAGTTTGAAAGTCTTTCCCCCGAGCGCGTAGCCGAGGATTTGATGCCCGAGACAAATGCCGAAAATCGGTTTCTTTCCGAGCAGCGCCCGCACATTTTTGTGGATGTAATCAAGCGCTGCCGGATCTCCGGGCCCGTTGGAAAGAAAAATGCCGTCCGGGTCCATGGCGAGCACATCTTCCGCCGAGGTATCCGCGGGAACCACGCGCACGCCGAGTCCCCGCTGCCGCAGGTCGCGCAAGATGTTGCGCTTCATCCCGAAATCATAGGCCACCACGCGATGACGCACCGGGGGGAGAAATCCGAACACATTGCCGATGGCATCGCGAAGCGTTCCGGTCTCGCCCTCATTCGAGGCCAATTTCCACGGACGACTCTCCGCATCCATCGGATCCCAATCATAAGCACGCTTCGGCGTCACCTCGCGGACAAAGTCCATGCCTACAACGCCGTCGCCCTTCACCGCGCGTTGCACCGCATCTTTCTCCGACATTTCCTCCGTGGTCAGGCACGCCTTCATCGCGCCCGCCTGCCGCAGATGCTTGGTCAACGCGCGCGTGTCCACCCCCTGGATCCCGGGCACACCATTGCGCCGGAGGTACGAATCGAGCGATTCCTCGGAACGCCAGTTGCTCGGCAACTCGGACAATTCCTCGATGACAAATCCCCTCACCTGCGGACCGTGCGCTTCTTCGTCGAGGACGTTCACGCCGTAGTTGCCGATGTGCGGGTTGGTCATGGCCACGATCTGCCCGAAATACGAAGGATCGGTGAGCACCTCCTGATAGCCGCTCAGCGAGGTGTTGAAGCAAATCTCGCCGGTCACTGTGCCAGCCGCACCGAATGCGTCGCCGCGAAAAATCCGCCCGTCCTCAAGTGCCAAAAGCGCTGCCATGTTTGATCTCTTTTTCTATCCGCCCCGACCGCTATCCGCAACACGCCAAATGTAGCGTCACCGTCCGTGGCGAAGGCCGTTATCCGGAACAACCGGCGGCGAGACGCGGCTGCTACAACCACCAACAGAAAGCGCCTCCCGCTCGCACGGGAGGCGCTTTGATGAGGATTGCCCCAGATGAGCCGTCACGGCCCAATTCCCGATCCCTTGGATACAAGGGCGGATGACCGCCGCGGCCAACGCGGACTTCCAATCAAGGCATGTCCTTGCCAACCACAGCTCAGCCTCCTGGGATATTTGTAATACGGTTCGGGGCTTGGATCGTTTACTCGAACTCTCCAGGGCAAATCGGCTTCGGCGATGCGAAAGATCTATCCGCGGAAGACGGCACCCAGCTCCGCTTTCGCGTGATCGCGCAGCGTTTCCACTGCACGGTCAACTTCGTCCGAGGTCAATGTTCGACCCTCTTCGCGGAATGTCAAGGTGACCGTGACCGAACGTTGATCCGCGGCCAATTTCGCGCCGCTGGCATCGACAAAAACGTCTTTCAGCACAACCGCGCGCAGGTGCGGCGCTTTGGCCGCGAGCAATGCCTTTTCGATCGCCGCATACAAAGTCGTGCGCGGGAGAATGAGGGACAAATCGCGTTCCACCGCCGGGAATTTTGGCAAAGCCTGCACCCGCACCGGAGCCGGGGCGCTTTCCAGCCAACCGTCAATGACTACCTCCGCGTAGTGGACCGCATCCCTCGCATCGTGGCCGTCGGCCAACGAGCGCGGCAGGCGCCGGAGCAAGCCGTCGACACCGCGTCCGGAAATCCTCAAAGCTGACCCGTTGTCCGGCATGAACTCCACCGCACCCAACGCCGCAAGGATCACCCCTTTCAATTCGTAAAGGTCGCTTCCCTC
>JBEDBL010000146.1:0-7005 GCA_041177245.1 Verrucomicrobiota bacterium
CGTTGTTGTCGCGCGATGCACTTGCGCGTGCGCGGGCATCGACGATGACGTCCCACTCTCCCGGGTCGGGCGGAAGCGATGTATGCTGCGAGACGTTCGCGCCCACTTTTTGCAGATGAGCGAGCAGCGGTGCGCTTTCGTCGGAAGCGCCTGCAAGCAGGAGAGTGTTTTTCCCCCGCAAGGATTCCGCTTTGAAGGAGGGAGGGGCGCTTTCGTCCCAGCGCTCGCGGTAAAGCGCACTGGTGAGAAGGTCCGCGGATTCGGTCGTTGCAATAGCGCGGGCTCGGAAGCCCTCGAATTCGACAACCGGAAGGCCCTTTTCGTCCGTGACGGTGAGATTGCCAGCAACAAGATGGGACTCGGCGTGTGTGAGGCGGGCGTGTGCCCAGAGTTTGCCTTCGGGCTGCCGGTGCAAGCGAACGCGGTCGAAAGTGACCGGCAGAAAAAGCTTTCGCGCGAGTTTGTCGCGCCAACCGGGGACGGTGCAGGCCAGTGTGCCGAAGCAAGCGTCGAGAAAAGCGGGGTGAAAGACGTAGTCGTCCGCCTCCGGTGCGACTTGCCCGGTCATTTCAATGCAACCGAGAGCCTCGCCCTCGCGCCAGTGAACTTCGGAAAGTCCGGCGAAAGCGGGACCAAGTTCGAGCCCGCGCTGGTGCAAGTTGTCGCGCAGGTCCGCGCCGGTGCAGTGCGACTCGAAAGAATCAACTAGGGTTGCGGGTTCCGTCGCAACTGCACCGGATTGCGGAGCTGGAGCGAGGCGCCCGCGCGCTTGCAGGACGTGGGGCGACTTATCGTCTCCTGCCGCGGAGATTTCGAACGACGCGTTGTCGAGTCCGAGAACAAAACGCAGTGCGGTGGTGTGGCCTCCGCGGTCGAGGGAGAGAACCTTGACGAAATCGAGGTTTTCGATGCAGAAGGGGAACTCCATTCCGCGCGCCCGCGCGGCGGCGAAAGCCAGTTCGACGTAGGCCGCTCCGGGGAAAACCGGTTGGCCGTTGACACAATGGTCGGCGAGCCACGATTGCGTATCGAGCGAGATGCGCGAGTTCCATGTGCCGGGTGCATCGATGGAAGCGTGTCCGAGGAGCGGATGCTGGCGCTCGCCGAAACGTCCGGCGCGGCAGGTGGGCAGTTCCGTCCACGATGACTCGAGTTTCCACGGATAAAAAGGCAGCCGCGCCTTGCGTGCCTGCGGATAGATATTCTCCCATTGCGCTTGGTGGCCTGCAACGCAGAGCGCACCGAGGGACGAGAGCATGGTTTCGCGTCCGGGTTGCGCGCGGCGCAGGGAACTGAAAACGCGCGCATCCGCGCCGGCGTTGTTGAGGCATTCCAGGAGGGATCCGCCGAGAACCGGATGCGGTCCGACTTCGAGGAATGTTTTGTGCCCGAGTTCGAGCATCCGCGCGATGGTGTCCGAAAAAAGCACGGCCTGGCGGATGTTGCGCCACCAGTAAGCGGCGTCCCAATTCCCTTCGCGGCATTCGCGTCCGGTCACCGTGGAAAAGAGCGGCAGCGATGGCTTTTGCGTGCGGATGCCGACGAGCGATCTTTCCAGCGGGGCGCGCGCCGGATCCATGAGTGCGCTGTGGAAGGCGTATTCCACGCGAACCTTGCGCAACGGCACGCCGCGAGCGGTTAACTCCTCGCCGAGCAGCGCGATATCCTCCACGCGGCCGGAGAGGACCGCCGATCGTGGGCTGTTCACTGCACCGATGGCGACGCGGCCGGGGCGCGAGGAGACAAGACTCTGCAATTCCACGACGGGCAGGGCGACAGAAAGCATTGTTCCTTGTCCCCGGCAGACGGCCATGGATTTGGCGCGGTGGCAAATGACCCGCGTCGCTTCTTCGAGGGTGAGCGCGCCGCTGACGCAGGCGGCCGCGGCTTCGCCCACGCTGTGACCGACAACGGCTGCGGGTTTGATGCCCCAGCTTTCCCAGAGTGCGGTCAAGGCGATCTGGATGGCGAAGATGGACGGCTGCGCAATCTCCGTGTCGTTGAGCCGCGTGTTTGCCTCATCCTTGGCCAACTCGGCGAGCAGCGACCATCCGACATTGGCGCGGATCAGGCGGTCGACCTCCTCGAGTTTGCGGCGGAAGACGGGTTCTTCGCGGAGGAGATCGCAACCCATGCGGGTCCATTGCGATCCCTGGCCGCAGAAAACAAAGACGGGTGCCTCGGGATTCTCAACCGCGCGCCCGCGCGAAGCTCCCGGGGGACATCCGCCCGCCGCGGCTGCCTCCAGTTTTTCCGGCAGCTCCCGCGCGGGTGCGACAACGGACAGACGGTGGGGCAGGGAAGATTGGTGCAGACCGGCGCTGAAACAAATGTCGGATGAGGTCGCATCGTCATCGGACTTCCGCAACAAGTCCGCATAGCGCCCGGCGAGGAGGCTCAAGCTGTCCGGATTCCGTGCCGAGATGACCAGCAAGCGTGCTGTATCATTGGTTGTTTTTGTCTTTCTCGGACGCGGCGCCTCTTGCCGCGCCTGGGCAAGAATGGCGTGTGCGTTGGCGCCGCCGAATCCGAAGGAGTTCACGCCAGCCAAGACACGATCGCCATCGGCCGCGAATTTGGTCGCTTCGGTGACGATGCGGAGGTTTCCTCCTGCAAGATCGATCGCCGGGTTGACTTCCTTGAAATGGAGGTTGGGCGGCACGGCTCCATGATAGAGACAGAGGGCCGCCTTGATGGTTCCGGCAATACCGGCGGCTGCTTCGAGGTGTCCGATGTTGGTTTTCACCGAGCCGAGGAGACATGGCTCCTTGCGTGCGGCGCCGATGGATTCGGCGATGGCAGCGACCTCACTCGGATCCCCGACGGGCGTCCCGGTGCCGTGCGCCTCGACGTATCGGATGCGTGATGGTTCGATGCGCGCGCGTTGGCAGGCGCTGCGAATCAGTTGCGCCTGCGCCGACGTGGCGGGGGCGGTCATGCTGGGTTTGCGTCCGTCTTGGTTGACTGCGGTCGCCAGAATCTCGGCATAAATTCGCAGTCCTTGTTTCCTCGCCAAGGTGGAGGGCAGGAGAAAGATCAAGCCTGCGCCTTCCGCGCGGACAAAGCCATCGGCCGATTTATCGAACGCTTTGCAGCGACCGGTCGGCGAGAGCATTCCGGCGCGACTGAAGCTCACATAAGCGGCAGCGTTGTAGATGGCATTGGCGCCGCCGGCCAGGGCAGCACTGCACTCTCCGCGGCGTATCGCTTCGCAAGCCATGTGCACGGCCACCAACGAGGACGAGCAGGCTGTGTCCACGGCGACGCTCGGTCCTCCCAGATTGAAGGCGAATGAAATGCGGTTCGAAGCCAATGTCGCGGCGATGCTGTTGAGCGACCATGCATCCAGATGAGTGAGTTCCTGCGGGGCGGATTGGAGTTGCGAGAATTCGTGCGTGGAGATGCCGACGAAAACACCGATGTCGCGAGTCTCGCCGGCGGGCGCGGCCAACTGGGACGCGTCGGTGAGGGCCTCCGCGGCAGTGAGCAGGAGCATGCGGTGCTGCGGATCGAGCGATGCGGCTTCTCGGGGCGAAATCCCGAAAAACTCATGGTCGAACGCAGCAGGATCCTCGACGAATCCCCCCCATTTCGAAATAGACCGTCCCGGGGTGTCCGGATTCTGTTCATAAAATTTGGCGATGCTCCAGCGGTCAGCCGGCACCTCGGTGACGGCATCGACGCCGTCCATCATCAGTTTCCAGAACGATTCCGCATCGTTGGCTCCGCCGGGAAAGCGGCACCCGATTCCCGCGATCGCGATGGGTTCGAGAGGGTCCATAAGAAGCGCTCCTTTTAACACCGTGCGGGGGTTGCGGGAAGGTGCATGCTCAGAGCCGCGAAAGTATTTCGCGAACGGTCAACTCCGTTGCACCGGATCGCTCCCGCACGACAAGTCGCGCTTTTTTCGCCATTTCGTCCCTGATGGGCGCCTGGTTGGACAGGGTCCTGAATGCTTCCGGGAGTTTTTCCGCATCGTGCAACTGCCAGACGGCGCCCGAAGCGAGAAAGGGCGCGAGCATGCCGTCGAAATTCTCGGTGTATGGTCCGACAACCACCGGGCAATCGGCTTGCACGGCCTCGAGAAAATTCTGACCGCCGCGCGCATGCAGGCTCTTGCCGACAAAAGCGAACTCGGCGCCAGCATACAATGTGGGCAGAAGTCCAATGCGATCGACCACTACACACTGCACGTCCGTGGCGCGAGGATCGCGCGGCCAGACGGCGGTCCGAAGTCCGTGACGGCGAGCGAGGCGCGCAATTTCGCTGGCGCGGCTGACGTGTCGTGGTGCGATGACCAGCTTCAGATCCGGACGCTGGGCTCTGCATTCCTTGAAGGCTTTGAGAACGGCAGCTTCCTCGCCGGGGTGGGAGCTTGCCGCGAGAAGATACGGCCTCCCTGAGAATTCCATCTCTCCTTGCGATTCGGAATCTTCCTGTTTCATGGCATCGAATTTCATGTTGCCCGTGACAAGCGTCCGGCGCGCGCCCAAGGCCGAAAAGCGATGCGCATCCTGTTCGCTTTGCGCGAATACAACCTCGGGTATCGCGAAGAAGGTGGAGGCCATGCGGCCGATGCGGGCATATTTGCCGTGATCAAGCCGGGACATCCGGCCATTGATCACAAATACGGGAATCCCGCGTGATTCCGCCTCGGCGAGATGATTCGGCCACAACTCGGCTTCGCAGAGAATCACCGCCTTAGGCTGCACGGTATCGTAGGCGCGTCGCATCGCCGCGCGCGAGTCCAACGGAAACCAGGCGGCCGTCTCTCCCGGTTGGATTTGCGACTCGGCAATACGGTGCCCGTCGCGGGTCCAAGCCGTGAGGAAAATGCGGTCATGTCCCGTCTTGTCCCGCCAGCAGTCGATAAAGCGCCGCGCGACCATCATCTCGCCGACGCTGCAGGCATGAACCCACAGGAAAAATGGCGGCGAGGAAGGCCGGAAAGCTCCCGAAAGCTCTCGGAGTTTTCTGCTGAGCGGGGTGGCGCCGCGGGCCAAAGCTCCGACAACAGCCATGGAAACATCGTAGCCCTTCCGCGCAGCGACCTTCAGTCGGCGCGCCTGCCTGCGAGGACCGGGTTGCTTCTCGGGCTTGTTCTCCACTGCGAACAAGGGTATTGCCTCGAGCTTCGGCAGCCAATCCCGTGGACTGACTTTATGAGCTTTCTACTATCCTTTGTCCGTGGCGAATGGCCGAAGTGTTTTCTCGTCGGAATCTGGGGACCGGTGATGTCCGTTCTGGTCGCATTGCTTTTCGCTGCCTCGGCCAACTATTTCCCGGGGGGCTACGACTGGAAGTTCGATGTCATGTGCCGCTTGGGTTACGCACACGTGAATCCGGACGGAAGCGGTTACTGGGCGGTGGCGCTGGTTTTCACCTGCCTGATGGGCGTGCCCTGCTGCGCGTATTTTTACCGTCGTCTGGCCCCGACGTCTCCGCGGATCGCGGAAGCGGCAAGGGTTCTTCTGGCAGCGGGGTTGATTCTCGGCATGGTCATAGGCTTGGACGGTCTGGTCCTGCCGAAGCTGAATGGCATCGCTTACAAACTGCACGAAACGGTGGCGACTTTGGCTTTCGCCGCGATTTTTTTCGGCGTGCTGACTTTCTGGTCGGCGATGACCAAGTGGTTGCGGATCAAGCGTGGATGGACCTCGGCGGCATGTTCGGCCTTGTCCTTGTTCGTGCTTGTCCCGATGGCGGGAGCCATGATCAGCCAGGCCTACCTTTTTTTTGTGCCCAACGATCTTGGTTGGGTCGGGCCCGATTGGTCGGAGAGAGGCGTTCCAGTTTATTTGAGCTTCGCTTTTTGGGAATGGCTGGCCATAGGCGGAATTTATTTTTGTCTTTATGTCATAGCAGTGCTTCTCCCGGGGACTGCGGACCGCGCGGATGAGTTCTGACGAAACGCCGATTGGCCAAAAGGCTGCGCACGGAATTTCTTCCGGCTTCATTGCCTTGGCCTTGCTTGGCGCCGCCATGTTCTTTCCGGGGCTCGGCTCGACGCCTTTGTTGGACGACGACGAAACGAGGTTCGCGTCCGTTGCCAGGGAGATGGTGCGCACCGGCGACTGGGTTGTTCCGCTTTACAATGGCGAACTGGCCGACAAGCCGCCGCTGAGTTTCTGGATCACGGCTGCTTCTTTCCTGCTTTTCGGCGAGAACGCTTTCGCTGCACGGTTCGGATCGGCTGTGGTCTCACTCCTCGCGGTGTTGGTCCTCTGGTGGCTGGCGGCGCGATTGTATGACCGCACCACGGCGCTATGGAGCGGCTTGGTGCTGCTGGGATCGTTGTTGTTCGTCGCGGAAGCACGGTTGGCGACGACGGATGCCTGTCTGCTTGCGCTTGTCATGTCGTGTCTAGCGGTGGCGGGCGGAGGATGGTGGGGAGCGGATGGCGCATTCAAAGGGTCCGGTGGCGCGCTGCCGAGACTTTCCGCTTGGCGGGGAATGGCCATTGGGCTCTTCGGTGCTTTGGGTGTCCTTTGCAAAGGCCCGGCGGCTCTTTTGCTGCCCTTTATTACCCTTTGGCTATTTTCTTGGTGCACGCATTTTGTGGTTTGCCCTGGCGGGAAAGCGCACCGTTTCTTCGTATCGGCGTGGTGGTCTCTACGCGCTGTTCGTCCTTTGCTTGTTTTCGCCATCGCTTTCCTCGTGGCTGCGCCGTGGCACGTTGCGGTCTGGGAAGCCACAGGACCCGAGTGGTTTCGCGTCTTCTACGGCCTCCATTATTTGGGTCGCCTTCCTTGGATCGGGTCGTTCGCCGGCTTCGGTATGTCCGCGCCTTCCGGTCATGAAGGATTTCCGTTTTTCCAAGCCGTGGCGATGTTTGCCGGATTGTTTCCTTGGTCGGTTTTCCTGCCTTTGGCTGCTTCGCGGACTTTTCGGGGCGCTCTTGACATCGGGAGCAAAAGGAGTGCCAGCGATCTTTTTCTCACGCTTTGGCTCATGGTCTGGTTGGTTGCTGTCAGTCTTTCTTCCACGCAACTTCCTCATTACGCG
>JBEDBL010000147.1:0-6917 GCA_041177245.1 Verrucomicrobiota bacterium
CGACTCGAGCGCCAGCACGACGATGATCCAAAGCGGGCCCACTGCGAAAACAACGGCCGCGGCGAGCACCGCATAGCTTGCCGCCTTCCAAAGCGCGGACCGGCGCCGCTCCTCGCGGACCGCACGGTCTTCCCGCGAGACTTCCGTGCCCATGCACACAAGCAAAAGCCACCGCTGACGTTGCGGCAAGCATGGATCGGGCTTCCTTGACAGCATCGCGCGCGGCGACTCTGATTTCTGTTTCCATGCGCCGCCTCTCCGCTCTCTTCTTGTTGCTTGCTGCCGCCGTAGCGGCCCACGGGATGCAGGGGCGCTACGATACTATCGGTGCCGACGGAGTCCGGCACGTGCTGAATTGGAAGCCCGGTTTTTTGGAACTCCGGGTTCTCGGCGCCGGTGTGGATCGGCCCGACCAGACGCTTTTCATCGCGTTCGGCGGTCCGGCTGGTGAGGGATCACCCCTCGTGCCCTCCGAATCGGGGCAGGAAGGTTCGCCGGTCTGGCTCCCGTTTGCCGCCGAAACGCTTATCGCGGTGCGCAACACGGATAGCGTCGAAAAAGCTGCCGTGCGCCGCTGGGACAAAACATCCTGGGGCCCGCGCGAAAGCCTTGGCGGCATCGCAGTCGCCTCGGAACCGGCCCAATTGACGGTGAAGATTCCGGATAAGTTGGTCGGCTCGTCCGATCGTTTCGTTGTTTATCTCAAAGATCTCGCGGCCGACGAGGGCCGCGGTCGTCTCTACGGCGCGATCGACCCCGCCACCGCCTCGGGTACGGGCGAACGCACCATCCGTCACCACATGGCGATGGAGAAAGACGGCGGAGACGCGGTTTTTCGTCGCAGCGGTCGCACGCCGCCGGACCGGCCGCGCACGCGGATTTACCAACTGCTCCCGCGCCTCTTCGGCAACACGAACGAGACGCGCAAACCGTGGGGCTACATGGAGGAGAACGGGGTCGGGAAATTCGGCGATATCGACGACAGGGCGGTCACCGAACTGAAAAATCTCGGTTTCACGCACCTGTGGTTGACAGGCGTTTTGGAGCAGGCCACCGCGACGGATCATTCGGCGGTCGGAGAAGCCCCAGATGATCCCGATCTGCTCAAAGGCATCGCGGGCAGCCCTTATGCCATACGCGATTACTTCGATGTTTCATCCGATTACGCCGAGGATCCGGCAAAGCGCAAGGAAGAGTTCAAGTCGCTGATCGATCGCATTCACGCGCAGGGGTTGAAGGTCATCATCGATTTTGTCCCGAACCACGTGGCACGCAGCTATCAATCGACCGTCCGCCCCGAGTTGTCCTTCGGTGCCGGCGATGACCGCGGAAAATTTTTCGATCCGAAGAACAATTTTTTCTACCTTACGGCCGATTCCGGCGCGCAGGGAAGCGGTGCGCCGCTGCGGCTGCCGACCCTGAACGCGGAAGGTGGGGTTCCGCCCCTGCCGGGTATCGATGGTTTGTATGAGGGAGAGAAGGAATCCGGACGCGTCACCGGCAACGATGTTGTGAGTTGGGAACCGCCGGCGGACAGCTGGTACGAAACGGTGAAGTTGAACTACGGATACAATTTCACGGACCCCGCAAAAAAGACCCGGCTCTATCCGCACGGCGACAAGCCTGACCTCAAGGTGCCGGATACTTGGGAAAAGATGAACGAGGTGATTGCCTATTGGCAGGGACTCGGCGTCGACGGGTTCCGCGCGGACATGGCTCACATGGTCCCGCCGGAATTCTGGCATTGGCTGATCGTTCGTGCTCGGCAAAGGAATTCGGACGCCTTTTTCCTCGCCGAAGCTTATGCGGGTGATGCGCAGGTTCCCTCGGGGGATGCCCGTGCATCGGAGGTCACGCGAGGCGAGGTCATGACCGAACTTCTCAAAGCCGGCTTCGATGCGGTCTACGACGATCCGAGCTATGACGCATTGAAGGAGATTTACGATGGTGACGGCACGGCCAACGAACTCGACAGCGTCCGGCCGAGGAGTTTCCTCTTCGACAATTCGCTGCGTTACGCGGAGAACCATGACGAGGTGCGGCTTGCTTCCCCGCGCGAGTGGGGCGGCCACGGAATGAAGGTCGGGAAGCCGGTTTCCGCGCTCCTTTTCGCACTGTCGCGAGGGCCCGTCATGCTCTACAGCGGGCAGGAGGTGGGCGAACCGGCGCTCGGATCCGAGGGATTCGGCAAGGATGATGCGCGCACCACAATTTACGACTATTGGTCGATGCCGGAATTCGCAAAGTGGGTGAACGGCGGCGTGTTCGATGGTGGAAAGCTGTCGCCGGAGCAGATTGCCTTGCGGGAATACTACCGCCGTCTTTTGCATCTCGCCGATTTGCCGGCTTTCCGCGACGGGGATTTTTACGCCTTGAATCCCGTGAATTCGGACAACCCCGCTTACGGCCGGTTGCCTTCCGGGGCAAGCGGTCACTGGCTCTACTCCTTCCTGCGGTACGATCCTTCAACCGGGCAGCGCATCCTTGTGGTGGTCAATCTGCACCCCGACAAAACCTTTTCCGATATCCGGATCCGTTTCCCGAAAAGTGCCATGCGCTTTCTCGGGTGGGACACCATCGCGGGTTCGCAAATCGTTCCTGTCGTGGCCGGGGACCGCCTTGGCGAGGTCACGGGCGCAAGCGCGGCGATACAGACCACGCCGGCCGAGATGGAAAATCCGGGTGTCGGCATCAAAGAACTTCAGCCGCTCACTGCGGCCTACTATGAATTGAGAAGCCCCCGCCCATGACCATGAACCGCCGATTCCTTTTTCTTCCCTTCCTTTTTGTCCTCCTGCTCGCTCTGCCGCTGCGTGGAGCGGAAAGCGGCACGCTGCGGGACGCGAAGCCTTTCCTCGGTTGGATTCCGATGCAGCCGGCCACTCCGGGCGAAACACTCGAAATCGACATGAGGCGTTTCTTTTATCCCGGGCACGATAACCCGGTGACGCTGACCGTGCCGGCAGGCGAATCAGGACGCTACAAGGCCAACTACGACAGTGCAAAATTTTTGCTCTCGGTGACAGTCGACAAAAATGCCGAAGGACTCGTCGTAATCCCGCTGCGCGCGGGTGACGGGGACCACGCTCTGGAAGCAGTCCTGCTCTTGGGTGTGCAGAAAAGGACGGGACACACTTTCCGATTTGTCCCGGACGACAATCCGCCTTCCAGAGTCAACGTGGCCGGCCAGTTCAACGGCTGGAACACGCAGTCGCACGAAATGAAGCGCGGCGATGACGGTGCTTTTGAGCTTTTTGTCCCGCTCTCTCCGGGATCGCACCCTTACAAGCTCGTCATCGACGGACAGTGGACGCTCGACCCTGGCAATAAGGACAAAACATCGGACGGTGTAGGCGGGGAGAATTCTACGATCTCGGTCGAAGGCGCTCCGGGCGGACCGCCGCCGGTTGTTTTCGCGCAATCATCGGATGCGGGCAAAGCCATCTTCCGCGTTGTCGGAGGTCCCGTCTCGGATGTCTCCGCGGTTTTGCAAACACCCGATGGATCGAGCCGTTCCGTCGTTTGCGACAAGGACGGTGACAAGATCACGGTTTCAACCGCGGAAGCACCGCAGGGTTCCTGGGTGCGCCTGGTCGTGGCCGACCAGGGCGGCAAGGTCAGCAATGCGGCGCGCGTGCCGGTGCGGCCTTTGCAGGGCTTCCAGTGGCAGGACGGCGTGGTCTATTACACTTTCACCGACCGGTTCGCCAACGGCGAAAAAACCAATGACAAACCGGTGCAGGACGACCGCATCCTTCCCGCCGCCAATTACCACGGCGGCGACTTCCAAGGCATCGCGGATAAAATCGACGAGGGTTATTTCAAAAAGCTCGGTGCGAACGTTCTCTGGCTTGCGCCGATCAACCGCAACCCAGACGGAGCATGGCAGGAATATCTCGAACCCTACCGCTTTTACACCGGCTACCACGGCTATTGGCCCGTTTCGCACACCGAGGTCGAGCCGCGTTTCGGCGGCGAGGAAGCGCTCGAGAAGATGATCGCTGCCGCGCATGCCGCCGACACTTTCATCATCGCGGACCTCGTGCTGAAGCACGTGCATACCGACCACCCGATGTGGAAAGAACACCCCGAGCTTTTCGGAACTCTGGAACTTCCTGACGGCACCAAAAACCTGCGCATGTGGGACGAACACCAGTTCACGACGTGGTTCGAGGAGTGGTTGCCGGGATTCGACTTCGCCGATGCGGAGGCAGTCAGTTTTCTTCTGGGCAACGCGGTGGACTTCGCCAAGCGCTTCAACCTTGACGGTTACCGTCTCGACGCGGTCAAGCACATCGAGCGTGCGTTCTGGTGGGATTACCGCACGGCCATGCGCAATGTGGTGGACGAGGGGCGCACGGTTCCCCTCTACAGCGTCGGCGAGACATTCATGGATCGCAAAGGCATCGTGAGCTTCGTCGGGCCCAACATGCTCGACGGACAATTCGATTTTCCCCTCTACGACACCATCATCGACGTCTTCGCGAAGGAGAAATCCGGTTTCGAGGAGTTGGAGAAATCGCTCGCTGCGTCCGAGTCCATCTACGGCAAGGAAACCCTGATGTCGCCGCTCCTCGGCAACCATGACAAGGCGCGGTTCATGTCCTACGCCGACGGCGATCTGCCCGATCCCAAGCAACCTGACGAAGAGGAGGTCGGATGGACCAATCCTCCCGAGGTCGACCACGACGCCGCTTACGAAAAGCTCAAGCTGGGCCTGACCTTCATTTTGTCCGTCGATGGTGTGCCGATGATCTATTACGGCGACGAAATCGGCATGAGCGGCGCGGGCGACCCGGACAACCGTCGCATGATGCGTTGGGGCGGGGATGTTGCACCCGCGGAAAACGCCGTGCGCGAGCATTTTTCGAAAGTTGCCGCGGTGCGGCACAAGCACCCGGCCCTGCGTTACGGAAGCCGTCGCATGCTGGTGGCCGAAGGCGACCGATACGCTTTCGTGCGGGCACACCTCGGCGACGCTGTGCTCGTCGTGTGGAACCGGGGCAAAGGCGAAAATTCTTTCGAGGTCGAGGTCGGTCCGGAAATGCCGGATGGTGATTATGCCGATGCGCTCACCGGGGAGAAAATCACGGTCCGCAACGGCAAGACATCATTCCGACTCGGAGCGATGAAGTCGGCGCTTTTCGTTGCCGAAGAATCCTGAGCGCGCCTCAGGGCAGGTTTTTCCAGACGAACAGAATCAGCGCCGCAAAGAGCAGACAGAGAACGAGGAACTTGACCTGCTCGAGACGTGCTTCGGTTTTACGCCGGCGGAACTGTTTGCGGGTGGTGCGCACCCTGCCTCCGGGGAACAGGTGATCCGGCGGACGCGGCGGCAGGACGCGCGGCGTCGCCACGTTCACCCTGAGGCGCTTTTCCGGTTCGAGGGCCGCGCGGACCGGCTTGGCTTTTTGCCGGGCCACCTTTTCCGCCGCAGCCAACTCTTTGACGAGGCGCGCGTGCTCGGCCGCGATACGCTGCTTTTGCTCGTCCAGCAGACTCGACGTCGGTCGCGGCATAGGGCCCGTGTCAGGATGCGGTGAGCGAGAAGAACAGAATGACCAGACCGATGATTCCGAGGATCACCAGCGGAAGGGTGAAAGCAAAACCGGCCATCAGCCAGTAGCTGAAGCTTTGCCCTCCCTCCGCGTGCTCCGCTTCGGCGGACGGGGGACCGGAGAGCGGTTCCACGGCGACCTGGGCCTGTGCTTTCGTGTAGACCGAGCGCGCATCTTCAATCGCGCCGAGGGCTTTGGACAATTCTTTGGTCAATTCCTCCTGGGTCCATTCCTTGGGGTTGATCCCCTCGAGTTCCTGCAGATAGGTGCTGAAACTGCTCTGGATATTTTTCAGGATTTCCAGACGCTTGAGCGTTTCGTCGGTCTCGCGCTGGATCTGGACGAGGGACGACGTGAATTTGTCCACCATCTCCGAGCGGCCGCTGTCGAACTGCTCCTGCCGGCGGCTGAGTTCTTCGAGTTTGGCTTTCTCGCGCTCGAGTTGTTCGGCCTGACGCTTGAGGGCGAGCAAGCGCTCCTGAGCCAGAGCCACCTGGTCGTCGATTTGCTCGGCGCTGGGGGCGGGGGTGGATGAGGGGTCTTCGTCGAGGTCGAGGAAGTCGTCGCGGCGGGATCTTTGTTCGGCCATATATCGGTATCCGACGCGAAGTTAAAATCTCCCCGCCCGCGCAAGCGAGAAAAAATTGGTCAGCGTCCCGGGGCCATTTCGAGGAGGTGGCCCTTCAGGTAGGAGGATTCGGGGAGACCGAGGATGATGGGGTGGTCGGCGCGCTGGGTGTAGGACGCGCGGAGGCGGGCTGTTTTCTTGGCGTCGACCATGGCATCGCGGATGACATCCAGGAAAATTGCGTCGCTGACGTGATGGGAGCAGCAGAAGGTGGCGAGGAGGCCGCCGTTGCCGAGGAGTTGCGCGGCGCGGAGGTGGATTTCTTTGTATCCGCGCAGGGCATCGTTCAAGCGCGCGCGGTCGCGGGTGAAGCTCGGGGGATCGAGGATAACGAGGTCGTATTGGTCGCCGCGGGTCACGGCGGCTTTGAGCCAGTCGAAAACATTGGTCTCGGCGACGTCCAGGCGGACGTCATTGCGCTTGGCGTTGGCCTCGATCGCGGCACAAGCGTCGGCCGAAATATCGAGCGCGGTGACTTGCGAAGCGCCGGCCTTGGCGCAGGCGAGGGCGAAACCGCCTTGGTTGCTGAAACAATCGAGGACACGTTTGCCCTGCGCGTGCTGGGCGACGAGCGCGTAGTTGTCGGCTTGATCAAGGTACAGACCGGTTTTTTGCCCGCCGGGCAAGTCGACGCCGAATTTCACGCCGCCGAGGGCGACTTCGAACGGTCCGGGCGCTTCGCCGCGCAAGATGCTGGTGTGCAATTCCATGCCCTCCGCTTTGCGTACAGG
>JBEDBL010000148.1:0-6872 GCA_041177245.1 Verrucomicrobiota bacterium
AGCGCGAAGCTGAAGCGTTGAATGCTTTGGCCGATCTCCCGCTCCGTTGGCGAGTCGATGCCAATGCAAGTTTAACGGCCGGCGGCGGGGACGCCGCCGCTACATCATGTAGCGCCGCCGTCCTCGGCGGCGAATCGATTGATGCATTCCTCGCTGCGCTCTCCTCCACCGCCCGCAAAAATATCGAATTTTTGGAGGACCCGAGGCCCTACGAGACATCAGCATGGTCGGCGCTCTCAGAGCGTGAAAAAATCTCCCTGGCTCTCGATTGGGAATTGCCGTCAACGCCGCCGCCTTGGCCCGGAGCGCAAATTCTCGTGATCAAACCAGCATGGCAAGACGCCTTTCCTCTCGCTCTCGCCGCGGCGCAAGCCGGGATGGAACTCGTCGTCACGCACAGCATGGACCATCCGCTCGGCCAAAGCGTCGCCCTCTGGACCGCGATGCGATTGCGCCAGCGCCACGGCGACCTCGTGCGAGACGGCGGACTCCAAGCCGTCGGGCTCTATGCGCCAGATGAATTCAGCGCACAGATCCACACGCATAGCCCACAGACCGTTCCGTCGCCCGGAACCGGATTCGGTTTCGATGGACAACTAAGTGCGATCGATTGGACAGTCCTCTCATGAAGTATCTACTCGCTTTGGTTTTTGCTTTGGCCGTGCAATCGGTGAACGCTGGAGTAGTGAAACTAGGCAAGGTGCTTTTCGATTTTGCCGATCCCGCAACCATGGGCGGATGGCAGATCAAAGACGATGGTGTCATGGGTGGAGTTTCCAAAGGGACATTCGCGCGCGACCACGCTGGCCACGCGGTCTTCAGCGGAGAGGTCTCGCTCGAAAACGACGGCGGATTCTCGTCCGCGCAATGTTACTTCGAGCCGATCGATGTTTCGTCCTACGAGACTGCGCTCATCCGCGTCAAAGGTGACGGCAAGAATTACCGTTTCATCGTCGAATCGGATAAAGACGCCCGTCATTACTACGTCGCCAGTTTCGAAACGACTGGTGAATGGCAGGATATCGAAATCCCACTGCGTAAAATGTATCCGGTCCGTCGTGGTGACAGACTGGATTTACCCGACTATCCCGGCAAATCCCTGGCGCAGGTCCGCTTCATGATCGCCAACGGCCGGGCCGAGAACTTCCGCCTGCAAATCGCAAGCGTTCGCCTGGAATAGAAAACGTAGCTGCGGCGCGCTCATCTTACCCGACTCACCAGAGAACTTTGCCGCCCGGATAACGCGCAAAACACGGATCGCCGCCGACAATAGTCATCTTTTCCGTCAAAGCCTGCGCGACGAGCATTCGATCGAACGGATCGCGATGCACAAGCGGCAAGTCAACCAGGCGGCGCGTATGACGCCACTCCACCGGCAACGGCTCCGCCACCCCGCGCCCGATCCATTCCTCGCGCAGGCTGTCCACCCCGCCAAGCAACTCCAGTTTTTTCAGCGACAACTTGATGCAGATTTCCCACCAGGTCGCCTCGCTGATGAACAACTCGTTGTCTTCGTCCGCCAGCGCGTGACGCACTTTCTCCGGCAAACGCGAATCGCCCGCGCGGTGCCAAAGCAAAGGCTGGGCATCAACCAGCAGTCTCATTCCATGTAGTCCCGCATGTCATCCAGCGGCGCATCGAAGTCGGGCGCGATGCGGGGCACTGTCCCCTCGCCGTAGCCGAAGGGCAGCCGGACCTTCGCCCGCTCGCCGCCGATCGGCCGCAACTCGGCCACCGGCTTGCCCCGCTTGGTGATCCGGTAAACGACCCCGCGCTTCTCCACCTTGGCCACCATCTCCGACAGATGTGTTTTGGCCTCGAACAATCCTGCCTCTTGGACCTTCATAGTAACTAGTCTATCAACTAGTTGGTTACAGTCAAGACGGCATTCAAATGCAATGACCTTCGTTCCCTTCGTTATCTTCTGTCCAAAAACCCCTACAAGACCGCCATCGGATCGACGTCCACACTGACATGCACATCCTTCGGCAGCTTGATCGCCTTGATCGTCTCGCGGATCGCTTTGGTCAGAACGCGGACTTGTTTGCCGCGTGCCACGACTTGGTAACGATACATCCCGCGCACGCGGGCGAGCGGCGCCGGTGAGGACGGACTGACCATGACCGAGGGCGGAACGGCAGCGGACAACTGTTGCGCCAGCGTACGTGCGGTGAACTCGGCTTTTTGTTCCGTGTCGGCCCGTGCGGTCAGGAGGACAAGATGCGAATACGGGGGATGGCCGAAGTTTCCGCGCATTTCGAGTTCATGCGCGGCAAAGCCGTCGAAGTCATGCGATTTGGCGAATTGCAGCGAGGGATGCGCCGGGGTGAACGTCTGCACGATCACCTCGCCCTCGGCATCGCCGCGCCCGGCGCGTCCCGCCACCTGGACAAGAAGCTGGAAAGTCCTTTCACCGGCACGGAAGTCGGGCAAATGCAGCGCGGAGTCGGCGCTGATGATTCCGACGAGCGTCACTCCGGGAAAGTGGAGTCCTTTGGCAATCATCTGCGTTCCGACCAGGATATCGATCTTGCGCGAGCGGAACGCACCGAGTGTCTCGTGATACGCGTTCTTCCCCGTCATGGTGTCGGAATCCATCCGCGCCACGCGGGCTTTGGGAAACATCTTCCTCACTGCGGCTTCGACTTTTTCCGTTCCCACTCCGCTGAAGGCGATCTGCGGATCATGGCATTGGGGACAGCGCCGCGGGGGCTTCTGCGCATGCCCGCAGATATGACAACGGGCCGAATCCTCCTTTTTGTGCAGTGCGAGCGAGACACTGCATTGCGGACACTCCACTTTTTTCCCGCAGGCCTTGCAGGCCAGCACGGTAAAGAAGCCGCGGCGGTTGAGAAAAAGAATGGTCTGCTCTCCCTTGGCCAACCGCGACTCGATCGCGGTGGCAAGTTTAGGGGAAATGAACTGGTCATTGCGCTCGCCGTCCTTGCTGCGCAAGCGCATATCGACCACGCGGAAGACCGGAAGCACGCAGCCGTCGTGCCGGTGGGTCAGTTCGAGTAAATCGTATTTCCCCTTGCGGCAATTTTCGAAGCTCTCGAGCGAGGGCGTGGCCGATCCGAGCAGCACCGCACAGGGTTCCATCTTGCCGCGGACCACCGCGAGATCACGCGCGTGGTAGCGCGGACCTTCGTCCTGCTTGTAAGATGTGTCGTGTTCCTCGTCGATGACGATGAGGCCGAGGTTTTCCAGCGGCGCGAAGACGGCACCGCGCGCGCCGATTACAATGCGCGCCTTGCCGTCGCGCACACGGTGCCACTCATCATGGCGCTCGCCTTCGCTCAGATGGCTGTGCAGAACGGCGACCTCGATGCCCTGCGGCGTGAAGCGCGAGGCGAAGCGTTCGACTGTCTGCGGCGTGAGAGAAATTTCCGGCACCAGAACAAGCGCGGTCTTGCCCGCATCAATCACCTCGCCGATGGCCCGCAAATAAACCTCGGTCTTGCCGCTGCCGGTGATGCCTTTGAGCACGATCGGTTTGTGTTTGGCCGGATCGCGCAAAGCAGGACGGATTCCTTCAAGGGCTTTCTCCTGTTCGGCGCTCAGCGTCGGCGGCTTCGAGGCGACGAATTCCTCCGATCCGCGCGGCGCGCGGCGCACTGCCTCGGAGGTGATTTCAACCAGTCCGCGCCGCTCGAGGGTTTTGAGCGCCGCATCGGAAGATCCGAACTCGGATCCCAGCTTCGCTACGGCCACCGGAGCCCCTGCGCGTTGCAAAGCTTCGATCAGCACGGCCTGCCGAGGCGCGCGTTTGCGTAAGGCCTCCAGCTCGCCGGTTTCCACTTGTCGCGCGAGCACGACGAATTTCCGCTTCAATGGCGCGTGCCCCGTCTCGCGCACGGCCCGCGGCAAAATGCAGCGCAGCGCATCCTGTTCGTCGCAGGCGTAATAATCGGCCATCCATTTGGCCAGTTTCATCAGGACGGGCGTCATCTGCGGACGCTCGTCCATGACCGTGGCAATCGGGCGGATACCCTTGGCCGAAGTCGTCTCCGAAACGGAAACCACGGTGCCTATGACTTGGCGGTTGCGCAGCGGCACGCGCACTCGGGAACCGGCCGCGATGCGATCCTCCCAACCGGCGGGAATCTCGTAGTCGAGTTCCTTGCCCGTCGAGCGGTCGAGAATCACTTGGGCAAAGCGCGCCATGGCGAGAGCTTATCCGTTGTTCGCACCGCCTCAAGGAACAGCGAGCTTAATGGATGCATCAGCCGGGAAAATCCTTTCTCCCTTCTACGTGGCGAGCCGAACGTGCTTCGCCCCGGGCCTTTCTCCTTGCCGGCCTCTGGGCATCAAATTCCCGAACGACGCGCCAAGCGAAAGCCGATGTAGGTGTAGCGGGAGCCCGCGTAGTCATAGAGGCTCCGATCGGTCACCCTGCAAGCGCTCGCATTGCTGAACCAGCTTCCGCCACGGATGCGGTGGAAGTCTTGGACAACGCTGTCGAAACACCACTCGAACACGTTGCCGCTCATGTCAAAAAGCCCGAGTTCATTGGCGGCTTTTTGCGCGACCGGCCGTGTGCCATGGCCGTCGTAGATAATCACCGTTGCGCCGCCCGAGTTGTCCCAATACCAACCCGCTGCGTTCAGATCGTTGCTTCCGCTGTAAATGCGGCCTTGGCTGTTGACACCGCCGCGTGCTGCCCACTCCCACTCCGCTTCGGTCGGCAGACGATACCCGTTGGCATCCGCATCAACGATCGGTTCGCTCTGCCCCGTTTTGTAAATGGTATCACCCACCCGGTAGACAGGAACCGTGCCGTCCATCTCGCTCTTCGCGTTGCACCACTTCAACACATCGCACCAACTTACCTCCCTCACGGGATCGTTCCCGCTGCTGGCTGTCCCGATACCGGCAAGGTCATAACCGCGCGCTATCGCAAAAGTCCGTACGCGCTGCCACTCGTCCCACGTCACCTCGCTTTTGGCGATGGCAAAAGCGCCAACGGTCTGGCCAGCCAATTCTGAGCCGACGGGCAACGTGCCGCCTTGGACAATCACCGCCGCCTCGCGCAAAAAAGGATCTGGGGTATGAATTTTGAGCCGGTAAAATTTGTTATTCGTATCGAAGACACCGCCATCAATCCTGCCATCGGCAGTCAGCATGTCGGAAGTCATGGTCACTGCCTGCCAAGTGCCCGGATTGCCCGTGGATTGCTCCAATGTCAGGTAGACACGATCTGCAGCGAGAACCGAAGTCGCCGTGAGGAGAAGGACAGGTAGATATCTCATGGGCAGACTTTGGTCCGCAGCCCGAAGCAAGCAAGCCGATAGTGTCATTTACAGGTGTCCATCCATGTCTTGACCAAGCTTTAACAAAGCTAAACCTAACTCGGGCGGAACCCGATCACGCACCAACCACTAAAACAATAATCTCACGCTGGTGCGGGGAGTGGCGATCCTGGAGCAAAAAGATCCCCTGCCACGTGCCGAGAGCCAAGCTCTTCGCCCGTCGAGCGGTCGAGAATCACCTGGGCAAAGCGCGCCATGGCGAGAGCTTATACTCTGCGCCATATCCCTCAAGGCAGGCGGCGAACAGCAATGGAAAGCTGGTACGAGCGCAGACCCTTCCGCAGCGCGCACTGCCGGGGGATTACTGCCTAGCTTTGCCCTTACGGGAGGCCGTTCAGTTGGTGATCTTATCCCAAACGAGCGCTTTGAACTGCGGGCTGTAGTGGCAGTCGAGGGGATCGACCGAGGTCGCGAAAAGCGAACCGTTGGGACGGGATATGGTCAGAGAATTGAGGCGACCAAAGGGAATGTTGATCGATATGAGGGAGACTTTGCCCAAGGCCATACCGGTGTTTGTCACGACCGGGAGTTGGAGGATTTCGACACCGGGCATCAGTTTGCCCAAGGCAAGCTTGCCACCGTCCAAGCCGACGTTCCGGCCCACAGCGGACCACCCCGACTTGTAGTTGGCCGGTCGCGTGGTGGAAAAATAGGGCGTCACACCAAAGTGACGGTAGGTCGCGTCGACGCTCTGGGCATTCTGCAGACCGGTCCAAGCGGCCAGCGTGGTATCCGGCGCAGAGAGGAACTTTTCCTTTGTAAAGTTGACCTTGGCGATTTTTTTCGGCGCATCAAAGGTCACGAACGTGGTCGGGGGAACCGCGGTCTTTTTCTCGCCCATCCCGAGGAATCCCCCGTGCGAAATGAGCAGTGCGGCGATGCGCAAATTTTCCACATCGTAGATGACATTGGCCACGGTGCCGATGGTCTTGCCACCCGAGTCGAGGACCATGGTTCCGACCGCCTCGGTCGGTGGAGCCTTGTATTGGGCATGGACAGCGAGAGGAAGAAGCAGCACCAGCGCGAGGGTCGGGAGGATTTTCATACCCTTGCAAAGTGCCAAGCAGCCGGCACGTTTGTCATGCAAAAAACGGGATGCAGATCACATCCCCACAACCGAGACAGCAATCTCACGCCGATGAGGAGCGTGGCGATGCTCGAGCAAAAAGATCCCCTGCCAAGTGCCGAGAGCCATGCGACCACCGCTAACCGGGATGGTTTCGCTCGTGCGGGTCACGGTCATGCGCAAGTGACTCGCCGTGTCGTCCGGGCCTTCGACCGTATGCACATGCCACGCTTCTCCATCGGGCGCGATGCGGTCGAGAAACTCGTGCAAATCCTCGCGTGCCGAGGGATCCGCGTTCTCGAAAATGACGAGGCTCGCGCTGGTGTGACGGACGAATACCGTGACGATACCCTCTTTGAGCCCGGATGCCTTCACCATGCGCGCGACTTCATCGGTGATCTCGTAACTGCCGCGTCCGCGCGTGCGCACTTCGAAACTTTCGGTCTTCGCGATCATGGCCGGAAACTCTCAACCCTCATCCTTCAACCCTCAAC